>NZ_JBFUAB010000036.1:0-47095 GCF_056406535.1 Roseateles sp. P1_C1_2
GATGACCACGGCCGGCCGGGCACGCGGGCCGGCAAGGTCGGCGGCGAGCTTGAGGCTCTGGGCCTGCTTGGTCACATAGTGCACGCGGTCGGTCAGGCTGCGCGCCTCGCTGGCAGAGATGCGCAGCAGCCGCGCGTGCTTGATTGTCAGCTCGGTGGCCAGCTCAGCCATCGGACTGTCCAGCCAGATGGGCACGTCCAGCGGCAGCTCGCCGGCGTTGCGCAGGCGCTGCAACAGCAGCAGCAGGGCCTGGGCGCGGCCGACGGCAAAGCTGGGCAGCAGCACCGAGCCACCGCGCTTGAGTGTGTTGCGCAGGATCTGGGCCAGGCGGGCCTGGGCATCCTGGGCGGGGTGCAGGCGATTGCCGTAGGTGGACTCGATGAGCACCACGTCGGCGGCGGCCGGCACCTGGGGCACCGGCATCAGCAGGTCGCCCACGCGGCCGATGTCGCCCGAGAACAGCAGGGAGCGGCCGCCGTGGCTGACATGGATGCTGCTGGCGCCGAGCAGATGGCCGGCCGGCGTGAAGCGCACCTCGGTGGCGCCCAGCTTGAGCTTGCCGTCGCGGGGCAGCGGGGCGAACTGCTTGAGCGTGGCCTCGGCCTCGCGCACGCTGTACAGCGGCAGCGCCTTGTCGTGGCGGCTGCTGC
This sequence comes from Roseateles sp. P1_C1_2, assembly GCF_056406535.1. Lineage (NCBI taxonomy): Bacteria > Pseudomonadati > Pseudomonadota > Betaproteobacteria > Burkholderiales > Sphaerotilaceae > Roseateles > Roseateles sp. P1_C1_2. Next base: position 651 of record NZ_JBFUAB010000036.1, read on the forward strand.
CGTCCCGGTTGGCGCGGCGTGCGTCCTCCTCCTGCAGGTGGGCGCTGTCGCGCAGCATCACGTCGCAGAGGTCGCGCGTGGCGCTGGTCGCGTAGATCGGGCCGTGAAAGCCCTGGCGCCGCAGCGCGGGCAGGTAGCCGCAGTGGTCGAGGTGGGCATGGGACAGCAGCACGGCGTCCAGCTGTGCGGCAGGGGCTCCGAGCGCCGCCCAGTTGCGCTCGCGCAGCGCCTTGTAGCCCTGGAACAGGCCGGCATCCAGCAGCAGGCGCTGGTCGCCCAGCGTCAGCAGGTGGCGCGAGCCGGTGACGGTGTCGGCGGCGCCGAGGAAGGTCAGCTTCATGGGGCCCCCAGGGTTTGCATGGTGCCGGATTCCAGCACCTGCACGGCCGGGCCGGCTTGCGCCAGCGCAAGCCGCAGCGCGCGGGCGACGCGGTCGGCGGCGATGGGGCGCCAGGTCTTGGGGATCAGGCCGGCAACGGGGCGGACGAGGCGCAGCGTCCAGGCTTCGGCGTTGCGGCGCGGCTGGTCGAGCGCTTCGCGGTGGCCGTCCAGCAGAGAGGGCCGGGCGATGACGAGGCGCTCGAAACCCAGCGCGATCAGCGCGTCCTCGGCTTCGCCCTTGACGCGGTTGTAGAAGACCGCGGAGCGGGCATCGGCACCCAGCGCCGAGACGAGGCCGCAATGCGTGGCCCCGCGCTCGCGAGCGGCGCGCGCGACGGCGACGACGGCGTCGAAATCCACCGCGCGGAAGGCCGCCTGCGAGCCGGCCTGGCCCATCGTCGTGCCCAGCGCGATGAAGACGCGGTCGGGGGCGGGCAGGGCGGCGACGGATTCGGGGCGCGTGTAGTCCACGGTCATCGCGCCGGCCTGTGGCTTGCGCACCAGCGCGATGGCGTCGGGCAGCTCGGATCGCAGGGCGCGGCCGACGAGGCCGGTGGCACCGGCAATCCAGATGGTTTTCATTCAGTCCTCCAGCAGGGCGGCCAGGGCCGCCGCGTCCAGCGGGCTGGCCTGTTCATGGCCCTCCAGCATGCCTTCGGCCAGGCCACGCTTGTCGCGGTGCAGCTCGATGATGCGCTCCTCCACCGAGCCGGCCGTCACCAGCCGGTAGACGGTGACGGGCCGCGCCTGGCCCATGCGGTGGGCGCGGCCTGCGGCCTGGTCCTCGGCGGCAGGGTTCCACCACGGGTCGACGATCAGCACGTAGTCGGCCATGGTCAGGTTCAAACCGAACCCGCCGGCCTTCAGGCTGATGAGGAAGACCTCGCCCTCGCCATGCTGGAAGGCCGTGACACGCTTGGTGCGCTCGGCCTGCGGCGTGCTGCCGTCCAGGCGCTGGTGGTGCACGGCCATCTGCGTCAGGCGCTCACCCAGCAGGTCGAGGTAGTCGGTGAACTGGCTGAACACCAGCGCCTTGTGGCCGCCGTCCAGCAGCTCGCGAACGATGCGCTCGAACTCGGCCATCTTGGCTCCCACCAGGCCCAGCTCGGGTGCCACGAGGCGGGGGTCGCAGGCGGCGCGGCGCAGGCGCATCAGCTCGGCCAGCACCTGCATGGGCGCGGCGCGTTCGTTGCCGGCCGCTGCCGCTGCAACTGCAGCCTGGGCGTCGCGGCGCAGGGCTTCCAGGAAGTGGCGCTCCGGCTCGCTGGGCTCGACGCGGTGGACGATCTCGGTGCGCGGCGGCAGGTCCTGCAGCACCTGCGCTTTCGTGCGACGCAGCAGGAAGGGCGCAACGATGCGGCGCAGCCGGGCCCGGGCGGCGCCGTCCTTCTGGCGTTCGATGGGGCCGGCGAAGCGCTCGTTGAACTGCTGCGCCGAGCCCAGCAGCCCGGGGTTGACGAGATTCATGATGGACCACAGGTCGGCCAGCCGGTTCTCCACCGGCGTGCCGGACAAGGCCAGGCGGAAATCGGCATCGAACTCGGCCACCGACCTGGCGCGCTTGGTGGCGGCGTTCTTCAGCGCCTGGGCTTCGTCCAGCACCAGCGTGTGCCAGCGTCGCGCGGCGAAGGCCTCGGCGTCGATCTGCGCCAGCGCGTAACTGGCGACGATGACGTCACCCGGGCCGGCCGCGGCCAGCAGCGCGGCGCGGTCGGCCACGTCGCCGTAGCCTTGGGGCCTCAGCGACGGCGCGAACGTGGCGCACTCGGCCAGCCAGTTGCCGCAGACCGACGTGGGCGCGATGACCAGCGCCGGGCCGTCGTCGGCGCGGTCGATCAGCAGCGCCAGCGTCTGCACGGTCTTGCCCAGGCCCATGTCGTCGGCCAGCACGGCGCCGAAGCCGGCGGCGGCCAGGCGGCGCATCCAGGCATGGCCCTCGGCTTGGTAGCTGCGCAGCTCAGCCCGCAGCGCGGCGGGCGGGCGGGGTTGCAGCGCGCTGGCGTCGGTGAGGCGCTGAAGGCGGTCGCGCCACGGCTTGTCGCCGCGCAATTGCGTGCCGGTCAGGCCCTGTTCCAGCCAGGCCGCACCGGCGTGAGGGATCTGCAGCGCGTCCTTTTTGACGACGGCGAGCGAGTCCAGGTCGCGCAGTTGTTGGCGCAGCTGTTCGGACAGCGCCAGATAGTGGCCCTCGGCCATGCGCACAAAGCGGCTGCGGCTGTCGCGGGCGAGGGCCAGCAGCTGCTGCAGTGTCAGCACGCGGTTGTTGTCGATGGTGGCGGTGCCCGTCAGGCCCAACCAGTCTCGGCCGCTGCTGACGTCGACCTGCAAGGCTGGTGAGTCCAGCGGCTGTACGGTGACGGGCTTGCCCTTGGGCCAGTCCAGGCCAGCGATCGCGTCCAACGAGGGCAGGCGCTCCAGGGCGGCCAGGGCCTGCTCGGGGTCGAGCAGCTGCCAGGGCTGGTCGGCGGGGTGCTCGGGGTCGAGGAAGGGCAGGGCGTCGATGACAGCCTGACGATGTTGCGCTTCGGCGGCCAGGTCGCGGTCGGTTGTCAGGCTCAGGCCTTCGTGCAGGCACATCAGCCGCTCGCGGCCCTGGCCGGGCGTGACGGCGGGGCCGAACGTGCCGAAGGGCTGGGCCACCAGCTGCAGCAGCAGGCCGTCGCGGTCGGGTGTGAGGCGGGCGCGCAGGCGACTGCTGCCGTTCACGCGCTGGCCGGCTTCGGCGTCGCTGTGCAGCTGGAAGTGGCCGGCCAGCACCTGCAGCGCCGCGCCCAGCTCGGCCGTCGCGTGGGCCGGCACGCGCCAGCCTTGTGCCACCAGCTCGGCCACGCGGCGCTGCGTGGGCGTGATGCGGATCAGCCGCGCCCGGCCCGGGCCGGTGCGCTCCACGCGCTGGGTGTTGCGGCGCTCCTGCTCCAGTTCGGCCTGGGCGCCGAAACGGTCGCCGGTGGGTGCAGGCTCGGTGGTCGCCAGCGGCGGGTGGATATGGAATTCGAAGGCCGARTCAGCGGCCAGGCCGACGCGCTTGACCTCCAGCTCCGGCAGCTCTTCGCTCAGCTCGACCCATTGGCCGGGTGCGTCGGCGAACATCAGGTGCGGGTGGCCAACAAGGGCGACGAGGGCTTGCGTCACATCCAGGCRCAGGTCGCGCGCGCCGGCCCAGGCGTCGCGCTCGATGTGGCGCAGCACGAGGTTGTCGCGGTTGCGTGGCGCGCCTTTGCTCTTCAGCCTGGACAGCGTCACGTCCTTGAACTTGACGACGCCGCGCGCGCTGACGGTCATCTCCAGCGGTTCCAGCGTGCGCACGCGGCCAGCGGCGTCCAGTGCCAGTTGCCAGGCCAGGTCGGGCTGGGTGCCGGGGCCGCCGGCGGGCTTGCCGTCCTGGCTCAGCGCGGTGATGGCGGCAAGGGCGTCCTGCCAGGCTTCGCGCGGGCGACCGTAGGGGTTGGCGATGAGCGTGGGTTCGGCGCCGCCCAGTTCCAGCCGCAGCCGCGCGGCGCCCAGCACTTCGGCCAGCAAAGCCTGGGCGGAGCCGAGAACGTCTGCGACCTGCTGCGCCTGCCGAGTCGTCCAGCCGGTGGCGGGCTTGTCCAGCCAGGCCAGCAGCACGAGGCGGTCGACCGGCCTCGCGTCGCCGCCGGCCTGCGGCGCGAAGGCGGCTTCCAGCAGCGGGTCGTGCCCCAGCCGGCTGCCAATGGCGTGCACCCACAGGCCCCAGGCGTCGTAGACGCCGGGCGAGCGGCTGCCGGATTCGGCGATGGCGTATTTGCGGGCGCGCTCCCAGGCCACGGCGTCGTCCTGGGCCAGCAGGCTCAGCAGGTAGAGACGGGCGATGTCCAGGGGCAGCGCGCCGCGGCGGCTGCGGGTGGTGGTGTGAAGCGCCTTGATGGCGGCTTCGAAGCCGGCGCTGGCATCGCGCCACTGGCCGGCGGCGAAGGCGCAAGTGGCGGCCAGCACGGTGATGACAGGGCCGGTGAGGCCGTCGAGGTGGCCTTGAGCGCCTTCGAGGTCCAGCGCCAGCATCGCGGCCTCGGCCAGGCGGCCGCGCATGGCTGGCGTGGGTTTGGCGGCTTGCTGGCCGAGCCAGCCGAGCATGTCGGCGCGCAGCGAGTGGCCTGCTGGCAGCGTGCCCATCAGGTGAGTGAAGAGTTCGTCGCGCAGCTCGGCGTCGACCTGGGCGAGCGCCTGCGGCAGCCAGGGCTGGACGAGGGCCAGCGCGGCCTGGGTCGGCTCGTTCAACTTGTGCAGCGGGCCGGCCAGGTGGCCGTGGAACTCGTCGGCCGGCATGCCCGAGAACAGCATCAGCCGCAGCACCGCGTGCAGCTCCTGCTCGCTGCGGACGCTGATCCAGCCGATGGGGTCCTGCCAGTCGCCGTGCCCGTTGCCGAGCAGGTGCACGCGCTGGCGCCACAGCCGCTCCGCGTGGGGTTGCGCCAACAGGTGCTGCAGGCGCGCGGCGTGGTCTTGCACCTCGACGCTGACGCCGCGACCCGGCGATGCGTGGGCAATGCCTAGCGCCACCAACTGCTGCAGACCTTCGCGCACGTCCAGTTGTTGGAAGGACTCGCCGTTGGCGCGCTCCTTGCCGGTCATCTGCAGCCACTGCACGACATGGGTGACGGGCACGAGGCTGCCGAGCAGCAGCAGMGCGTCCAGCAGGGTCTGCAGGTCGGCCTTGAGCGTGGCGGAGGATGCGCGGTCTGGCATGGCGCGGGATTAGATCAGCGCAAAAAGAGAAACGGCCCGCACTGGGCGGGCCGCTTAGGCAACGCGTTGAAGCTCAGCGCTTCGGCTGGGTCAGGCGCGGGCCGTTGTTGTGGCGCGGCGCGCTGCCGTCACCGCGGCTGGGCTGGCTGGAGGCCGAACGCGGTGCGTGCTGCGAATGCGGCTTGGCAGCGGGCTTGGCACCGCCAACACCGGTGTGGCCGGCCGGCTTGGCGCCGCCATGACCGGCGTGTGCGCCACCCGGCTTGCCGCTCGGGCGACCGCCGTCGCGCGAACCGCCACGGCTGTCGCCACCGCGGCCAGCACCGCCGCCACCGCCACCAGGGCGACCACCACCGCCGCCACGGCCACCGCGGCCATTGGCGCCAGCCGGCGGGTTGGGGTTGCGGCCCCGGCTGCCGTTCGGGTTCAGCACGGTGCGGCCCAGCACGATGGGCTCGGCGCGCTCATTGGGATCAGGCGCGAAGCCGGCCACGATCTCGCGCGGGATCTCGCGCTTGATGAGGCGCTCGATATCCTTCAGGAAACCGTTCTCGTCGACACAGACCAGGCTGACCGCCTCGCCCTGGGCGCCGGCGCGGCCGGTGCGGCCGATGCGGTGCACGTAGTCTTCGGCCACGTTGGGCAGCTCGAAGTTGACGACGTGGGGCAGCTGGTCGATGTCGATGCCGCGGGCGGCGATGTCGGTCGCCACCAGGCAGGTCAGGTCACCGGCCTTGAAGTCGGCCAGCGCCTTGGTGCGCGCACCCTGGCTCTTGTTGCCGTGGATGGCCATGGCGCTGATGCCCTGGTCGTTCAGGTAGTCGGTCAGGCGGTTGGCGCCGTGCTTCATGCGCGTGAAGACCAGCACCTGGTGCCAGTCACCCGACTTGATCAGGTGGGCCAGCAGTTCCTTCTTGCGCTCGCGGCCGACCGGGTGGACCTTCTGCGCGATGGCGTCATTGGTCTGGTTGCGGCGGGCGACCTCGATGAGCGCCGGGGCGTTGAGCAGGCGGTCAGCAAGGTTCTTGATGTCGTCGCTGAAGGTGGCGCTGAACAGCAGCGACTGCTTCTTGGCGGGCAGCAGGGCCAGCACCTTCTTGATGTCGTGCACGAAGCCCATGTCGAGCATGCGGTCGGCTTCGTCGAGCACCAGGATCTGCACTTGCGACAGGTCCAGCGTGCCTTGCTGAGCGTGGTCGAGCAGGCGGCCGGGCGTGGCGACGAGGATGTCGACGCCGTCGCGCAGCTTGTTGATCTGCGGCTGCATGCCGACGCCGCCGAACATGACCATGCTCTTCAGCGGCAGGTATTTGCCGTAGGTCTGCACGCTTTCCTCGACCTGGGCGGCCAGTTCGCGGGTGGGCGTCAGCACGAGGGCGCGGATGGCGATCTTGCCGCGCTTGTTCAGCAGCTTCTCGCCGGTGGCGAGGCGGTGCAGCATGGGCAGCGTGAAGCCGGCGGTCTTGCCGGTGCCGGTCTGGGCGCCGGCCATCAGGTCACCGCCGTTCAAGACGGCGGGAATCGCCTGGGCCTGGATGGGGGTGGGGGTGGTGTAGCCAGCGTCTGCAATGGCCTTCAGCAGCGGAGCTGCCAGGCCGAGGGTGTCGAAACTCATCGAATCCTAAGGGGGGAGGGCACGCCAACAATCACCGGGGCTCGCCGTGCCGCCGGGGAGGCGACACCAGTCTTCGGGCAAGCCAGGCCGCGTGCGGGGGCTCTAGAAAAATGAAACGCCGCGCAAGACTGTCAGCGCGGCGTTGGCTCGCATTCTAGCGGGTGAACTATTTACGGACCGTGACCCAATCCATACTGGCCCAGTTATTGGGGGAATGCGGGATGCTGACCTCCTTGCGCATGGCCCAGGGAATGACCTGGCGGTGCAGGGGAATGATGTTGACCTGGTCGCGGTAGGCCTGCAGGGCGGCCTTGACGGCGATTTCGCGCTTCTTGGGGTCGGTCTCGATGGTGGAGGCGGCGGCCAGCGCGTCGGCCTCGTTGTTGACGATGCCGCCATAGTTGGCCACGCCCACGCCCTGCTCGCCGCGGTTGCGCAGCACCGGGGTCAGCATGATGTCGGCGTCCGTCGAGCCGCCGCCCCAGCCGGTCAGGAAGAGGCTGGTGTCGAACTTTTCGACCTTGGGGAAATACAGGGTGCGCGGCATGGCGTTGACCTTGACCCTGACCTTGACCTGGGCCCACATGCTGGCCAGCGCGATGCAGATGCGCTCGTCGTTGATGTAGCGGTTGTTGGGGCAGTCCATGGTGATGTCGAAGCCGTCGGGGTAGCCGGCCTCGGCCAGCAGCTTCCTGGCCAGCGCGGCGTCATAGGGCAGGCGGGTTTCGAGCTTGGGGTCGTTGTAGGCGCCGCGCGGCGACGAGGTCAGGCCGCCGGTGGGTGCCGAATAGCCGCTCATCAGCTTGGTCTTGATGGCCTCGATGTCGATGGCGTGATACAGCGCCTTCCTGACGCGCAGGTCCTTCAGCGGGTTCTTGTCACCCGGCGCCTGGCCGTAGAGCAGCTTGTCGCGGCTCTGGTCCATGCCGATGTAGACGATGCGGTTCTCCTGGCCGTCGACGACCTTGAGGTCGGGCATGCTGCGCAGCCGGGCCACGTCGCGGGGCGGCGGGTCGAGGACGAAATCGATCTCACCGGTGATCAGGGCCGCCGTGCGCGTCGCATCGTTGCCGATGGGCACATAGATGAACTCCTGCAGATTGCCTTCGAACTTGTTCCACCAGTTCGGATTGCGCTTGAAGACCGTCTTCACGCCGGGCTGGCGGCTCACCAGCATGAAGGGGCCGGTGCCGTTGGCGTTCTGGCTGGCGTAGGACTCTTCCTGCTGCTTGAAGTTCAGCGGCCGTGTGACGCGGTGCTCCTCGCACCATTTGCGGCTCATGATGAACAGGTTGACCAGCAGCTCGGGGACGATGGGGTTGGGCTTGTCCAGCGTGAAGACGACGGTCAGCGGATCGATGGCCTTGGGCATGCCGACGGCGTTGGCATAGACGCGCTGTGGCGCGTTGTCGTCGCGCAGGCGCTGCATCGAGAACACGACGTCGTCGGCCGTGAAGGGCGTGCCATCGTGGAACTTGACGCCGGGGCGCAGCTTGAAGCGCCAGATCAGCGGTGTGACCTGGGTCCACTCGGTGGCCAGCGCGGGCATGACGCTCATGTCCTTCTGGCGGCGGGTCAGCGACTCGTAGACCTGGTTGTTCAGGCTGTTGGTCATGACCTCGTTCTGCGAATGCGGATCGGTGGTCTGCATGTCGCCCTGGCTGGACCAGCGCAGGGTCTGGGCCGGTGCGGCGAGGGCCGTCAGCAGCGGCAGCGAGAACAGCAACGTGGAACGCAGAAACGACATGGCCACCTCATCGGCTTCGATGGGTGGCCAGTCTAGGGGCAGCGGCCGGGTGGCCGCGCGAGTTCAGGCGCGACGGCGCTTGACCAGGGCGACGCCGCCCAGGCCCAGCAGCAGCAGCGCGGCGCTGGTGGGTTCGGGCACGGCGGCCGTCAGCGTCACGTTGTCGAGGATGGCGCCCTGGTTGTCGCCGCCGGCATTGGCGAAGCTCAGGGTGTACAGGCCGGTGCTCGCCGGCGTGAAGGCCAGCGACATCGTCTGGTAGGCGGCGGCGGGGCTGCTGTCCGTCAGGCTGTAGTTCAGCGAGGCGCTGCCCAGCGTGACGACGCCGGTCTCGGTGCCGGCACCGCGGCGGTTGCCCGCGATGTCGAAGCTCAGCGTGTAGGTCGTGCCGCTGTTCAGGTTGAAGCTGCGGCTGAGCACGCCGGCCAGGCCGGTGCTGCCGTCCAGGTCGACGCACTGCCCGCTGCCGCCGCAGAGGCTGCCGAACAGGCCGCCGCCGATGACGTCCACGGTGCCGCCGGGGTTGGTGACCGTCCAGCCCGTGGGCGCGGTGTTCAGGCCGAGGGTGGCGGTTTCGAAACTGTCACTGAATACCGTCTGCGCCTGGGTGGCGGCAGAGAGCAGGGCGAAAGCAAGGGCGGCAAGGGTTTTCATGGGTGGCATTGTGCAGATCCCGTGCGGCGCCCCCATCCCGCGAGCACGGGGGGCGGGCCCCGTCATGTGCAGTCCTCACGGTCAGGTTCGCGCTGCGGCGACAATCACGCCTTTCGCGGCAACCCGCCGCGCATCACCTCCGCATTGAGAGCCATGGCCCAGTACGTCTTCTCCATGAACCGCGTCAACAAGACGGTTCCCCCCAAGCGCCACATCCTGAAAGACATCTCGCTGTCCTTCTTCCCGGGCGCCAAGATCGGCGTGCTGGGTGTGAACGGCTCGGGCAAGTCGACCATCCTGAAGATCATGGCCGGCGTCGACAAGGAGTACGAGGGCGAGGCCGTGCCGATGCCCGGCATCAAGATCGGCTACCTGGAGCAGGAGCCGCGCCTGAACCCCGACCAGACCGTGCGCGAGGCCGTGGAAGAGGGCATCGGCGGCGTGCTGGCCGCCAAGAAGCGCCTGGACGAGGTCTATGCAGCCTATGCCGAGCCGGATGCCGACTTCGACGCGCTGGCCGCCGAGCAGGGCGAGCTGGAGGCCGTCATCGCCGCCGCCGGCTCCGAGAACACCGACCTGCAGCTGGAACTGGCCGCCGACGCGCTGAACCTGCCGCCTTGGGACGCCGTCATCGGCGTGCTGTCCGGCGGCGAGAAGCGCCGCGTGGCGCTGTGCCGCCTGCTGCTGAGCAAGCCCGACATGCTGCTGCTCGACGAACCCACCAACCACTTGGACGCGGAATCGGTCGAGTGGCTGGAGCAGTTCCTGCAGCGCTTCCCCGGCACCGTCGTGGCCATCACCCACGATCGCTACTTCCTGGACAACGCCGCCGAGTGGATTCTCGAACTCGACCGCGGCCACGGCATCCCCTGGAAGGGCAACTACTCCGACTGGCTGGACCAGAAGGAAAAGCGCCTGGAGACCGAGCAGAAGTCCGAAGACGCGCGCATGAAGGCGATGAAGGAGGAACTCAAGTGGGTTCGCTCCAATGCCAAGGGCCGCCAGGCCAAGAGCAAGGCGCGTCTGGCCCGCTTCGAGGAACTCTCGGACGTCGAATACCAGCAGCGCAACGTGACGAACGAAATCTTCATCCCCGTGGCCGAGCGCCTGGGCAATGAAGTCATCGAGTTCGAGAACGTCAGCAAGAGCTTCGGCGACCGTGTGCTGATCGACAACCTGTCGTTCAAGGTGCCGGCCGGCGCCATCGTCGGCATCATCGGCCCCAACGGCGCCGGCAAGTCGACGCTGTTCCGCATGCTGCAGGGCGTGGAGCAGCCGGACAGTGGCACCGTCAAGATCGGCAAGACAGCCAAGATGGCCTTTGTCGACCAGAGCCGCGAGAGCATGGAAGCCGACAAGACGGTGTGGCAGGACGTCTCCGGCGGCCTGGACAACATCATCGTCGGCAAGTTCATCATGCCCAGCCGCGCCTATCTGGGCCGCTTCAACTTCAAGGGCAACGACCAGCAGAAGCTCGTCGGTGCGCTGTCCGGCGGTGAACGCGGCCGCCTGCACCTGGCCAAGACGCTGGCCCAGGGCGGCAATGTGCTGATGCTGGACGAACCGTCCAACGACCTGGACGTCGAAACCCTGCGCGCGCTTGAAGAAGCGCTGCTGGAGTTTGCCGGCTCGGCCATGGTCATCAGCCATGACCGCTGGTTCCTGGACCGCATCTGTACCCACATCCTGGCCTGCGAAGGCAACTCGCAGTGGTTCTTCTACGACGGCAACTTCCACGAGTACGAGGCCGACAAGAAGAAGCGCCTGGGCGAGGAAGGCGCGCGCCCGAAGCGCATGCGCTTCAAGCCGATCAAGTAAGACCCTGTCGAGAAGCTGACCGGTTCACTAAAAACAAAACCGGTCCTGCTTATCGACACAGTTCTTTACCCCACCCCCAAAGATGCCACACAGGCCGCCTGGAAGATGACCTCACTCACTCTTCTTCCAGGAGACCTCTGATGAAGTCCTTCCAGATCCAGAACCTGTTGCGCGTTGGTACGGTGGCTGCGGCGCTGGCCCTTGGCGGTGTGGCCGCCCAAGCTCAGCCCGGCCACGGTCCCGGCCACCACGGCGGCGCCGCCATGATGGCGCCCGGCGGCCTGTTCGGCGGCCATATGGAGCATCTGCTCGACCTGGTCAATGCGACGGACTCGCAGCGCAGCCAGATCGAAGCCATCTTCAAGGCGGCCCGCCAGGATCTTTCCGGCCAGCGCGAAGCCGGCATGAAGCTGCACCAGCAGATGGCCACGCTCTACACGGCCACCAATGTCGACGCCGCCGCCATCGAAGCTGTGCGCGTGCAGATCAGTGCCCAGCACGAGGCCGCCTCCAAGCGCCTGAGCCAGGCCAGCATCGACGCCGCCCGCGTGTTGACACCCGAGCAGCGTGCCAAGATCGCGGAAGTCATGAAGAAGCGCCAGGCCCGCATGGCTTCGCGTCACGCCGGCTGATTGGCCCTAGACGAGGAGTTCTGCGATGCTTGAGCCTCGTTCCACCGGCGCGGAAGCGCGCCGGATTCCTTTTTCTTCCCTCGCCCCGGTGATGAGTAGCGCCCGACTGCTGTTGATCGATGACGATGCCCGCCTGACCGGCATGGTGGGCGACTACCTCCGCTCCGCCGGCTTCGAGGTCAGCACGGCCGGCAGCCTGGCCCAGGCCCGCGAGGCCCTGGCCCACGGCCGCTTCGAGCTGCTGGTGCTGGACCTGATGCTGCCCGACGGCGACGGACTGGACTTCTGCCGCTGGCTGCGCGGCGACCCACGCTGGCGCCACCAGCCGGTGCTGATGCTGTCGGCCCGCGGCGAGCCCATGGACCGCATCCTCGGCCTGGAACTGGGCGCTGACGACTACCTCGCCAAGCCCTTCGAGCCCCGCGAGCTGCAGGCCCGCATCAAGGCGCTGCTGCGTCGCCTGGAGCCCAAGCTGGATGGCGACGAGGTGCTGCGCTTCGGCCGCCTGGAGATCGACCTCGCGGCCCGCGTGGCGCGGCTGGACGGCAAGATCTGCGACCTGACCAGCCACCAGTTCGACCTCCTCGTCGTGCTGGCGCAAAGCCCGGGCCGCGTGCTGAGCCGTGACCAGATCATGGATGCGCTGAAGGGCCACCCACTGGAGGCCTTCGACCGCTCCATCGACGTGCACATCTCACGCATCCGCGCCGTCATCGAAGACGACCCCAAGAACCCCCGTCGCGTGCTGACCGTGCGTGGAGCCGGCTATGTCTTTGCCCGCAAGCAAGACGCCGACGCGGACGCCGCCTGAACGCCCCGGCTTGAAGTCACTCTACGTCCGCATCTACCTGACGCTGGTGGCGCTGCTGCTGGCGTTCGCCTTCGGCTCGGCCTGGCTGTTCCAGCGCCACATCGAACAGGAGCGTGGCAATGTCGAGTCGGCGGCCGGTGAGAGGCTGAACGCGATGGCCGGGCTGCTCAAGCTCGCCCTGCCACCGGCCACGGCACCGCGCGCGGAGCAGGCGGCTGCCTTCGCCGACTGGGGCCAGCGCCTGCGCATGCCCATCGCGCTCGAAGACGTGGATGGCAAGCGCATCGCGACGACGCAGATGTTCCAGCGCCGTGCCGACGACCCCGGCGCCATCATCGTCAGCGCCAATCTCGGCGATGGTCGCAGCCTGGAGATGGTGCGCAGCGTGCGCCCGCCTGGCAGCCCGCAGGGCGGAGCTTCGGCAGCCTCCGGTGCGGGTGGTCCCGGCGCCCGACCGCCGCGCGTGGACGAAGGCCCGTGGACCGGCCCCTGGCTGCACCGCCCCGTGTCGCCGGGCGCGCCGGCCGTGTCGACGCTGGCCGTGGTGCTGGTGCTGCTCTTCATCGGTGTCGCGGCCGGTGCCTATCCCGTCGTGCGCCGCCTGACGCGGCGGCTCGAAGCGCTCAAGCGCGGCGTCGAGAAATTCGGCTCCGGCCAGCTGGGCCACCGCGTCGACGACGGCGGCCGGGACGAGGTGGCGGCCCTGGCCACCAGTTTCAACCAGGCGGCCGACCGCATCGAGACGCTGCTGCGCTCCCACCAGACCCTGCTGGCCAATGCCAGCCACGAACTGCGCTCGCCGCTGGCGCGGCTGAAGATGGCTTTCGCGATGTTGGACGATGCCGCGCCGGCCCAGCGCGAGCGTCTGGCGCACGAGATCGACGTCAACATCGCCGAGCTGGATGCCCTCGTCGAGGAGGTGTTGCTGGCCAGCCGGCTGGAGGCTGGCAGTGCGGTCGGCGAAACCCATCCGGTCGAGCTGCTCGCCCTGGGCGCCGAAGAGGCCGCCCGCGCCGAGGCAGCCTTCGAGCCCGAGACCGACGCGGCCCGCATCGAGGGCCAGGAGCGCCTGCTGCGCCGGGCGCTGCGCAATCTGCTCGACAACGCGCGCCGCTATGGCGGCCCCGACGTGGAGTTGGCGCTGCGACCGGTGGCCGGTGGCTATGAGTACGTCGTCGCCGACCGCGGTCCCGGCGTGCCGGCCGACCTGCGCGAGCGCATCTTCGAGCCCTTCTATCGGCTGCCCGGTCATGCCGAGATGGCGGGTGGCGTCGGCCTGGGGCTGAGCCTCGTCAAGCAGATTGCCGAACGCCATGGCGGCAGCGTGCGCTGCCTGGCGCGCGACGGTGGCGGCAGTCGCTTCGTGGTGTTCCTGCCTGCGGCCAAGTCCTAACGGTTCTCGTCGAAGACCCTGTGCAGTAGCAGGCTGAGCAGCAGGGCCGCGGCGATCAGTCCCGCGGTGGCCGCTTGCCAGAAGCCGACCGCGCCGGCGCCATCGGCACCGAAGGCCAGGAAGTAGCCGCCGCCAATGCCCAGGCCCCAAAGTGCCACGACGTAGATGATCATCGGCAGCGTCGCGACCTGGTAGGCGCGCAGCACATAGGCGGCCACCGTCTGCAGCGCATCGCCGAGGTGGAAGAACCACACCCAGACCAGCAGCGGCAGGGCGGCCGCGGCTGCTGCGGAATTGTTGGTGTACAGGGCGACGATGGGTTCCCGCGCCAGCGCGACGACGGCGCCGACGGCCGCGGCAGTCAACGCGGCCAGCGTCATCGCATGCCGGCCGACGGTGCGTGCCTCATGCTTCTCTTGGGCGCCCAGATGCTGGGCTACCAGCGTGCCGGCCGCGGTGGCCAGGGCCAGCGCGATCATGAACATCATCGCGACGAGGTTGACGGCGATCTGGTGGCCGGCCACGGGCGTTGCGCCCAGACGCGCGATGAAGAAGGCCATGAAGGTGAAGCCCGTCACCTCGACGAGGATGGAGCCGCCCATGGGCAGGCCCAGCTTCACCAGCGCCGCGAGTTCGCCCCAATGCGGCCGGGTCTGCCACAGGTGCGGGATCCTGAACGGCAGGTAGAAGGCGTCGCGTCTGAGCAGCAGCAGGGCGACGATGGCCTGGCCGATCAGCGCGATGGCCGTGGCGACGCCGCAGCCCGCGACGCCCATGGCCGGGATCGGCCCCCAGCCGAAGACGAGCACCGCGTTCAGCGGTACCTTGGCGGCCAGGCCGGTCAGCTGCATGGCCATGACGGCCTTGGGACGGCTGACGGCGGTGGAGAAGCCGCGGAAGGCAGTGAAGAGCAGGGCGGCCGGCAGCGCGAAGGCTTCGGGCCGTGTGTAGGCCCGCACCTTGTCGGCCTGGGCGGCATCGAGCTGGGCCAGTGCGGTGAACGGGTCGGGGAACCACAGCGCCAGGCAGCCCGGGATGCAGAGCAGCACGGCCAGCCATTGCGCCTGCACGAAGCTGCTGCCGGCGCCGGGCAGATCCTGGGCGCCAAACTGCCGCCCGGCGATCGGCCCGACCGCGAGGATGATGCCCATCAGCCCGACGAAGATGGTCACATAGGCCGCCGAGCCGACAGCGAACGCGGCCAGATCCTCGGGGCTGACGCGGCCCATCATCAGCGTGTCGATGGTGCTGAACATCATCACGGCGATCTGGCCGACGAGCACGGGCCAGGCCAGCGGGACGAGGCGGCGGGCGCTGTCGATGAAGCGGATGCGGGTCATCGGCCTGCTCTTTCGGCGTAGCGATTGAAGCGCCAGGCCGTGCCTTCTTGCGTGATGCGGTGCCAGACGACGCGCTTCTCGAAAGGGTCGAGGGCCGGCCAGTGCTGCACTTCGTCGAATGTCCTGCCGCAGCCTTTGCAGATGGCGTCGCCCTGGGCCGTCGAGCAGATGGCGATGCAGGGCGAGTCCGCCGTCGTCGCGTACCAGGCCAGCCAGGCGTCGAGGGCCTCGGGCTTCAGCGAGTCGGTGTCGAGTTCGGTCGCACGGCTCCAGGCCAGCAGGGCATAGGCCTCGGCCAGCGCGCGCACCTCCGGTGCGGCGCTGATGCCATCGGGCGAGGGCACGCGCTCGCGCCACCAGTTGATGGCGGCCTCGAGGTCGGTGACATGAATGGTCGAACTCAAGCCACCAGCCCCATCGCACCGCGCACCTCGCGCAGTGTCTTGCGCGCCACGGCACGGGCGCGTTCGGTGCCGACTTCCAGCGTCCACTGCACCTGCTGCGGGTCCAGGGCCGCAGCGCGTTCCCGCCAGGGCGCCTGTTCCTTCTGGATGGCCTCGATCAGGGGTTGTTTGCAGTCCAGGCAGCCGATGGCCGCCGTGCGGCAGCCGGTGTCGCAGGCGGCGCGGGTCGCGTCGTCGCTGTAGATCTGGTGCAGGGGCCAGACGGGGCAGCGCGCCGGGTCGCCGGCGTCGCTGCGGCGCACGCGCTGTGGGTCGGTCGGCATGGTGCGGATCTTGGTGGCGACCGCCTCGGGCTCGTCGCGCATCGCGATGGCGTTGTCCAGGCTCTTGCTCATCTTCTGGCCGTCCAGGCCCGGTACGCGGRCCGTCTCGGTCAGCAGGGCCTGCGGTTCGACAAAGATGGGCGCGTCGGGCGCATAGAGGCGGTTGAAGCGCCGGCCGACCTCGCGGGTCACCTCGACGTGGGCGGCCTGGTCCTCGCCGACCGGCACGCCGGCGGGCTTGTAGAGCAGGATGTCGGCCGCCTGCAGCAGCGGATAGCCGAGGAAGCCATAGGTGGCCAGTTCGGGGTCGGCGGCCACCTGGTCCTTGTAGCTGGGCATGCGCGCCAGCCAGGAGGACGGCGTGCACATGGCCAGCAGCGTGAACAGCTCGGCATGCTCGGGCATGCGGCTTTGCAGGAAGAGGGTGCAGCGCTCGGGGTCGATGCCGGCGGCCAGCCAGTCGGTGACCATCTCGTAGACATGGCGGGTCAGCGTCTCGCCACTGGGGCGCTGGGTGGTCAGCGCATGCCAGTCGGCGACGAAGAAAAAGCCGTCGTGCGTGTCCTGCAGCCGCACCCAGTTCTTGATGGCGCCGTGGTAGTGGCCGAGGTGCAGGGCACCGGTCGGGCGCATGCCCGACAGGATGCGTGGGCGGGTGGGGGAGGGTGTCGTCGACATGGGGCGCGGATTGTCGTTCAAGGGCCGACAGGCCGGCCGGCCCCTAAACTGCCGCCCCATGAAGAGGCTGGTGATTTTGATTTCGGGGCGGGGTTCCAACATGGAGGCCATCGTCAAGGCCTGCAAGGCCGAGGGGTGGCCGGCCGAAGTGGCGGCCGTCATCAGCAACCGGCCGGATGCCGGCGGGCTGCAGTTCGCTGCCTCTCATGGCATTGCGACAGCCGTCGTCGACCACAAGGCCTATGCCAGCCGCGAGGATTTCGACGCCGAGCTGGCCCGCGTCATCGATGGCTTTGCGCCCGATCTCGTCGTGCTGGCCGGCTTCATGCGCATCCTGACACCCGGCTTCACAGGCCGCTATGCGCGTCGCATGCTCAACATCCACCCTTCGCTGCTGCCTGCCTTCACCGGCCTGCATACACACGAGCGGGCGCTGGAGATGGGTTGCAAGATCGCTGGCGCGACGGTGCATTTCGTGACGGCCGAACTGGACCATGGCGCCATCGTCATGCAGGCCGTGGTGCCGGTGCTGCCGGGCGACGACGCCAAGGCCTTGTCCGCCCGCGTGCTGACGGCCGAGCACCGCATCTATCCGGAGTCGGTGCGCTGGTTCGTCGAAGAAGCGCTGGTGTGGGACGGCGAGCGCGTCGCCCACCGCGACGGCGCCGCTCAGCAGCTCTTCGTCAGCTGATCAGTCCGGCCAGGATATTGATCGACAGCGCCAGCACGCCGGTGTTGAAGACAAAGGCGAGCAGGGCCTGGACGAGCACCAGGCGCCGCATGGCGCGCGAACTGACGCAGACGTCCGATGTCTGCGAGGTGGCAGCGACCGTGATCGAGAAATAGAGGAAGTCGCCGTAGTCCGGCGGCTCCTTCTCGTCGCCCGGGAACTCCAGCCCATGTTCGCCCTTGCCTTTGCTGTGATAGCGGCTGGCGTAGGCGATGCCGAACTCCACCGGCAGCAGCAGCCACGAGCCGGCCACGGTCGTCAGCGCGAGCAGCACATAGCGCGGGTCGTGATGCTGTTTTGCGGCCTGCAACTCCAGCGTGATGGCCGCGAGGCTGGCCAATGCGCCGAGCACGGCCAGCGCCAACATCGGTATGACGCCTTCGTTCAGGCGCCGGGCGCTGGCTTGCACGTCCACGGTGCCCGCGCGGCCCAGCATCATCCAGAACGCCAGCGGCAGGTAGATCCAGACAACCAGGTTCCAGCCGATCAGCAGCCGGGTCTGCAGGCTGGTCACGTCGGGCCAGGCCGCAGCCAGCGCGCTGCCCACGAGGATCGCCGTCAGCAGGCGAGGGCGCAGGCGCAACTGGTTCCAGAGCTTCATGCAGGGACGTTGGGATAATGGGGCGATGCATCCTAATGCCCTGCTGGAGCTGTGCGCCGAGCTGATCGCCGCCGTCAACAAGCTCGACGCGCCGGCCGACTCGACCGTTTCGGCCTTTTTCCGTCAACACAAGAACCTCGGCCAGCGCGAACGTGCCAGCCTGGCCGAGACCGTCTATGCGCTGCTGCGCGAGCGGATCAAGTTCCAGAACCTGGCCCAGAGCGGCAGCGGCTCCATGCACCGCCGCCTGGCCATGCTGGCTTGGCGCGGCAATGCCGCGTTCCTGCGCGGGGCTCTCAGCCCGGCCGAGCAGCATTGGCTGGAACAGGTTCAGGCCATCGATCCGATGAGCCTGGCGTCCAAGCTGCGCCACAACATGCCGGAATGGCTGGCGGAGCCGCTGCTGGCCCGGTTGGGCGAAGAAGAGTTCTGGAAGCTCGCCACGGCCTTGAACGAGGCCGCGCCGCTGGATCTGCGTGTCAACACGCTGAAGCTCAAGCGCGAGGAGGCGCAGGCCCAGCTCAAGGCCGCCGGCATCGAAGCCACGCCGACGCCGTATTCGCCCTGGGGTCTGCGCATAGACGGCAAGCCGGCCCTGAACAAGCTGGAGCTGTTCACCAACGGTTCGATTGAGGTTCAGGACGAGGGCAGCCAGCTGCTGGCCCTGCTGCTGGCACCCAAGCGCGGCGAGATGGTGGTGGATTTCTGCGCCGGTGCGGGTGGCAAGACGCTGGCCCTGGGGGCGGCCATGCGCAACACCGGGCGGCTCTACGCCTTCGACGTTTCTGGTCACCGACTCACGGCGCTCAAGCCGCGCCTGGCGCGCAGTGGCCTGTCCAATGTCTATCCGGCCCAGATCGCCCATGAGCGCGACGACCGCATCAAGCGCCTGGCCGGCAAGATCGATCGCGTGCTGGTGGACGCGCCCTGTTCGGGCCTGGGCACTCTGCGCCGCAACCCGGACCTGAAGTGGCGCCAGTCGCCCCAGGCGGTGACGGAACTGCAGGCCAAGCAGCGCGCCATCCTGGCCAGCGCGGCCCGGCTGGTGAAGCCGGGCGGCCGTCTGGTCTACGCGACCTGCAGCCTGCTGGACGCCGAGAACGAGGTCATCGCGGCCGAATTCGCCGCCGCTCACCCGGACTTCAAGCCGCTGGCGGCGGATGAGGCGCTGGTCAAGGCCCAGGTCGAGCGCGCCGATGAACTCGTGGAAAACGGCGCACTCCGGCTGTGGCCYCACCAACACGCCACRGACGGGTTTTTCGCCGTCGCTTGGGAAAGATCGGCTTGATGCGGGTCAAAGAACGCGTCGATTCGCACGGCACCGCCTGAATACGGTGCGACAAACCCCTTGAATTTGGGGGCTCTCCCCTACAATTGACATTCCTTTGCATGGCCGCTGTGGCCGAGGTCTTGGACGCATGAATGACATCCTGAACGCGCTGATCGACTGGGTAGGCTCCGGCCTGCTGGGCCTCAGCGTCTGGCAATTGGTGATCTATACGCTGGTTGTGACCCACATCACGATCGCTTCGGTCACGATCTTCCTGCATCGTGCTCAGGCTCACCGGGCCCTGGATCTCGGGCCCATCCCGTCGCATTTCTTCCGTTTCTGGCTCTGGCTGACGACCGGCATGGTCACCCGCGAATGGGTCGCCATCCATCGCAAGCACCACGCCAAGTGCGAAACCGAGGAAGACCCCCACAGCCCGCAGACCCGCGGCCTGAAGAAGGTGCTGGCCGAAGGCGCTGAGCTTTATCGCGCCGAGGCCAAGAACGCCGAGACGATCGCCAAGTACAGCCGCGGCACGCCCGAGGACTGGATCGAACGCAATCTGTACACCAAGTACAGCTGGCAGGGCGTGGCGCTGATGCTGATCATCAACGTGGCCTTGTTCGGTGCCGCAGGCGCCACGATCTGGGCGATCCAGATGATCTGGATTCCCATCTGGGCGGCCGGCGTCATCAACGGCATCGGCCACTACTGGGGCTATCGCAATTTCGAAGCGCCGGACGCGTCGACCAATCTGACGCCCTGGACGCTGATCGTGGGCGGCGAAGAGCTGCACAACAACCACCACACCTACCCGACGTCGGCCAAGTTCTCGGTCAAGCCCTACGAATTCGACATCGGCTGGATGTATATCCGCGGCCTGGAAATGCTGGGCATGGCCAAGGTCCGCAAGACGGCGCCCAAGCTGAGCCTGGGTGAAATCAAGCCGGCCGACGCCCGTACGCTGGAGGCCTTGATCGCCAACCGCTACGAAGTCATGGCCAGCTATGCCCGCGACCTGAAGGCGGCCTGCGCCGCTGAACTGGCCAAGGTCAAGGCCGAGGGCGGCAAGCACAGCGAGCGCTTCACCCAGTTCAAACTGGCCAAGCGCTGGCTGCACCGCGACGAAGACCGCATCCCGGTCGCTGTCCATGGTGAGCTGGCCAACGTCCGCGCCGCCAGCCCGGTCATCGACAAGCTGGTGACCATGCGTGAAGAGTTGCGCCAGATGTGGACCCGCACGAATGTGTCGGCCGAGCAGCTCGTTGCCGACCTGCAGGCCTGGTGCCGCCGCGCCGAGGAAAGCGGCATTGCCGAACTGCAGGCTTTTTCGATGCGCCTGCGTGCCGCCCACGCCTGAGCGAGCGTTTCTCAGAGTAAAGGGCGCCCCTACGGGCGCCCTTTTTCTTGGCCTGGCCTAGACTCGAGGCATGCAGTCACTGAATTAGGAGGCTTGCCATGAAGACTCGTTGGATCGCCCTGGCCGTGATGGCGCTTGCATCCGCTGCCGCACATGCCGATGTGCAGGTGAACTTCATCAACCCCGAGAAGTTCTCGGACACCAAGGACAACAACGGCTTTCGCCAGCCGGATGTGCTGAAGGACATCGAGGCCCATCTGGTGGCTCAGGCCGGGAAGTTCCTGCCGGGGCGCAATATCCGCTTCGACGTGTCGGACGTCGACCTGGCCGGCGAGGTGGAGCCTTTCGTCTGGCGCGGCCAGTGGCTGCGCGTGATGCGCACGGTGACATCGCCCTCCATCGAACTCAGCTGGGAAGTCCGCGAGGGTGACAAGGTCATCCAGCAGGGCAAGAGCCGTCTGCGCGACATGAACTATCAGGATGGCTTCAACGCCTATTACAGCGGTGACTCGCTGCGCTACGAGAAGCGCATGATCGACCGCTGGATGCAGCGCGAGTTCAGCCCCGCCGTAGCCGCTGCCGCCAGCCGCTGACTTCGTCCGGCGCCCCCAAAAGAACAAACCCGCCAGCGTTGCCGCTTGGCGGGTTTTGTCTTGCTGCGTGGACTGGGCGGACAGGCCGCCCGGCATCACTTCAGCTTGATTTCCTTGTACAGGACATGCTTGCGCACCTTGGGATCGAATTTCATGAATTCGAGCTTTTCGGGCGTGGTCTTCTTGTTCTTGTTCGTGGTGTAGAAGTGGCCGGTGCCCGCAGTGGACTCCAGCTTGATCTTCTCGCGGCCGCCTTTGGATGCCATGGTCGTATTCCTTCAGTGGGTCAGTGAGCGACGATCAGAGAGCGCCCTTGGCGCGCAGATCGGCGACGACTTGGTCGATGCCGACCTTGTCGATCAAACGCAGAGCGGCATTGGTGATGCGCAAACGCACCCAACGGTTTTCCGATTCCACCCAGAAACGGCGGTATTGCAGGTTCGGCAGGAACCGACGCTTGGTTTTGTTGTTGGCGTGGGAAACATTGTTCCCGACYATGGGCTTCTTGCCCGTGACTTGACAGACGCGTGCCATGACGCTTCTCCGGTTTGACTTCGCTGACCAGCTTCCCAAGTTCCTCGGGAAGCCCTTTGACCGCAAATGCCTGCTAAATCCTCAACCAGAACGATGTTCGTGGTTTCGGATGCGATCCATACGGCAGGCAAGCCCGCGAGTGTAGCGGAAAACCCGCGGACCCGGAAGGGGCTTGGCTCAGGCTTCCTGGTCGAGGAAGCGCTGGGCGTCCAGCGCCGCCATGCAGCCCGTGCCGGCGCTGGTGATGGCCTGGCGGTAGATGTGGTCCTGCACGTCGCCGGCGGCGAAGACGCCCGGCACGCTGGTCATGGTCGCGAAGCCGTTCAAGCCGCTCTTGGTGATGATGTAGCCGTCCTTCATCTCCAACTGGCCCTTGAAGATGTCGGTGTTGGGCTGGTGGCCGATGGCGATGAAGCAGCCGTGCACCGGGATGTCGGCCTTGGCACCATCCAGCGTGCTGAGGGTGCGCACGCCGGTCACGCCCGAGGCGTCGCCCAGCACCTCGTCGAGTTGCTGGAAGAGGTGCAGCACGATCTTGCCGGCGGCGACCTTCTCATGCAGCTTGTCGACCAGGATGGGCTCGGCGCGGAACTTGTCGCGGCGGTGGATCAGGTGGACGGTGCTGGCGATGTTGGACAGGTAGAGCGCCTCCTCGACAGCCGTGTTGCCGCCGCCGACGACGCAGACTTCCTGGCCGCGGTAGAAAAAGCCGTCGCAGGTGGCGCAACCACTGACCCCGCGGCCCATGAAGGCCTGTTCGGAGTCCAGGCCGAGGTATTTGGCCGAGGCGCCGGTGGCGATGATGAGGGCGTCACAGGTGTAGACGCCGCTGTCGCCCGTTAGCGTGAAGGGGCGCCTGGAGAAGTCGACCGCGTTGATGTGGTCGAAGACGATCTGGGTCTGGAAGCGCTCAGCGTGCTCCTGGAAGCGCTGCATCAGCTCAGGCCCCTGCACGCCCATCACATCGGCCGGCCAGTTGTCGACCTCGGTCGTCGTCATGAGCTGACCCCCTTGGGCCATGCCGGTGATCAGCGTAGGCTTGAGATTGGCGCGTGCGGCATAGATGGCGGCGGTGTAGCCGGCAGGGCCGGAGCCGAGGATGAGCAGGCCGTGGTGTTGGGTCGTAGCGGTCATGGGAGGGAAGGTGAGGGTGGGCTGGCGGCTCGCAAGGTCGTCTTAGGGGTAAAAACCCCGGCCTTACCCCATGCGGGGAAGCCTGCCGCGTGTGCACAATGCACGCCATTTTAGGCAGGCGCATTTATTGCCGCTGGCCTGGAGCCCAAACCTGGAGACTGCATATGGCGATGATTTCCAACCTCGACCTGATCCGCCGTGTTCCGCTGTTCTCGATGCTGACCACCGATCAGGCCCAGTCCATCGCTGACAGCGTCGTCAAGCGCCGCTTCAAGCGTGGCGAGTTGATTGTCGAGCAGGGCACCAAATCCAACGCCCTCTTCATCCTGCTGAACGGCCGCGCCCGCGTGCTGACGGCCGACCACCGTGGCCGCGAGGTCATCCTGGCCGTGCTGCAGTCGGGCGACTATGTCGGCGAGATGAGCCTGATCGACAACGAACCCCATTCGGCCACGGTGCGTGCCGAGGTCCAGACCGACATGCTCGTGCTGGGTCGCCTGGAGTTCGCGCGCTGCCTGCCCGAGAGCAGCAGCCTGTCCTACGGCATCCTGCGTGGCCTGGTGGCGCGCCTGCGCAATGCCGACCGTCAGATCGAGTCGCTGGCACTGCTGGACGTCTATGGCCGCGTCGCGCGCACGCTGCTGGACATGTCCGAGGACGAGAAGGGCATCAAGCTGATCCGTGGCAAGGTCTCGCGCCAGGACATGGCCAAGGTGGTGGGGGCCTCCCGCGAGATGGTCAGCCGGGTCATGAAGGACCTGGAAGAGCGCGGCGTCATTGAAACGCTTGAGAACGGTTCGGTGGTCATCAAGGAACGGCTGACCCACGATTGACGGCGACAATGCGGGGATGAGTTTTCCCCTCGGTTCCCTGCTGGGCGGTGACGATGCCGCCGGCGAACCCGCCGCACCCGCCAAACCCACCCGCCGCCAGGCGCCCAAGCGCGAGGCGGCACCGCCGTCGACCGCTTCACGGCTGCTGCGCACGCCGCTGTGGCTGGCCTTGACGGCCCTGGTCCTCGCCCTGCTCGTGCTGGCACTGGCCACGCATGACCTGCGCGACGCCGCCTTCAGTACCAGCGGCCAGCGCGACCTCGTCGGCAATCGTGTCGGCAGTTTTGGCGCCTGGGTGTCGGACGGCCTGCTCTTCCTGTTCGRCTTCTCGGCCTGGTGGTTGCCTGTCCTCGCCGTGCGGGCCTGGTTGCGCGGCCTGGCTGGCCTGCTGCGCCACGACGCGCCGGAGGCCATGCGCTGGAGCCGGCGCCTGCGCGGGTGGGCCGGCGTGCTGCTGCTGGTCGGGGCCAGTTGCGCGTTGGAGTGGAGTCGGCTTTACGCCGTCGAGGCTCGGCTGCCCGGTCATGCCGGCGGCCTGCTCGGCTACGCCCTGGGTCCGCTGGGCATGAAGGGCCTGGGCTTTGCCGGCTCTGGCGTCGTCTGGATCGTGCTGTTGCTGACGGGCATGTCCTGGGCACTGCGCTTCTCCTGGGGCCAACTCGCGGAGTCGATCGGCGAGCGCATCGAGCAGTTGCGCGAGCAGCACCTCGAAAAGCGCGAAATCAAGGCCGACCAGAAGGCCGGCGAACAGGCGGTGAAGGAGCGCGAGCAGGAGGTCGAGGTCGAGCGCCAGATCGAGCGCCAGGTCGAGGCTGAACATGCACCGCTGGTCATCGAGGCGCCCGTCGTCGAAGTGCCGCAATCCACCCGCGTCGCCAAGGAGCGCCAGCAGACGCTGTTCGTCGATGCCGGCGACGCCAAGCTGCCCCAGGTCGACCTGCTGGACGCCGCACCCGGCCGCCAGGAGACGGTGACACCCGAGTCGCTGGAGATGACCAGCCGCCTCATCGAGAAGAAGCTGCGCGATTTCGGCGTGGAGGTGCATGTCGTCGCCGCATCGCCGGGCCCGGTCATCACGCGCTACGAGATCGAGCCCGCCACCGGCGTGAAGGGCTCGCAGATCGTCGGCCTGGCCAAGGACCTGGC
Organism: Roseateles sp. P1_C1_2; assembly: GCF_056406535.1. Classification (NCBI taxonomy): domain Bacteria; kingdom Pseudomonadati; phylum Pseudomonadota; class Betaproteobacteria; order Burkholderiales; family Sphaerotilaceae; genus Roseateles; species Roseateles sp. P1_C1_2. Next base: position 25,355 of record NZ_JBFUAB010000036.1, read on the forward strand.
GCGCTCGCTGAGCCTGGTGTCCATCCGCGTCGTCGAGACCATCCCCGGCAAGAACTACATGGCCCTGGAGCTGCCGAACGCGCGCCGCCAGACCATCCGGTTGTCCGAGATCCTCGGTTCGCAGGTCTACGCAGACGCGTCGTCTCAGCTGACCATGGGTCTGGGCAAGGACATCATCGGCCTGCCCATCGTGGCCGACCTGGCCAAGATGCCGCACTGCCTGGTGGCCGGCACGACCGGTTCGGGCAAATCGGTGGGCATCAACGCGATGATCCTCAGCCTGCTCTACAAGGCCGAGGCCCGCGATGTGCGCCTCATCCTCATCGACCCCAAGATGCTGGAAATGAGCGTCTACGAAGGCATCCCGCACTTGCTGGCGCCCGTCGTGACCGACATGAAGCAGGCCGGCAATGCGCTGAACTGGTGCGTCGGCGAGATGGAGAGGCGCTACAAGCTCATGTCCAAGATGGGCGTGCGCAATCTGGCCGGCTACAACAAGAAGATCGACGAAGCCAAGGCCAACGGCATCAGCATCCCGAATCCCTTCGCGCTGAACAATGAGGAGCCGGAGCCGCTGGAGCGCCTGCCCTTCATCGTCGTCGTCATCGACGAGCTGGCCGACCTGATGATGGTCGTCGGCAAGAAGATCGAGGAGCTGATCGCCCGTCTGGCGCAGAAGGCGCGCGCGGCCGGCATCCACCTGATCCTGGCCACGCAGCGCCCGTCGGTGGACGTCATCACCGGCCTCATCAAAGCCAACATCCCGACCCGCCTGTCCTTCCAGGTCAGCTCCAAGATCGACAGCCGCACCATCCTCGACCAGATGGGCGCCGAGGCGCTCTTGGGCATGGGCGACATGCTCTACATGCCCTCGGGCACCGGCCTGCCCATCCGCGTGCACGGCGCCTTTGTCAGCGACGACGAGGTGCACCGCGTTGTGGAGTACATCAAGTCCCAGGGTGAGCCCAACTACATCGAAGGCATCCTCGAAGGCGGCGTGCTCGACGGCATCGACGGCGAAGCGCCGGCGCCGGGTGAAGCCAGCGGTGAGCAAGACCCCATGTACGACCAAGCCGTGGCCATCGTCCTACAACATCGCAAGGCGTCGATCTCGCTGGTGCAGCGCCATCTGCGCATAGGCTACAACCGCGCCGCCCGGTTGCTGGAGCAGATGGAGAACTCGGGGCTTGTCGGCGCGCTGGCTGCCAATGGCAGCCGCGAATTGATCATTCCCAAGCGAGACGAATGAAGAACTTTCTGCTTTCCCTGACCCTGCTGATGGCCGGTGCGGCCCACGCCGATGCCGTTGACGCGCTGCGCGATTTCGGTCGCGAGGTGAAGAGCGGCAAGGCCAACTTCACGCAGACCGTCACATCACCCGACGGCAAGCGCAAGAAGGTCTCGTCGGGCAGCTTCGAGTTCGAGCGGCCCAATCGCTTTCGATTCGCCTACGCCAAGCCCTTCGAGCAGGTCATCGTGGCCGATGGCCAGAAGGTCTGGATCTATGACGCCGACCTCAACCAGGCCAGCTCGCGCAAGCTGACCGACGCGCTGGGCGCGACACCCGCGGCCCTGCTTGCAGGCAGCAATCTCGAACGCGACTTCACGCTGAAGGCCCAAGCGAGCGATGGCGGCCTGGACTGGGTGCAGGCCCTGCCCAAGCAAGCCGAATCGACCATCCAGGCCCTCAAGCTCGGTTTCAAGGGCAAGGAGCTGGCGGCGATGGAAATCGTCGACGGCTTCGGCCAGCGTTCGCGGCTGGACTTCAGCGCCGTGCAGGCCAATGTGCCGGTCGCGGCGGACCGTTTCCAGTTCAAGCTGCCGGCCGGGGCTGACCTGATCGAGCAGTGACCGGACTGTGAGTACAGCGTCTCTCTTCGACGCCGACCCGCCCGCACAACCGCTGGCCGAGCGCCTGCGCCCTAAGACGCTGGACGAGGTCATCGGCCAGCGCCATCTGCTCGGGCCTGGCATGCCGCTGCGTGCGTCGTTTGAAGCTGGCAGGCTGCAGAGCATGATCCTGTGGGGCCCGCCCGGCGTCGGCAAGACGACGCTGGCGCGTCTCGTGGCCGGTGCCTTCGACGCGCAGTTCATCGCCATTTCGGCCGTGCTGGGTGGCGTGAAGGACATCCGCGAGGCGGTGGACCGCGCCCAGATTGCAGCCCAGCAGGGCCGGCGCACGGTGGTCTTCGTTGACGAGGTGCACCGCTTCAACAAGGCCCAGCAGGACGCCTTCCTGCCGCATGTCGAGTCGGGCCTGTTCACCTTCATCGGCGCGACGACCGAGAACCCCAGCTTCGAAGTCAACTCGGCGCTGCTGTCGCGCGCACAGGTGCAGGTGCTGAAGAGCCTGGACGCGGGCGAGTTGCAGGAGCTGATCGAGCGCGGTGCCAGGGAGCTGGGTGTCGAGCCGCCGACCCAGCCAGCCGCTGACCGCCTCATCGGTTATGCCGACGGCGATGCGCGCCGGCTGCTGAACGCCCTCGAATCCGCCGCTGCGCTCGCCAATGGCCAGCTCATCGATGAGGCTCTGCTAGAGCGGACGCTCGGCGAGCAACTGCGCCGCTACGACAAGGGCGGCGACCAGTTCTACGACGTCATCAGCGCCCTGCACAAATCCGTTCGCGGCAGCAGCCCGGACGGCGCGCTGTACTGGTTCGTGCGCATGGTGGACGGCGGCGTCGATGCCCGCTACATCGCGCGCCGGCTCATCCGCATGGCCAGCGAAGACATCGGCCTGGCCGACCCGCGTGCACTGCGCATCACGTTGGACGCGGCGGACACCTACGAACGCCTGGGCACGCCCGAAGGCGAGCTGGCCTTGGCCGAGGCGGTCGTCTACCTCGCCATCGCGCCCAAATCCAACGCGGTCTACAAGGCCTTCAACGCGGTCAAGGCCTTCATCAAGCAGGATCAGACTCGCCCGGTGCCCGAGCACCTGCGCAATGCGCCGACGCGGCTGATGAAGGACCTGGGCTATGGCAAGGCCTATCGCTATGCCCACGACGAGCCCAATGGCTATGCGGCCGGCGAGCAATACCTGCCCGATGGGCTGGAGGACCAGCGCTGGTACGAGCCCGTGCCGCGTGGCCTGGAGCTGCGCATCGCCGACAAGCTGGCCGAACTGCGTCGCCTCGATGATGAAGCCTGAGGAAACGCTGAACAAGTTCCTCGCGGCGCGCGCATCCTGGCTGCGGGCGCATCGCGGCGTTGCAAATCCTCGCCATAGCCGTGGCTATGACTGCGGTTTGCGCCTTGCGCTGCATCCCGCACCCAGGCGCGCGCACTCGCGGGAACTCATTCAACGTTTCCTTAGCGCGGCGCTGCTCGCGCTGTGCGCGTTCGCAGCGCAGGCGGCCGACGGGCCGACGCTGACGCGGGTGCGCGACACCGGCGTCATCGTCATCGGCTACCGGCCGGCCTCCCTGCCTTTCTCCTACCTCGACGCCCAGTTGCGCCCCACCGGCTACACGGTCGAGCTCTGCGACCGCATCGTTGCGGCCGTCCGAACCAAGCTGCAGCTGCCGGACCTGGAGGTGCGCCGCGTCGAGGTGGCATCCGCCACGCGCATGCCCCTGGTCATCAACGGCACGCTGGACCTGGAGTGCGGCATCACGACGCACACCGCCGAGCGGGCGCGCCAGCAGGCCTTCTCGCTGACCATCTTCATCGCCGAGACCCGGCTGATGACGCGCGCCGCCGAGCGCGTGCAGGGCCTGGCCGACCTGCGCGGACTGCCTGTCGCGTCGACCATCGGCACCACCAGCATCCAGCATCTGGCCAAGGTCAACGACCAGCAGGGTCTGGGCATCCGCATCCTCGGCGGCCTGGACGACCCCGAGGGCTTCCAACTGCTGCGCAGCGGCCGCGCCTCGGCCTTCCTGATGGACGACGTGCTGCTGCGCGCGCTGCTGGCCCAGCAGGGCCCGGGCGCCGACGACTACCGCATCTCCGATCAGGCCTTGACCGTCGAGCCCTATGCCATCGGCCTGCGCAAGAACGATCCGCAGTTCAAGGCGCTGGTGGACGAGGTGCTCGTCGGCCTCTACCGCAGCGGCGAGATCCACGCGATCTACCGCCGCTGGTTCGAGTCGCCGCTGCCGTCGCAGGGGCTGAACCTGAAGCTGCCGATGAGTGCGGCCTTCCGCCGCGTCATTGCGAACCCGACGGATTCGCCGGATCCCGACAAATACCGCTAGCGGAAGTCGTCCAGCACGATGCCGTGCCGGTTCAGCTTGTCGTACAGCGTCTTGCGCGGGGTGCCGAGCAGCTCCATGGCGGCGGGCACTTTGCCGTGGCAGCGGCGCAAGGCCTGCTCGATCAGCGTTTTCTCGACCAGGTCCATCTGCCGCGCCAGGTTCAGCGCCGGCATGGCCTGCAGCGCAGCCTGTGGGTCGAGGTCGTCCAGGGCCAGCACGAAGCGGTCGGCCGCGTTGCGGATCTCGCGCACATTGCCCGGCCAGTCGTGGGCCATCAGTTCGCGCAGCTTCTCTGGCGTCATTTCGGGACCGGGACGTTCGTAGCGCGCGCAGGCCTGGGCGACAAAGTGCTCGAACAGCAGCGGGATGTCCTCGCGGCGCTCGCGCAGCGGCGGCAGTTGCAGCGTCGCGATGTTGAGGCGGTAGTAAAGGTCGCTGCGGAACTCGTTCTTGGCGGCCTGCTCCTTCAAATCCGACTTGCTGGCGGCGATGAAGCGCACGTTGACCGGCAGCTCCTGGTTGGAGCCCAGGCGCTCGATGCGCCTCTCCTGCAGCACGCGCAACAGCTTGATCTGCAGCGCGATGGGCATGGTCTCGATCTCGTCCAGCAGCAGCGTGCCGCCGTTGGCATGCTCGATCTTGCCGATGCGGCGCTTGGCTGCACTCGTGAAGGAGCCAGGCTCGTGGCCGAACAGCTCGCTCTCGAACAGCGCCTCGGGCAGGCCGCCGCAGTTGATGGCGACGAAGTGGCGATCGCGGCGCGCGCTCTGGTCGTGCAGGCAGCGTGCCACCAGCTCCTTGCCGGTGCCGGTCTCGCCGACGATCAGCACATCGGCCGAGGTGCCGGCCAGATTCAGCACCTGGCGGCGCAGCTGCTGCATGGCCGAAGACTGTCCCAGCAGCGCGGCCTCGATGCCGCTGGCGCGCTGCAGCTGGGTGCGCAGCTCGTCGGCCGAGTGGCGCAGCGTGCGCAGGTCCAGGGCGCGGCGGGCCACGTCCAGCAGGCGCTCGGGCGCGAAGGGCTTCTCGATGAAGTCGTAGGCGCCGGCGCGCATGGACTGCACGGCCATGGTCACGTCGCCGTGGGCCGTGATGAGGATGGTGGGAATGCTGGCGTCGGTGGCCTGCACATGGGCCAGCAGGGCACGGCCGTCCATGCCGGGCAGGCGCACGTCGGTGATGACGATGATGGGCGCGCCGGGCTGGATGTGGGGCAGGGCCTCCTCGGCCGTGCGGCAGGGCTGCACAGTGAAACCCTCCAGTTCCAGCGTCTGCGTGAGGCTGACCCGCACCGGCAGGTCGTCCTCGACGAACACGACCTTGTAGCCCTCAAACATCTTCAGACTCCCATGTTTCCACGGCGAGGTCGAACTCGAAACTCATGCCGTGCTCCAGGCGTTGGGCGCGCAGCGTGCCGCCGAACTCATTCACGATCTTGGCCGAAATCACCAGGCCCAGTCCCAGGCCTTCGCCGGCGGGCTTGGTGGTGAAGAAGGGCTCGAAGAGATGCGGCAGCTGCTCGTCGCCGACGCCGGCGCCGCTGTCCTGCACCTGCACGAGCACACGCCGCCCGCCGTCCTGTGCGGTGGCCCGCACAAGCAGACGGCGCTCGGTCTCCTGCTGCATCGCATCGATGGCATTGCCGAACAGGTTGACCAGCACCTGCTCCAGCCGGTTGGCTTCGGCGCGCACGCGCAGGCCGGCGGGCACGTCGATCTCGGTTTGCAGGTCCATCGCCCGGCTGCGGTGCTCCAGCAGCAGCAGGGCGTTGCGCACGCTGTCGAGCAGCGCCACGGCGCCCGTGACCTGTTCATCGGCCTTGCGCGCAAAGCTCTTCAGCTGGCGCGTGATCTGACTCATGCGCTCGACCATGTCGTCCATCAGCTGCAGATTGGTCGCCACCGCGTCCTGGCGGCCGGCTTCCAGCAAGCGGATCGAGTTGCGCGCCAGCGCGCGCAAGGCGGTCAGCGGCTGGTTGACTTCGTGCGACAGCCCGGCCGACATCTGACCCAGCACGGCAAGCTTGCTGGCCTGCAGCAACTCGCCTTCGGTCTGCAGGCGCTGGGCGATCTGGGTCTTCAGCGCGTCATTGGTCTGGCGCAGCTCGGCGGTGCGGCTGTCCACCAGCTGCTCGAGCAGGGCGTGGGCCTGCTGCAGCTCGGTCTGCGCCCGGGTGAGCTGGCGCAGCGCGCGCCGGCGCGACGACAGATAGAGGACGAGCAGGCCGATGCTGGCGCCAAAGGCCGCGCCGCCCCAGGCCGCGAGCTGGGCGCGCTGGCGCACTTCGGTCAGGTCGGACAAGGCGACCAGGCGCAGGCCCAGCGGCACGATCTGGCGCTGCTGGGCCAGCATGGGTTTGGCGCCGTAGGCTCCTGGCAGGGGCAGCTTCACCTGCTGGCCCTGGTGCACCTCCAACGAGGCGGGCAGCTCCAGGTCGGGCCCGATGGCCTGCGGATAGCGCGCGCTGGCTTGCAGGGCCTGGCGGCGCGAGGGATCGGCGTGGCCCAGCACAGCGTACTTCCAGGCCTGCACCGAGCTCATGATGACGACGTCCTGGTCGTCGGCGATGAGGATGCGTTCGTTCTGCGAGCGCAGCCCGAGGTCGATCCAGGTCGCCTCCAGCGGCGCGAGGTTGAAGCGCACGACGATGACGCCACTGTCCCGGCTGGCCTGGCGCAGCGGGTGCAGCAGATAGAAGTCCGTGCTGCCGGTGTTGGCGTCGGCGGCGAAGAAATGCGTGCGTCCCTGGGCCAGGGCCTCGGCCAGGCGGGCCGGCGGCGTCAGCGTCTCGCTGGCCGACAAGACCTGGCCCTTGGCATCGGCAACGAAGAGCTGGTGGGTGCCGGCACGCACATTGACGCGGGCCAGCATCTGGCTGGCGGCGCGCCGGGCCGCGGCGTCATCGGGCGCCTGCACCAGCGCCTGCAGCGTCGGCGCGATGGCCAGCAGGCTGGGCAGGGAGGCGTGGCGGCCCAGCTCGGCGGCGAGGTTGGAGGCATAGAGCTCCAGCCTCTCGGTGCTGAGCGCCGACAGCTGCTCGCGGCCGCTGCGTTCACTGAGACGGTGCGCCAGCGCGAAGCCGAGCACCATCAGCAGGCCCGTCAGGAAGAGATGGAAGCCCGGCCGGCTCAGCAGGCGGAGGAGGCGCAGCGCGCGCGGACGAAGGGAGGCAGGCACAACCATGGCAGGGGCCGTGTAGTTTGCCCATGCGGCGGGCTGCACGACAGGCCCGGCGGCAGTTTTTTCGACGCTGGCGGAGAACCGCTCGCGAGCGCTGCGGTTTGTGCGGATTTCCGCCCAGTTTTAGCGGGCCGACACTCGTGAAATCTGACCAGGCCCGCCCCCGTGGGGCGGAGCTAACGGTCGGCCGTTTCATACCGTCGGTGAATACCCTTGAAACGCCTTCATTGGCACGAGGGTTGCGATTTAACGCAGGTCGCGTAGCGCATGCTGCGCCCAACAATTATTCCAGGAGCCCTCATGGAGACTCTGATTCAACAGATCATCAACGGCCTGGTGCTGGGGAGCATGTATGCCCTCGTCGCACTCGGCTACACGATGGTCTACGGCATCATCAACCTCATCAATTTCGCCCACGGCGAGATCCTGATGGTGGGCGCCATGGTCAGCTGGACGCTGGTCACGCTGCTGGCGGATTCCGGCATCCCCGGCTGGCTGCTGATGCTGATCGGCCTGGCCGCTGCCATCGTCGTCTGCGCCACCCTGAACTTTGCGGTCGAGAAGATTGCCTACCGGCCGTTGCGCAATGCACCGCGCCTGGCGCCGCTGATCACCGCCATGGGCATGTCGCTGCTGCTGCAGGTGCTGGCGATGATCATCTGGAAGCCGAATCCCAAGCCCTTCCCGCTGCTGCTGCCGACGACGCCCTTCGACCTGGGCGGCCCCGTCATTACCGTCACGCAGTGCCTGATCCTGGGCCTGACGGTCTGCATCCTGGCCGGCCTGATGTACCTCGTGAACTACACCCGCCTGGGCCGCGCGATGCGCGCCACCGCCGAGAACCCGCGCGTGGCCGGCCTGATGGGTGTGAAGCCCGACTTCATCATCTCCACCACCTTCGTCATCGGTGCCGCGCTCGCGGCAGTGGCCGGCCTGATGTGGGCGGCCAACTACGGCACCGTGCAGCACACCATGGGCTTCATGCCCGGCCTGAAGGCCTTCACGGCCGCCGTGCTGGGTGGCATCGGCAACCTGGCCGGCGCCGTCGTGGGAGGCGTGCTGCTTGGGCTGATCGAGGCCATCGGTGCGGGCTACCTCGGTGACCTCACCGGCGGCGTGCTGGGGAGCCATTACGCCGACATCTTTGCCTTCGTCGCCCTCATCCTCGTGCTGACGCTGCGCCCCTCGGGCCTGCTCGGCGAGCGTGTGGCCGATCGCGCCTGAAGGGAGCCAAGACATGGACACCAAGAAAATCTTCACCTTCCTCGCGGCCGCCATCGGCCTGCTGGTTGTGCCGTTGTTCGCACAGCAGCTGGGCAACGGCCCGGTCCGCATCATCGACCTGGCCCTGTTGTATGTGCTGCTGGCGCTGGGCCTGAACATCGTCGTCGGCTACGCCGGCCTGCTGGACCTGGGCTACGTCGCTTTCTACGCGGTCGGCGCCTATATGTTCGCGCTGATGTCCAGCCCGCACCTGAGCGAGAACTTCGAGGCCATCCAGGCCGCCTTCCCGACGGGCCTGCACTCGCCGCTGTGGCTGGTCATCCCCGCCGGCGCGGCACTCGCGGCCTTCTTCGGGGTGATGCTGGGGGCGCCGACGCTGAAGCTGCGCGGCGACTACCTCGCCATCGTCACGCTGGGCTTCGGCGAAATCATCCGCGTCTTCCTGAACAACCTCGAGTACCCGGTCAACATCACCAACGGCCCGCGCGGCATCGGCCAGATCGACTCCTTCCACGTCTTCGGCGTGGACCTGGGCAAGTCCTGGGAGGTGTTCGGCTTCACGCTGCCGTCGGTGACGCTGTACTACTACCTCTTCCTGGCCCTCGTGGTGGGCGGGGTGGTGGTCTGCTACCGCCTGGAAAACTCCCGTATCGGCCGCGCCTGGATGGCCATCCGCGAGGACGAGATCGCCGCCAAGGCCATGGGCATCAACACCCGCAACCTGAAGCTGCTGGCCTTCGGCATGGGCGCCACCTTCGGCGGCGTGTCGGGCGCGATGTTCGCGAGCTTCCAGGGCTTCGTGTCGCCCGAGTCCTTCAGCCTGCAGGAGTCGGTCATGATCGTCGCCATGGTCGTGCTGGGCGGCATCGGCCACATCCCTGGCGTCATCCTCGGCGCGCTGATGCTGTCGGCCCTGCCCGAGGTGCTGCGCTATGTCGCCGGCCCGCTGCAGCAGATGACCGACGGGCGCCTCGACGCCTCCATCCTGCGCCAGCTGCTGGTGGCCCTGGCCATGATCGGCATCATGCTCGCCCGCCCGCGCGGCCTGTGGCCATCGCCCGAGCACGGCAAGGTCGCACCGCCGGCCGCGAAGTAAGGGAGGACGCACAACATGACCACCCACGACAACATCGTTCTCAACGTCAGCGGCGCGTCCAAGCGCTTCGGCGGCGTGCAGGCCCTGTCCGACGTCGGCATCCAGATCCAGCGCGGCCAGGTCTACGGCCTGATCGGCCCCAACGGCGCCGGCAAGACGACCTTCTTCAACGTCATCACGGGCCTGTACGTGCCGGACGGCGGCAGTTTCGCGCTGGGCGGCACGCCCTATCAGCCCCAAGCCGTGCACCAGGTCGCCAAGGCCGGCATCGCGCGCACCTTCCAGAACATCCGCCTCTTTGCCGACATGACGGCCATCGAGAACGTGATGGTCGGCCGCCACATCCGCACCAAGTCCGGCCTGATCGGCGCGGTCTTCCGCACGCCGAAGTTCAAGGCCGAGGAGGCCGCCATCAAGGCACGTGCCCAGGAGCTGCTGGACTATGTCGGCATTGGCGAGTATTCGGACTACAAGGCGCGCACGCTGAGCTATGGCGACCAGCGCCGCCTGGAGATCGCCCGGGCCCTGGCCACTGACCCGCAGCTGATCGCGCTGGACGAGCCCGCCGCCGGCATGAACGCGACCGAGAAGGTCGTGCTGCGCGAGCTGATCGACCGCATCCGCAATGACGGCCGCACCATCCTGCTCATCGAGCACGATGTGAAGCTGGTCATGGGCCTGTGCGACCGCGTGACGGTGCTGGACTACGGCAAGCAGATCGCCGAAGGCACGCCCTACGACGTGCAGCGCAACGAGAAGGTGATCGAGGCCTACCTCGGCGCCGGCCACAAGAACCATTGAGAGGGACGAACAACATGGCACAAACCCTTCTCAAAGTCAGCGGCCTCAAGGTCGCCTACGGCGGCATCCAGGCCGTCAAGGGCGTCAACTTCGAGGTGCGCGAGGGCGAACTCGTGTCGCTGATCGGCGCCAACGGCGCCGGCAAGACGACGACCATGAAGGCCATCACCGGCCTGCAGCCCATTGCTGCTGGCAGCGTGGAATATCTCGGCAAGGCCATCAAGGGCCAGGGCGCCTGGGACCTGGCCAAGCAGGGCCTGGTCATGGTGCCGGAAGGCCGTGGCACCTTCACGCGCATGACCATCACCGAGAACCTGCAGATGGGCGCCTACAACCGCAGGGATGGCGAGGTGCAGGCCGACATGGACAAGGTCTTCACGCTGTTCCCGCGCCTGAAGGAGCGCGCCAAGCAACTGGCCGGCACCATGTCCGGCGGCGAGCAGCAGATGCTGGCCATGGGCCGCGCGCTGATGGCCCGCCCCAAGGTGCTGCTGCTGGACGAACCGTCCATGGGCCTGTCGCCCATCATGGTGGACAAGATCTTCGAGGTGGTGAACGACATCCACCAGCAGGGCGTGACGGTGCTGCTTGTCGAGCAGAACGCCAGCCGCGCGCTGCAGCTCGCCAACCGCGGCTATGTGATGGAGTCGGGCGAAGTGACGATGGAGGGTGAGGGCAGTGCCCTGCTGAACGACCCGAAAGTCCGCGCAGCCTACCTCGGCGAGTAAGCGGCTAGTTCGCCAAAGAAAAACGCCCGGCACTGTCGGGCGTTTGTTTTGGTGGACCGCGCTTAGAGGCTGGCCACCACGCTCACATCCGTCACGCCGGCCGCGACACGAACGGTCTTGACGCTGGCGACCGGGCTTGCCGGTGCCGTGCCGCCGACCTGGCGCGCCATCTTCTTGAAGGTGCAGAGCAGCTCGGTCTTGCTCAGCGACACGACGGCATAGCCCTGGGCGTCGCTGTCGACGTGCTTGATCCAGGGGTTGTTGACCGTCGGCGGCACGCCCGTCGTCGAGTTGGCGAAGGGGTTGAGGCGCTTGACGATTTCCGAGGCTGGCACGAAGTTGGCCGGGATGCCCAGGGCCGTGGCCAGCGACTGCTGGATCAGGCCGTAGAGCGTCATCGCGGCGACCGACTTGGCGGCGCCGGCCAGGCCGGCGATGGTGCCCGCGACGATGGTGCCCATATTGCCGTTCTGGGTCTCGTCGAAGGTGTTGATGATGGCTCTGGACAGTGTGGCCGTCGGCGCGAAGGCCGCGGCCGGCACCTTGCCCGCGAGGATGGCGCCCTGCACGGCAGCCTGGATGGCGGCCGTGTTGCTCAGGTCGGTCACGCCCGCGGCGATGGCGACGGCCGCGCTCAGCATCTGGATGGCGATGCCCTCGGCTTCGGCCTCGCTCGTGGCCACCAGCGGCTTCAGCGCCGCGAACGCCGGCTGGGTGGCCGCGCTGTAGAAGTAGCTGAAGTTGGAGTTGCTGGACACGCCGGCCGTGACGAGGTCGACCATCGCCGGCACAGGCGTGGCGGCGTCGTAGTCGGCCATGACCACGCCGGCATAGAAGGCGTGGATGTCACCGGTGACGGCCACGACGTTCTTCACGCCCTTGGCGAGCAGCTGGCCCATCAGGTATTTGCGCTCGGCGTTGAAGCCGTCCCACTGGTCGGCGTTCAGCACGAACTTGGCCTTGAAGGCGGCCGGCGCGGTCGGGATCTTGTTGCCGTCCATGCCCATGCGCAGCAGCGAGACCTCGTTGCCCCAGACCTTCCACTGGGCGGTCGACGTCGTCATCGTCTGCACCCACCACTGGCGCTGGGCGCCACCGAGCACGCTGACCAGGGCCAGCGGATCGGGCAGGCCGGCACCGGCCGCCAGCTTGGCGGCCTCGACGCCGGCCAGCGTGGCCTGCGGCACCAGATAGCGCGCGCCGATGGAGCCGACGGCCTGGCCCGTCAGCGGGCTGGGGGCGGCTTCGGGAATCAGGTGGTCGGCGCGGTAGAGGCGCTGGTCGGTCATGACCAGGTGCATCAGCTTGCCGAACTTGAGGTCGCGGTAGATGCGGATGCCGGTGATGCCCTGGCCAGGGTCCAGCGTGAAGCTGATGTCGGCCGGCATGTTCTCGAACCAGGCCTGGTTGGCCGACATGCGGCGCGAGGTCTGGGCCGTGTTGTCGCCGACCTGGGTGGTCGCGTTGAAGGTGCCGTTGTCGTAGGTCTCGCGGTCCTGCCAGCAGTCGTCGCTGAACTCGTGGTCGTCCCAGACGGCGACGAAGGCGAAGCGCTCGTGCAGGTTCTGCAGGCGGCGGTCGGTGCGGTAGCGCTTGTAGAGGTAGCGGTAGTCGGCCAGCGTCGTCGCGTACTTGCCGCCCGTGGGCAGGGTCGTGCCGGCGGGCAGGGCCAGCGCGGTGTGGGCGCTTTCGACGCCACCCGCTTGGTAGTCGGCGCCGACGGCCTCGTAGATGTAGTCGCCGAGGTGGACGACGAAGTCGATGTTCTCCTGGGCCAGCGTGTCCATGCCGGCCCAGTGGTTCACGCTCCAGTCCTGGCAGGACACGAAGGCGAAGTTCAGCGCGCTGATGTCGGCGTCGGCGGCCGGGGCCGTCTTGAAGCGGCCGATGCGCGAGACGCTGCTGCCGGCGGTGAACTGGTAGTAGTAGACCGTGGCCGGCTGCAGGCCGCTGATGCGGTGGCGCAGCGTGTGGTCGTAGAACTCGTAGACCGGCACGTCCGCGGTGGCGTCGGCGGTGCCCGTCAGCGCCGACGTGGTGCCCAGCAGTGCGGCATTGCCGGCGGCGCTGCTGATCTTCAACGTCACGTTGTAGCTGCCGCCACCCGTGGCGCTGGTCACGTCATCGGCGCTGCTGGGCACCACGCGGGCCCACAGCACCGCGCCATCGGGCTTGGGGTCGCCCGAGGCGACCGACTGCGGGAACTTGAACGTGCCGCTGGCGGCGGCCGTCGTCGGCAGCGGCGTGCTGCTGCCGGGGAAGGTGGCGGGCAGGGGCTCGATGGGGGCCCCGGCATCGCCGCCACCGCCGCAGCCGACGAGGCTGGACAGGGCGGTGGAGGCGGTGATCAGGGCGCCCGCTTGAGCGGCGCTGCGGCGAAGAAAACTGCGGCGATCCATGATGTTCGCCTCCTCAGAACTTGTAGTTGAACTGGACACCGAAGATGGTGGCCTTGGTGGTGTAGTTGCCGCGCGCGGTTGCGTAGGAGCAGTTGCACGGCGTCTCGCCCTCGGCGTCATCGGTCGCGTTCATCGCGGCGTCCTTCAGCTTCACCTTGCCGAAGGAGAAGTCGACGCTGGCGCTGTCCGTCACGGCCAGGTTGGCTCCCAGGGCGACCCAGGTGCGGTGGGCATCGGGCAGGGCCGGGCTGCGCGTGGCCGAGGGCACCGGCGACAGGTCCTTGCTGTAGCCGGCCCGCAGCAGCAGCGACGGCAGGGCCTGCCAATGCGCGCCGACGGACACCTTGGTGCTGTCCTTCCAGTGCTCGGGCGTGATGGAGTCGGCCGTCGAGTTGGCGAAATCGATGCGTAACTGCTGCAGGCGCGAGTCGCGCGTCCAGGTGAAATCGGCCATCACGGCGATGGTCGGCGTCAGCTGCTGGAAGCCGTGCAGCGAGACAGACTCGGGCGTGCGCACGGCAAGGCTGACGTCGGAGTCGTTGTGGTCCAGCGCCGACGTGCCGTTGTAGGGCTTGCCGGTGATCGCGGCGAGCACTTCGGGCGGCAGGTTGCTCGGCTGCGTCCAGTCGGCCGTCCCCTTGAGCTTGTGACTGACGCTGCTGCGGTAGGCCAGGCCCACGCGCGTGCCGGCGGCCGGCTCCCACAGCGCGGACAGGTTGAAGCCCAGGCCCCAGTCCTTGCCCTCGACGGCGATAGAGCCGTCATAAGCGCTGTTGCCGAAGATGACAGCCGCCTGCTGCTGCAGCTGCAGGGCCAGGCCCGGCGCGCCGGCCGCGGCGGCCTGTTGTGCGGCACCGAGCAGGCCCTTGGCATAGGCCGAGGCGTAGGGCACAGCGCGCTTGAGCTTGCCTTCCATGTATTGCAGGTTGATGCCGCCGGCCAGCGACAGCTCGGGCGTGGCCTTCCACGCGATATTCGGGTTCAGCGCGAAGGACTTCAGTTCGACCTTCTGCAGGTTGTAGCGGCCGCCCCAGTCATCGCGGTACTCGAGCTTGGTGCCCCAGGGCACGAAGAAGCCGACGCCGTAGGCCAGCGTGTCGGAAGCCCTGTAGGAGGCATACATATGGGGCACGACGGCGGCCTTGGCGAAGCTCATCGTGTCACCGGTGGTGCCGGTCGGGCGCGACTGCAGGCCGGTGCCGGGCAGGGAGATGTAGGAGCCCTGGTCGGTGAACTTGGTCTTGGGGTCGACGTAGTCGATGACGCCGGAGAAGTTCCAGCCCGACAGCCGCGTCATGCCGGCGGGGTTGGCGAACAGCGTGCTGGCGTCGGCGGCCTCGGCGCCGTTGGCATTGGCTGTGCCTTCGGCAGCGGCGCTCTGGGTGCCGAAGCGGTAGCCGGCGGCCTCGGCCGTCAGGGCCAGTGGCAGCAGCGCCATGGCGACCAGCAACGGGCGCAGCGCGCCCGCGGGACGTGGGGTCTTCATGATGTATTTGTCTCCGTAATCGTGCGTAACCGATGCGAATTGTGCGCATCGGTCGTGTCACGTCGAGGACAAAACCGGTCGAGACAAACCCTGGACTGGGGAGAGCTCTCTAGGTGTTGGCTGGGCGCAACCGCCCAGCCAACTTAGGGGCTGGACTCAGGCCAGACGCACGAGCTTGGAGCGCGCCCAGTCATCGGCCACGCGAGCGGGCGTCGAGTCGGCAGTCTGCACGCGCTGCAGCAGCTCTTCGACGCGCTCGGCGATCTTGCTGACCTCGGCCATCACGGCGGTCTCTTCGCCCTCGTTGCGGTACTCGCGGGCCACGCTGATGATGCCGCCGGCATTCACCAGGTAGTCGGGCAGGTAGCAGATGCCGCGGCGCTGCAGCGCGTCGCCGTCGTCCGGCGTGGCGAGCTGGTTGTTGGCCGCGCCGGCGATCAGCTTGGCGCGCAGCGTCGGCACCGTCTTCTCGTTCAGCGAGGCGCCCRGTGCGCAGGGGGCCAGCACGTCGACGTCGGCAGCCAGGATGTCCGCCACGCTGGCGGCTGTGGCGCCGAACTGCGCCACCGCGCGCTCGACCTTGGCGGCGTCCACGTCAGCCACGACCAGCTTGGCGCCGGCCTTGTGCAGGAACTCGGCCAGATGCCAGCCCACCGCGCCCAGGCCCTGCAGCGCGACGCGCACGCCTTCCAGCGAATTGCGGCCCAGCACGAGGCGGGCACCGGCCTGGATGGAGACGAACACGCCCCAGGCCGTCTTGGGGCTGGGGTCGCCACCGAAGGCGGCTTCGCGCGGGATGCCGCTGACGAAGGGCGTCACGGCCTGCATGCCACGCATGTCGGCGGTCGTGGTGCCGACGTCTTCAGCCGTGATGTAGGCGCCTTGCAGCGACTGCACGGCGCGGCCGAAGGCGGCGAACAGGGCCGGGCGGTCGAAGGCGCCCTCGGGCTTCAGGATGACGGCCTTGCCGCCGCCGAAGGGCAGGTCGGCCAGCGCGTTCTTCAGGCTCATGCCCTGGGACAGGCGCAGCGCGTCGTTCAGCGCCGCGGCTTCGGATTCGTAGTGCCACAGGCGGCAGCCGCCGAAGGCGGGGCCGCGGGCGGTGCTGTGCACGGCGAGGATGGCCTTGAGGCCGGTGGCCGGGTCGGTGGCGAGCAGCACGCGCTCATGGGCAGCTTGCTCGGGCAGGCCGAAGAGGGAGGTCGGGTTCATGCGTTGGGCGCTTTTGGCGCGGCAGTGAGGGAGGGCAGCCACGCTTTTGGCGCAGCCGGCGGCGATTTTAAGGGGCCACCGCGCCGCGGCCTCGGCAGGCCCGCAGCGCGGTTAACCTTCGCACCCGTGACGACATAGGCGCGGATGACAGCGCCAAGGGGAGTTGGACGTGCGGGCCCTGTTGATCGACGACGAGGATCTGGTGCTGGAGGGGCTGGAGGCTTTCCTCCAGGTGAGCATGCCCGACCTCAGCCTGGACAAGACGGCTGAGCTGGCGGTGGCCGTCGAGCTGGCCGCGAACGTGCCCTATGAGCTGACGCTGCTGGACTGGCATCTGACGGGGGCGGACGGGCGGCCACAGGACGGCCGGGCGGTGATCGAAGCCCTGCGCGCGGCCGGGTCGCGGGCGCCCATCCTGGTGGTGTCGGGCGGTGACCCGACGCCCTGGCCGCAGCGGGTGTTTGACCTGGGGCTCGCCGGCTTCGTGCCCAAGCGCGCCAGTGGCGCCACGCTGCTGGAGGCCATCAGGATTGCCCTGGGCGGCGGCGTTTTCCTGCTGGACCGGGCCTTGCAACAGCGCGCGCATGTGGCGACCGTGCCGCCGCAGGACACGCCGCCCTCTGCCGATGACGTGGTCGCCCTGCAACTGCGCTTCCCCGCGCTGACCGAACGCCAGGCCGAGGTGTTTCGCGTCATGTTGCGCGGCGCCAGCAACAAGGAGATCGCCCGCGAACTCGACATTGGCGTCAACACCGTGCACACCCATGTGCGCGGCGTGCTGGCCGCCGTGGGGGCGCAAAGGCGCGGCGAGGCGGTGTTCCGTGTCGTCGGTGGCGGCCAGGCATGACGCCTGAAACGGCGCAGTCGGCGCTGGCGCGCCGGCTGGTCATGGCGCGCGCGCAGGTGCTGCGGGCGCAGTGGCCCATCACGCTGGCGCATGCCCTTGTGGCCTGGGTGCTGTGGCGCGATGGCCTGGCGACTGCCGCGGCCGCCTGGTTCGTGGTCATGACGGGCGTCAACCTCGCGCGCAGCTGGCAGTTGCCCAAGCTGTCCGCCGTCACCGAGGAGGAAGCGCAGCGGGTCAGCCGCATTGCTTTCAACTGGCTGGTGGCCATCGGCCTGCTGCGACCGGTCCCGGTGCTGCTGACGCTGCTGGGTCATGACGCGCAAGGCCTCTACCTGATCACCATGGTCATGCTGGGCCTGACGGTGGGCGGCGCACCCAATCTGGCGGGCCTGATGCACCTCTACGACGTCTGGGCGGCGCCGCTGTTCCTGGCCTTCTGCGGCGTCTGGCTGGCGCGCGCTGATGTCGAAGGCATTGCGATCGCGCTGCTGCTGGCCATGTTCTTCTTCGTGCTGCGTTCCTATGTGCGGGACTACGGCGCCGTGCTGGCCCGCGAGATGACCTGGGCCGAACAGCTGCGCGTGGAGCGCGACCGGGCCGAGGAGGCCATCGTGGCCCGGGGGCGCTTCTTCGCCGCGGCCAGCCACGATTTGCGCCAGCCCATCGCCGTGATGCGCTGGTATGGCGAGGCCGTCGAGGAGCACGCCCGGCAGCTGGATCATGCGGGGCTGAATCAGATTGGTGAGGGCATCGCCCGGGCGATGGCGCGCGCCGATCCGCTGCTGGCGCAGTACCTGGAGATCTCGCGGCTGGAGGCGCATGAGGCGGCCTTGCCGCTGAGCGCCGTCGACCTGAGGGCGCTGTTGCAGCAGACGGCCGAGGCCTGGGCGCCCCAGGCCCGCGAGCGCGGCTTGGCCGTGGTGGTCGATGCGCCCGAGGTCGCGACCCTCGCCTTGGGCAACGAGGCCGCGCTGCGGCGCATCCTCGACAACCTGGTGGCCAACGCGATCAAGTTCACGCCGGCCGGCACGGTGACGCTGGCGGCCGAGGCCGGAGCGCCCGGGCGCTGGCATGTCAGCGTCAGTGATACCGGCATCGGCATCGCCCCTGCCGACCAGCATCAGGTCTTCGACGACTTCTTCCAGATCGGCAATGCCGCGCGTGCCGGCGACAAGGGCGTGGGCCTGGGGCTGTCCATCGCGCGGCGCCATGCCGAGCGCCTCGGCAGTTCATTGCGGTTGAGCAGCATGCCGGGCCAGGGCAGCCGCTTCGAGTTCGAGCTGGCGGCGGCCGGTGGCGGGTCGGGGCGCGTCGCGGCGGTTGCCGAGGATGCGTCGGACCGCTTGCCGGCCGCGCTGAAGTTCCTCGTCGTCGATGACGATGTCGATGTCCAGCAGGCCTTGAAGGCGCGCCTGGAGGCCAGGGGTTCGACGGTGCGGACGGCTTCAGCCTCGGGCGAGGCGCTGAGCGTCTGGCGCGGCGGCTATCGGCCGGACCTCGTGCTCGCCGACTACCGTCTCGGTGACGAGAAAACCGGCGCCGAGCTGATCGCCGCGCTGCGCGCCGAAGGCTGCGAGGCGCCCGCCCTCATCATCACCGGCGATACCGCGCCGGACCGCCTGGCCGCGCTCGCCCGCAGCGGGCTGGAGGTGCTGCACAAGCCGGTCAACGACGCCTTGCTGGTGCAGACCGTGCAGCGGCTGCTGGCCAAGGCGCCCGCCTGACGGCTCAGGGCCCCTGGAAACCGCCACTGCGCAGCGTGAGGACCAGGGTGTCGCGCCAGCCGCGCTCGCCGGCGACCAGCGGCTGGATGGGCGTGGTCTCGTGGATGACGCGGGCGTCGTCCAGCAGCAGCGTCGTCCAGGGCTGGGTCATCGTGAAGCGCTGGCCCGCCGGGCCGTCGGCGTCGAAGACGCGCGATTCGCCACCCTTGATGCCGTGGCGGCCGACGAAGAGCACGGCCACCAGGTCGACGCCGTCGCGGTGGGCTCCCTCGGGCGTCGGGCGGCCGATGCCGTCGCTGGTGTCGATGCGAAACGGATGGGCCTCGATGAACCAGGGCTGCTCGCCCTTCAGGGCCGAGGCGGTCCTGGCCAGGCCCAGCAGCAGCGCGGTCCATGCGGGTGAATTGACCATCTCCTGGGCCAGCGGCACGAACCAGCGCTGGATGCCGCCGTGCAGGGCGTTGTAGTCCAGCGGCTGCCAGTGGGCGCGATGGGGTTGAAGAGTCAGCGTGCCGCCGTCGGCGACGAAGCAGCCGTGGCGGCGGAAGCGGTAGCGGCCGCCGTCGCGCAGATAGCCATCGGGCGGCAGGTCGTCCCAGCAGGGCTTGAGGGCATCGAGATCGGTCGCCGATGCACCGAGCACGCTCAGCGAGCTCGGCGCCAGCACGGCCTCGCCGTCGCGCCTCAGCGCGTCGACGACCTCAGCGGCAGCGGTCCATGGCGGCTCGAACATCAGTGCTTGTCTGCTTCAGAGGTGAAGGCATCCGCATAGAACTCCTCGTCAGGCAGCTTGCACTGCGCGACGAAGTCCTTGTGAGCGGACTCGACCATGATGGGCACGCCGCAGGCATAGACCTGGTGGCCGGAGAGATCGGGCTGGTCCTGCATGACGGCACGGTGGACGAAGCCGGTGCGGCCCGTCCAACCGGCATCGGGCTCCGACAGCACGGGCACATAAGTCAGCTGTGGCCACTCGGTGGCGGCCTGCGCGGCCCAGTCGTTCAGGTAGAGGTCGGCCTGCTTGCGCGCGCCCCAGTACAGCACCATGGGCCGGGTCGACTCGATGTGGCGGGCACGCTCGATGATGGCCTTGATGGGCGCGAAGCCCGTGCCGCTGGCCAGCAGCACGATGGGTTTTTCGCTGTCCTCGCGCAGGAAGAAGCTGCCGAAGGGGCCTTCCATGCGCAGGATGTCCTTCTCCTTCAGCGCGCCGAAGACGTGGTCGGTGAACTTGCCGCCGGGCATGTGGCGGATGTGCAGTTCGATCTGGCCGGGCAGGCTGTGCGGCGCATTGGCCATCGAGTAGCTGCGGCGCGAACCGTCGCGCAGGATGAATTCGACGTACTGGCCGGCGCGGAACTGGAAGTTCTGGTTGGCGGCGAGTTGCATCGTCAGCACGGCGACGTCGGCAGCGGGGCGCAGGATGGTGGTCACGCGGCTGGGCAGCTTCAGCACCGGGAACTCGCCGGCGCCGGGGACCGTGCGGGCTTCGATGGTGCAGTCGGTCTGGGGGCGGGCGCAGCAGGTCAGCACGAAGCCCGCGGCCTCTTCCTCAGCCGACAGCGCCTTGGGCTGGTGGTTGCCGTGGATGACGGCGCCCTCCAGCAGCTTGCTCTTGCAGGAGCCGCAGGCGCCGTCCTTGCAGCCATAGGGCAGGCCGACGCCATTGCGGATGGCCGCGGCGAGCAGGGTGTCGTCGCCCTCGGTCTGGTAGACGCGGCCGGCGGGCTGGATGGTGATCTGATGGGACATGAGCTTCCGAAAAGGCAGCGGCCCCGCACGAGATGCCCGGGGCCGTAGACTGCGCCGCATTTTGCCCGAGGCATGAAATCCCGACTCTTGATCATTGGTTGCGGCGACGTCGGCCTGCGTGTGGTGAAGCTGTTGGCCGGTCGCTGGCGGGTGTTCGCGCTGACGTCCAGCCCGTCGCGGGCCGATGCCTTGCGCGCTGCGGGTGCCGTGCCGCTGGTCGGCAATCTGGACGAGCCGGCGACCTTGGCCCGCCTGGCCGGGCTGGCCGATCTCGTGCTTCACCTCGCACCACCGGCTCGCGATGGCGAGGCGGACGCGCGCACCCGAAATCTGCTGTCGGCCCTGGGGCGCCGGCCACCGGCTGCCCTGGTCTACGCCAGCACGACCGGCGTCTACGGCGATTGCGCCGGCGCCTTGATCGACGAGACGCGGGCCCTCGAGCCGTCGACCGACCGCGCCCGCCGCCGCGTCGACGCCGAGGCCCAGCTGCGCGCCTTCGGCCGCCGCCACGGCACGCGCGTCAGCCTGCTGCGCATCCCCGGCATCTACGCCCGCGACCGCGAGGGTGGTCATCCCCGTGAGCGCCTGGCGCGTGGCACGCCGGTGCTGCGGCGCGAGGACGATGTCTTCACCAACCACATCCACGCCGACGACCTGGCCCATGCCTGCCTGCTCGCGCTGCTGCGCGGCCTGCCTCAGCGCGCCGTCAATGTCTGCGATGACAGCCAGCTGCTGATGGGCGACTACTTCGATCTGGCCGCCGACCTGACCGGTCTGCCGCGACCTGTGCGCATCAGCCGCGCCGAAGCGGCCGAAAGGATGTCGGCCATGCAGCTGAGCTTCTGGAGCGAATCGCGCCGCCTGGGCAACTCGCGCCTCAAGCGCGAACTGCGGCTGCGGCTGCGCTACCCGACGCCGAAGGAAGGCCTATAGGGCCCGTTAGCGTCACGGCAGTGGGTCGCGAAGGCCGTCCGCCAGGGGGCAATCAAGGCGCAGCGCGACGCCCGCATTGATATGCGGGCTAGCGGTGCAACGCGGAGTGGCTCCTGGCGGATGGCCTTCCCTTCGGGTTGTGGCCAGAAAGCCCGCGCGC
>NZ_JBFUAB010000036.1:47149-78705 GCF_056406535.1 Roseateles sp. P1_C1_2
CGCTTGGGGCCTACCCAAGCTTCGTTCCGCGCCTTGCTCGCGGGCTTTCTGGCCACAACGCGGCCCGCTGATGTGGCGCTAGCGGACCCTACCCGCGCCGGCGCGGCGAGCGCCAGTGGCGGATCAACAGCCAGGCGCCCAACATGCCGCCCAGGTGGGCGAAGTGGGCCACGTTGGGCGGGCCGAAATCGAATATGCGGGAGCCAAGGATGAGTTCCAGGCCGCCGAAGATCGCGACGAAGTACTTGGCCTTCATCGGGATGGGAGGGATCAGCGGCACGATGATGCGGTTGGGGAACAGCATGCCGAAGGACAGCAGCAGGCCGAAGATCGCGCCCGAGGCGCCTACCGTGGGCGAGTTGGCGTTCGTGACCCAGGTGAACAGCAACTGCACCAGTGCGGCGGTCAGCGCGCTGGCGATCAAGATCTGCAGATAGCGCTTGGGTCCCCAGACCCGCTCCAACTCGCCGCCGAACATCCACAGGCCGAGCATGTTGAACAGCAGATGCGTGAAGCTGCCGTGCAGGAAGACGTAGCTAAGCAGCTGCCAGGGCAGGAAGGCACCCGACTTCAGCGGCCACAGCTCGAACCACGGCGCCAGGAAGGGGAAAAGATAGAAAAAGCAGAAAGCACCGACGCAGGCCAGGATGAAGGCTTTGGTGACCGAAGGCAGCGGGGGCATGAGTCGCGCGGTTTGCGCCCGGGGAGGGCACCTGCACCAGGAGGGCCGGTGCTTACCGTTTTGAGTATGCCAGGGGTTGGCGTGCTGTTTCGTTTGGTGCCTCGGGCCGGACTCGAACCGGCACACCTTGCGGCGGGGGATTTTGAGTCCCCTGCGTCTACCGATTTCGCCACCGAGGCCCGTCGGAAACAGCTTTTCTCGCCGTTGCAGCGAGGGGCTGGATTATGCACTCGCTAAGGGTCGGTCTTTGATCGCGCTGCCACAATCGCCGCCATGAGCTATCCGACCCTCGAAGACGTCATCGGCGCCACGCCCCTGGTGAGGCTGCAGCGCCTGCTCGGCGCCGATGCGCGTGGCAACGTGATCCTGGCCAAGCTGGAGGGCAACAACCCGGCCGGCTCCGTGAAGGACAGACCCGCCATCAGCATGATCAAGCGTGCCGAGGAACGCGGCGAGATCAAGCCGGGCGACACGCTGATCGAGGCGACCTCGGGCAATACCGGCATCGCGCTGGCCATGGCGGCGGCCATCCGCGGCTACCGCATGGTGCTGATCATGCCGGAGGACCTCTCCATCGAGCGCGCCCAGACCATGAAGGCCTTTGGCGCCGAACTCATCCTGACGCCCAAGACCGGCGGCATGGAATACGCCCGCGACCTGGCCGAGCAGATGGCCGGCGAAGGCAAGGGCCGGGTGCTGGACCAATTCGCCAATGCCGACAACCCGCGCGCCCATTACGAGACGACCGGCCCCGAGTTGTGGCAGGACACGGGTGGGCGCATCACGCATTTCGTCAGCGCCATGGGCACGACGGGCACCATCACCGGCGTGTCGCGCTTCCTGAAGGAAAAGAACCCGGCCGTGCGCATCGTCGGCGCCCAGCCGGCCGAGGGCTCGCGCATCCCCGGCATCCGCAAATGGCCCGAGGCCTATATGCCCAAGATCTACGACCCGAGCGGCATCGACGAACTGGTGCTGGTGGGGCAGAGCGACGCCGAAGACATGGCGCGCCGGCTGGCCCGCGAGGAAGGCCTGTTCGCCGGTATCTCGGCCGCGGGCGCCTGCTGGGTGGCGCTGCAGATCGCGCGCCGCGTCGAGAACGCGACCATCGCCTTCATCGTCTGCGATCGTGGCGATCGCTATCTGTCCACGGGCGTGTTTCCTGCATGAAGCCTTACCGCTTCTGCCCGGACTGCGCGACCGAGCTGGCCCTCATCACGCAGGCCGAGGACGGTGGGGACAAGGAGCGCCTGCGCTGCCCGGCCTGCGGCTTCACGCACTGGAACAACCCGACGCCGGTGCTGGCCGCCGTCATCGAATGCACGGACCGCGAGGGCCAGGTGCTGCTGGCGCGCAATGCCGCCTGGCCGGGGCGCTTCTTCGGGCTGATCACGGGCTTCATGGAGTCCGGCGAGACACCCGAGGACGGCATCCGCCGCGAGATCGCCGAGGAGACCTCGCTGGAGGTCGATTCACTGAACCTGCTCGGCGTCTGGGATTTCCAGCGCATGAACCAGATCATCATTGCCTACCATGCGGCGGCGCGCGGCGACATCCGCCTGTCGCCCGAGCTGGCCGAGTACAAGCTGATCGCCCCCGAAGACGTGCGCTGCTGGCCGCAGGGCACGGGCCAGGCGCTGGCGACCTGGCTGCGGTCAAAGGGCATCGAACCCCAATGGCTCGACCTCAAGCGAGAATGACGCCATGGACGTCCAACGCGAGATCGACACCCGGGGCCTGAACTGCCCCTTGCCCATCCTCAAGGCCAAGAAGGCGCTGGCTGAGATGCAAAGTGGCGAGCTGCTGCGGGTGGTCGCAACCGACCCGAGCTCGACGCGCGACTTCCAGGCCTTTGCACGCCAGACGGGCAATGAACTCGTGGCCCAGGAAACCCGGGCCGACGAGTTCATTCATGTGCTGCGCAGACGCTGAGCAGGCCCTGGTCAGTTGAGGACAGAGCTACTCGCTGCGCTCGGTCGGTCTGTCCCGCAAAGCCTTAGAGATTCAGGCCCTGCAGGAATTCCTTGAAGCCCGGGCCCAGTTGCGGGTGGGCCAGGGCCAGTTCGACATTGGCCTGCAGAAAGCCTTCCTTGCTGCCGCAGTCGTAGCGCTTGCCGTCGTAGCGGTAGGCGAACACCTTTTCACGGCGCAGCAGGCCGGCGATGCCGTCGGTCAGCTGGATCTCGCCACCCACGCCGCGCGGCTGGTTGGCGATCTCGTGGAAGACGCCGGGCGTCAGGATGTAGCGGCCGGCCACGCCCAGGCGTGACGGTGCGTCTTCCGGAGCCGGCTTCTCGACGATGCGGTTCACGTCCATCAGCTGGTCGTTGACGTGGGTGCCGGCGACGATGCCGTAGCGGCGGGTGTGTTCGGCCGGCACTTCCTGCACGGCCAGGATGGAGGCACGCCAGTCGGCGAACTGCTCGACCATCTGCTTGAGGATGGGGGTGTCGCCGACCATCAGGTCATCGGCCAGCAGCACGGCGAAGGGCTCGTTGCCCACCAGGCGCTGGCCGCACAGCACGGCGTGCCCGAGGCCCAGGGCCTGGGCCTGGCGCACATAGATGCACTCCATGTCATCGGGCTTGACCGAGCGCACGACGTCCAGCAGATCCTGCTTGCCCGCCTGCTCCAGCGCGACCTCGAGCTCGAAGGTCATGTCGAAGTGATCCTCGATGGGGCGCTTGTGGCGGCCGGTCACGAAGATCATCTCGCGCACGCCGGCGGCATAGGCTTCTTCGACCGCGTACTGGATCAGCGGCTTGTCGACGACCGGCAGCATCTCCTTGGGCTGGGCCTTGGTGGCCGGCAGGAAKCGCGTGCCGAGGCCCGCGACCGGGAAGATGGCTTTGGTGATCGGCGATTTGGGCGAAGAGGCCATGAACGTAAACTCGTTTGACGGGGGGCGCGCGGATTTTGTCACGCGGGGCATGACGGTCAGCGTAGGACGCCCTCCCTATCCCAAACATGACAGTCCTGATCCTGGAACCGTTGGAAGCCGAGGTCGTGCAGTGGCTGGCCGAGCGCCACGACGCCCGCTTTGCGCCTGAACTGGTAGGCGATCCGGAAGGCCTGATCGAGGCCTTGCAGGATTCACGCGCCCTGGTGGCGCCGCCTGAAGTGCGCATCGACGCCGAGCTGCTGCGCGGCGCGCCAGGCTTGCGTGCCATCGGCCGCGCCAGTGGTGGCGCCGAGAACATCGACATCGAGGCCTGCCGCAAGGCGGGCGTGGAGGTCGTGCGCTCCCAGTCCTCCACGGCCAGCGCCGAGGCGGAATTCGTCGTCGGCGCGCTGCTCAGCCTGCTGCGCCGTGTGCCCATCGAGGGCAGCGACGGCCTCAAGGTGGGACGCGAGCTGGGTTGTTCGACCATCGGCGTGCTGGGCCTGACACCCACGGCCCAGGTGCTGACCCAGTTGCTGCATGCCTTCGGTTCTCGCGTCGTCGGCTACGACCCGGGCCTGCATCCGAGCGATGCGACCTGGGCGCGCTGGGGCATGGACTCGGTTTCCCTGAGCGAACTCGTCGAGCACAGCGACGGCCTGGTGCTGCTTCAGCCCTATTTCCCGCGCTTTCGGGGCCTCATCGGCGACCGGCAGCTGGAGAACGTGCGGGTGGGTCAGGTGCTGGTCGGCCTGAGCCAGTCGGGCGTCGTCGACGAGGCGGCGCTGGGCCGGGCCCTGCGCAACGGCAAGCTGCGCGCAGCCTGGTTTGACAGCCTGGAGCCGGGCTGGCTGGAGGCGGGCCGACCCCTGCATGGCCTCTCGACGCTGCAAGTCACGCCGCGGCTGGCGGGCACGACGCGGGAGTCGCGCGTGCGCGCCGCATGGGCGGTGGCGCGCGGCCTCGACGAGCTGCTGGGCGCGCCGCCCAAGGGCAAGAAGAAGACGGCCTCGAAGAAGGCCGTCGACCACTACTGAGCCGGAATCAGGCGGGGAGACGTGCCAGCTGCTCGCGCAGGCGGGCCACGGTTTCCTTGAAGCCGGCCACGCGGGCGCGCTCCTGCTCGACAACGGCGGCCGGGGCGCGGGCGACAAAGCTCTCGTTGCCCAGCTTGGCTTCGGCCTTGATGATCTCGCCTTCCAGGCGGGTCGCTTCCTTGGTCAGGCGGGCGCGTTCGGCCTCGACGTCGATCTCGACCTTCAGCGCCAGCCGGGCCGCGCCGTGCACCAGCACGGGCGAGGTGGCGCTCTGCCTAGCGAACTCGGCGTCATCGGCAATCAACTCGACGGCGCTGAGCTTGGCCAGCACCTTGAGCACGGCCGCCGCCTCGGTCATGAAGGACAGATCGCCGCCCACCAGCAGCGGCACGCGGTCGCTCGGGCTCAGGGCCATCTCGCCGCGCAGGCTGCGCGTGATGCCGACCACTTCCTTGAGCTGGGCCATCCAGGCATCGGCCTTGGCATCGATGCGCTCCGGCTGGCTGACGGGGTAGGGCGCCTGGCCGATGAAGTCGGTCGCCTTGCGGCCGGCCACGGGCGCGACGGTCTGCCACAGCTCCTCGGTGATGAAGGGCGCGATGGGGTGCAGCAGGCGCAGCGTCGTTTCCAACACGCGGATCAGTGTGCGGCGCGTGGCGCGCTGCTCGGCCTCGCCGCCGGTCTGGATCTGCACCTTGGCGATTTCCAGGTACCAGTCGCAGTACTCGTCCCAGACGAAGCTGTAGACGCTGTTGGCGACGTTGTCGAGGCGGTACTCGGCAAAGCCCTGGGCTGCGGCGGCTTCCACGCGCTGCAGTTCGCTGGTGATCCAGCGGTCGGCCTGCGAGAACTTGTTGTAGCCGGGTGGGCAGGCGCCCTGGTCGTGGGCGAGGCCGCAGTCCTGGCCCTCGGTGTTCATCAGCACGAAGCGCGTGGCGTTCCAGAGCTTGTTGCAGAAGTTGCGGTAGCCCTCGCAGCGCTTGGTGTCGAAGTTGATGTTGCGGCCCAGGCTCGCGTACGACGCCATCGTGAAGCGCAGCGCGTCGGCGCCATAGGCAGGCATGCCTTCGGGAAATTCCTTCTTCACGCGGGCGGCCACCTTGGGCGCCGTCTCGGGCTTGCGCAGGCCCTGCGTGGATTTCTGGATCAGCGTGTCGAGGTCGACACCCTGGATCAGGTCCACCGGGTCCAGCACATTGCCCTCGCTCTTGCTCATCTTCTGGCCCTGCGAGTCACGCACGAGGCCGTGGATGTAGACGTCCTTGAAGGGCACCTGGCCGGTGAAGTGGGTCGTCATCATGATCATCCGGGCGACCCAGAAGAAGATGATGTCGTAGCCGGTGACGAGCACGGAGGACGGCAGGAAGAGCTCCTGCTCCAGCGTCTTCTGCGGCCAGCCCAGCGTCGAGAAGGGCACCAGCGCCGAGGAGTACCAGGTGTCCAGCACGTCGGGGTCGCGCGTCAGCTCGCCCAGGTAGCCGGCAGCCTTGGCGCGGGCCTGGGCTTCGTCCTCGCTGCGCGCGACGAAGAGCTCGCCGCCCGTGCCATACCAGGCCGGGATCTGGTGGCCCCACCACAGCTGGCGCGAGATGCACCAGTCCTGCAGATTGCCCATCCAGTGGTTGTAGGTGTTGACCCACTGCTCGGGGTGGAACTTGACGGCGCCGGTCTCGACGGCCGCGATGGCCTTGTCGGCAATGCTCTTGCCATCGGCGCTCGGCTTGGTGACGGCAACGAACCACTGGTCGGTCAGCATCGGTTCGATGACCTGGCCGGTGCGCTCGCAGCGCGGCACCTGCAGCTTGTGCTTCTTGACCTCGACGAGCAGGCCTTGCGCCTCGAGGTCGGCCACCACGCGCTTGCGGGCGACGAAGCGGTCTAGGCCGCGGTAGGTCTCGGGGGCGTTGTCGTTGATCTTGGCCTGCAGGTCCAGCACCGCGATCATGGGCAGCTTGTGGCGCTGGCCGACGGCGTAGTCGTTGGTGTCGTGGGCCGGCGTGACCTTGACGACGCCGGTGCCGAACTCGCGGTCCACATAGTCGTCGGCGATCACGGGAATCTCGCGGTCCGTCAGCGGCAGCTTCACGAGCTTGCCGATCAGCGCGGCATAGCGCTCATCCTCGGGGTGGACCATGACGGCCGTATCGCCCAGCATGGTCTCGGGGCGGGTCGTGGCGACCACCAGCGAGCCGGAACCGTCCGCCAGCGGATAGCGGATATGCCACAGCGAGCCGTCTTCCTCTTCGCTCGTCACTTCCAGGTCCGACACGGCGGACTGCAGCACCGGGTCCCAGCTCACCAGTCGCTTGCCGCGGTAGATCAGGCCTTCCTCGAACAGGCGCACAAAGGTCTCGACGACGACGCCCGAGAGCTTCTCGTCCATCGTGAAGTACTCATGGCCCCAGCTCACCGAGTCGCCCAGGCGGCGCATCTGGCCGGTGATGGTGTTGCCGGATTCCTGCTTCCAGTCCCAGACGCGGGCGACGAAGTTCTTGCGGCCCAGGTCGTGGCGGCTCTGGCCGGCGGCCTGCAGCTGGCGCTCGACGACGATCTGCGTGGCGATGCCGGCGTGGTCGGTGCCGGGCACCCACAGCGTGTTGTGGCCCAGCATGCGGTGGTAGCGCGTCAGCGAGTCCATCACCGTCTGGTTGAAGGCGTGGCCCATGTGCAGCGTGCCGGTGACGTTCGGCGGCGGCAGCTGGATGCTGAAGGAGGGCTTGGCCTGGTCCAGGGTCGGCTCATAGAGGCCGGCGGCTTCCCACTTGGGGCCCCAATGGGCTTCCAGGGCGGCGGGTTCGAAGGACTTGGCGAGTTCGGTCATGGTGGTCTAAAGCCAACGGGGCGACCCCTTGCGGAAGCCGCCCCGTAGATGGGCTGTGGGATGCGACGATTGTCCTATATGCGCCGCGGCCTCCGACTCAGGCGCGCTTGCGGCGGCGCGCGAGCAGGCCGACGATGGCCAGGCCGGCTGCCAGCAGGCCCGCCGTTTGAGGCTCAGGCACCGGCGCCATCGGCACCGCGTTGGCGTAGACATAAACGCCAGTCTGCAGATAGCCCTGCGCGGCCGTCTCCCCCGGGTTGATGATCGATGCCCGCAGCTGGGCAGGCAGGTTCGAGACCATGGTGCCGCCGTAGGAAGCAAAGCTTGCCGAGCTGTGGTCGCTGGATGATTCGTCGGCGAGCCACGCGTGCAGGTAGGTGCTGCCGCCCGCCCCCTCCATCGCACCAGTAGTCGCCTGGATGGAGGGGCGGTCGGCGGTGATCACGAGCATCGTGTGAGGCGTCAGCGTGAACTTGGCGTACTGGTCGGCGTTGGCGTCGAGCTGCACGCCGGCGCTCGTCGCGGTGAGCTCAGCGGTTGCGGACCATCCCGGGGCGGAAAGCAGCGAGCCGGCCAGACTCTGCAGCGACGCGGAATGGCCACTGGTGCCGTTGGTCGCGAGGCTGAGAGCGGCGCCCACTGTCCAGGTGGTCGCGGTGAGATAGGGTTGGTGGTTCGGGCTGTTGAATGCGGCATACACATCCATATAGGTCAGTCCCCAGTCGAAACTGATGCCCGGTGCGACACCGTCGGACAAGTCCAGGTCGATAAGCTGGACCTGGACCTGGACGTTGGCGATGGTGGCGGTGGCTGTGGCCGCATGGGCCGTAGCGATGGCCAAGAGACCCAAAACCGTCATACCGACGGCGCGCGCGATGAGGTGTCGCAAGACGTGCTCCCTTTGAATTCCGAATTCCTTGCCGCCTCGGCGGGCGGCTCCAATGTCGCGCCGCGAGTGTGGCAAGGTGAAGCGCCTCGATCGGGACCCTGCCCCCCATGGTTGCGGGGGCAGGGAGTTACTCATTGACCCGCGCCTCCTCGGCGCCGTCAGCGCGTCAGCAGCTTCAGTTGCAGCGGGCTGCCCGCACCGAAGTCCAGTGCCATGTCGAAGCGCTCGCCGGCGCGCACCGGCGGGCCGTAGAGGCTGTCCTGGGTGTCGAAGACCAGCACCAGGCGGTGGCCGGCCGGCACGTCGTAGCCGGTGGCGACCATGTCGAAGCTGAAGTCCTGCGACTGGCCCGGCGTGGCCGCATGCACGGCGCGGGCGCCATGGGTGATCAGCGTGCCGAAGCCCACCAGGTCGACGTCATAGAGATAGGCCACCAGCATGCCGCGCTTCTGCGACGGGACGGCCTTCAGCTTGAGCGTCGGTGCACCGCGCAGCTTCAGCGGCTGGCTCAGCCAGGGCCCTTCGTAGCGCACGCCGAAGGCCGGCAGCACCGTGGCCATCTGGTTGATGACGGGCAGGCCGACGCTTTCGGCCAGCGGCGACAGCACGGGGATGGGCCCGGTGGTGGCCGTGGTGTCCAGTGCGTTGCCGATGCTGTCGCGGCCGCTGGCGCTGCGGATGCCGGTCTGCAGCTCGCCCGTGATGCCGCGCCAGCACAGGCAGGAGAGCTCCCACCGCACCGCGCCGCGCGGCGTGATCTGGTAGTCCAGGTTGCGCAGCTCGGGCGCCGGCCAGGTCGACAGCGTCTCGCGGTAGCTCGCGAATTTGGGTTGCAGCGACACCTTGGGCTCGTTCTCGATGCCGTTGGGCTGGCCCTTGAGCCAGCGGTCGAACCAGCGGTGGGCCTGGTCCCAGATGGTGTTGTCGACGTCGAACAGCGCGCCGGGGATCTCGGCCGAGGCGTGGATGCCGGGCTGCAGCATCAGTTTCTTGGGGCCGGTCAGCTGGCTGAACAGGGCCAGCGACGAGTTGGGCGAGAACATGTCGTCCTGCCAGTTTTTGCCGATGAAGACCGGCGCGCCGTGCTGGTTGATGGCGGCCACCACACTGGCGGGCGAGCGCGGCCAGCCCCAGGCGGTGATCTCGGCGAGCTTGGACGCCGGCGTGTCGGGGTTCTGGATGGCGGCGTTGTACTCGGCCACGATGGGATCCAGCCGGCCGGTGAGTTGACCGGAGATCTGCAGGATGTCCAGCCAGGTCGGGTTGGGCACCTGGTTGCGGTACATCTGGTCGAGCAGCGTCGCCCAGCCGGACAGCGCCACCGCGGTCTTCAGCCGCGGCTCGTTGCCCAGGGCCAGCAGGGACAGGCCGGCGCCGTAGGAGATGCCGGCAGCGCCCACGCGGGCCGGGTCGGCCGGCGTCTGGGCCAGGGTCCAGTCCAGCACACCGCTGACGTCGGCCACGTCCACCGGGCCGGCCACGCCGATGGTGCCCTCCGAATCCCAGAAGCCGCGCGCCGTGTAGGCCACGGCGATATAGCCGTCGCGCGCCAGGCGCTGCTGCTGGCCCAGGTATTCGAAGAAATCGGCCACCGCCCAGCTGGTGACGAAGATCACCGTCGGATATTTGGTGGCCGAGCCGCTGCTGGCGCCGGCGGGCAGGAAGACGTTGGCGGCCAGGCGCACGCCGTCCGGGCGCGTGACCTTCAGGCCGTTGAGGAAGCAGGTGCCATCCCGCGGCGAGATCACGCCGAACAGGGCCAGCGGTGTGGTGTAGGTGGCGGCTTCCAGCGGCGTGGCGGCACGGCAGCTCAGGTTGGCGGCCTGGGCATTGCCCAGACCGAAGGCCAACAGGCCGCCAATGAAGGCGGCTCCCCGAGCGGCTTGGCGCCAGCCCTTTATCGAAACGTTCATGGGTGTCTCCGTCGGGGGTGGAATGAAGACGGTCGGCATCCCCGATAAAAGCACGACCGTTCGTTTTATTTTTCGGGGTCAGGGCCTGCCGCCGCTTGGGGAAATCCCGCCCGCCACGCTTGACGTTGTGAGCGGGGTACGTTCCTGCGGGTTTGGGGAGGGTGAGCTGCCGCCAAGCCGTGCTAACGGGTCCCGCGGACGAAACAAAACGAAACCCGGCGATACCGCGTCGAGATGCTCTGCACAGTGCTAACCGCAATCATGAGTGCCATCCCAACCACCGGGCCTCGAGCGCCCTCGGAGCACACCATGAACTTTTTTCGTCGCTGGCACGCCCACCACGAATTTCGCCACCACTTTGGCCACGGCCACCATGGCCATCATTTCGGCCGCCATGCTGATGGCTTTGCCCACCTCCTCCTCAACCGAATCGGTGCCAAGCTGGACCTGGACGACGAGCAGCAGCGCCGGCTCGCGGCCTGGCTCGAGCAGCTCCAGCACCAGCGCGACACGATGAGGGGCCTGGCGCGCGGCCCCGAGGTGGCCGGCCTGTTCGCCGGCGAGCAGTTCGCCCGTGAACCGGCGCAGCAGTTGCTCGACGCCAAGCTGGACGCGTTGCGCGCCGCCGGCCCCGGCCTCGTCACGGCCTTTGCCGACTTCTTTGACTCGCTCGACAACGAACAGCGCCAGGCGCTGCGCTTCATGATGCGGCGCTTCGGCCGCCATGAACGAGATGCCGCGTGATGGACGTCCACTGCGGCAAGCAGCCCCGCGGGCACTTCGTGCCGCACATCGACCGCAACCGCTGCGAGGGCAAGGGCGACTGTGTCGCCGTCTGCCCCTTCAACGTCTTCACGCTGGGCAAGCTGCCGTCCGAACAGCGCCAGGCCTTGAGCTTGTTCGGCAAGCTCAGGGGCATGGCGCATGGCTGGGAGCAGGCCTTCACGCCCAATGCCGCCGCCTGCGAGGCCTGTGGCCATTGCGTCAGTGCCTGCCCGGAGAAGGCCATCACCCTGGTGCGGGCCAAATAATGCGATATGCACCGACTGCTGCTGATTGACGACGACGAGGCCCTGGCCGGGCCGCTGATGCAATACCTCGCCCGCTTCGATCTCCAGCTCGAAGCCGTCACCCGACCCAGCGCGGCGTTGGCGCGGCTCGCGGCCGAGCGTTTCGATGCGCTCATCCTCGACGGCATGCTGCCCGAGATGGACGGCTTCGAGTTCTGCAGGCGCCTGCGCGCCGGCAACGACGCCTGGTGCGACATGCCCATCCTGATGCTGACGGCGCGTGGCGACCTGACCGACCGCGTCGTCGGCCTGGAGCTGGGTGCCGACGACTACCTGCCCAAGCCATTCGAGCCGCGCGAGCTGGCGGCCCGGCTGCAGACCATCCTGCGCCGCACACGCTTTGCGCCAGCGGCCGCGCCCGTCGTGGCCCAGCCCGCGAGCAAGCTCTGCTTCGAGGGCCTGGAGATCGACGCCTCGCGCCGCGAGGTGAAGTGCGCCAACGGTCTCATCGAGCTGACCGGCACCGAATACGAACTGCTGCTCATGCTGGCCCGCGAACCGGGCAAGGTCTTCTCGCGCGACGACATCCTGAACCGCCTGCGCGGCCAGGAGGCCGAGCTCTTCACGCGAGCGGTCGACATCCTCGTCAGCCGGCTGCGCCGCAAGCTGGAACCCTTGGCCGCGCTGAAGACGCTGCGCAACGCGGGCTACTGCTTCGCGCTGCCGGAGAAATCGTGAGACACCACCCCTACGACCACCGCTGGCGCGAGCGCTGGGACCGCAAGCAGAAGAAGCGCGCCCAGCGCATGACGCGCGACTGGGAATACCGCTGGCGCGTGCGGCACCGCTGGCACCAGCGCTGGCACCGCCACCACGCCCACTTCAAATACTCGCTGGGCGCGCGGCTGATCGCCGTCTTCATGGTGCTGGCCTGCACCAGCAGCGTCATCCTTTGGGCGTGCATGGGCAGCGCCTACGGGCTGGTGTGGGCCGTGCCCGCGCTGCTGGTCGTCACAGGGATCGCCTTCAGCATCATCCGCCACATGGTGCAGCCTTTGCATGCGCTGGCTCTCGGGGCCGAGGCCTTCCGGCGCGGCGAGTTCTCGCACCGCGTGCCCGTCATCCATGGCGACGAGATCGGCGACCTGGCGTTGCGCTTCAACCAGATGGCGGCTGACATCCAGGCCATGCTGGACGGCAAGCGCGCCTTGCTGCTGGCCATGAGCCACGAACTGCGCAGCCCGCTGACGCGCGCCCGCCTGCACGCCGAGCTGGTGGGCGAGGGTGAGTCGCGCGATGCGCTGCTGGACGAGCTGGCGCAGATGCGCGACCTCATCACGGCCTTGCTGGAAAGCGAGCGGCTGGGCAGCGGCCACAGCGCGCTGCAGCTGTCGGATTGCGACCTCGGCGCGCTGGCGCAGGAGCAGGCCCAGCCCGGTGTGGAGTTGCATATCGAGCCCGATCTGCCGCCGCTGAGGCTGGACCGGCTGCGTGTGCAACTGTGCCTGCGCAACCTCGTGCAGAACGCGCTGCGCCACAACGATGCGACCCGTGGCGCCGTGCAGCTCCGCCTTGCTCGCGAGGGTTCAGGTGTGCGTCTGACCGTGCGCGACTTCGGCCCTGGCGTGCCGCCCGAGTCCCTGCCGCAACTGGGCCAGCCCTTTTACCGGCCGGATGCGGCCCGCACGCGGCACGACGGTGGCATGGGCCTGGGCCTGTGCCTGTGCCGCCTGGTGGCCGAGGCGCATGGTGGCAGGCTGGAACTGCGCAATGCCGAACCGGGCTTCGAGGCCTCGGTGCGCTTCAGCTAGGCTGGCGATCGAACCAGGGCTGTGCGGCTTCCAACTCGGCGGCCAGTTGCAGCAACAGGCCTTCCTCGCCCGGTGCCGCATTGAACTGCACGCCCAGCGGCAGGCCGTCGGCCGTCCAGTGCAGCGGCAGCGAGAGGGCCGGCGTGCCGGTCAGGTTGGCGAGCTGGGTGAAGGGTACGTGGCGCAGGCTGTCGGTCGCCATCTGCTGCACGACGCCGTCGAGCAGCCCGGCGCGCTTGAGCAGGCCCAGCAGGCCCGAGGCGCGCAGCGCGCCCAGCACGGCGATCTGCAGCGGCGGCGGGTCGCCGGTGCCGTGCAGCACGGGCGGCGAGGCCAGCGTTGGCGTCAGATAGAGGTCGTAGCGCGCATGCAGGGCGGCGAGGCTGCGTGCGTAGTCGTTCCAGCGCAGCAGCTCCAGCGTCAGCCGCTCGGCGCTGGTGGCGCGGCCGAGCGTGGCGATGAGCCGGGTCAGCGGCTCGAAGTCGGCCTCGCGGCCGCCCAGCGCAACGGCGCGGCTCATCGCGGCCGGCACCTGGCCGAAGTAGATGTGCAGAAAGCTGTTGGCCAGCGCGCGGCCGTCGATGTCCGGGCTGGCCGGCTCGACGACATGGCCAAGGCGTTTCAGCAGCGCGACGGTGCGCTCCACAGCGATGCGAGCTTCGTCGTGTACCGGCTCACCGATAGGCGAATCGGCGCACCAGGCGATGCGCAGCCGGCGAAGCGGCGAGCGCAGCTGATCCACGAAAGGGGTGCCCGGCGCGGGCAGGGCGACCGGGTCGCCGGGCTCGGGGCCGCTGAGGATGTCCAACGCCAGCGCGGTGTCGCGCACGCTGCGCGAGACGACGCCCTCGCTGCAGGCGCCGAACCAGACTTCGCCGGCCCCCGGGCCTACCGATACGCGGCCGCGCGAAGGTTTCAAACCCACCAGCCCGCAACAGGCCGCCGGAATGCGGATGGAGCCGCCGCCGTCGTTGCCCGCAGCCATCGGCACGACACCCGCCGCGACGGCCGCCGCCGAGCCACCGCTGCTGCCGCCCGGCGTGCGCTTCAGGTCCCAGGGGTTGCTGCTGCGGCCAAAGGCCAGCGGGTCGGTGACGCCCTTGAGGCCCAGCTCCGGCGCATTGGTCTTGCCGAAGATGACGAGGCCGGCGTCGAGCAGGCGCCGCACGGCATGGGCATGCTCGCGCGACGGCGGCAAGGAGGCGAGGGCGCGGCTGCCCCAACTGGTGGGGACGCCGGCGTAGTCCTCGGCCACGTCCTTGATGAGACAGGGCACACCGGCCAGCGGGCCGGTGCCGACGCCGCGCGCCAACTGGGCGCGGGCTTCGGCCTCCATCAGCCGGCAGACGGGGTTGAGTCGGGGTTGGACGTCGGCCAGTCGCGTCAGGGCCAGGTCGAGCAGGGTTGGCGCATCAACGCGGCCGGCGGCCCCCTCGGCGGCAAGCGAGGTCGCGTCATGGCGGCGGTAGGTGGCGAAGTCCATGCGAGCCCTCCCTGGACGAGCTGTCGCCGGCCCTGTGGGCCCGGATTGTCAGCGCCGGCGGCGGCTCAGCGCGCCCAACCCCGCCAGCCCGGCCAGCAACAGGCCGGCGGAGGCCGGCTCGGGCACGGCAGTGGCCATCCCTTGTACCGACGAGACGGAGTACGCGTATGCAGTTCCCATCAGCTGGTCTTGCGCCGACTCGTTGGAGAGACTGACCAGGAGTTGACTCGTGCCGTCAATCTGAGTCACGCCCAGCGGGCTGAGCCAAGCGACTTGCTGGGCAGAACGATAGATGGAGAAGTCCGCGGTCTGCAATGAGATGCCCACGTCAGCCCGTGCGGATTCCCCCGCCGCGCCGCCACTGGCAACACTTGCATCGCCGAGCAGCAGCAACTGCGTATGGGGTGCCAGCACGAAATTCACGTTGAAGACTTGCACCGAGCCCCGCGCAGAGTTGCTGTCGCCCCATGCCTGAGCGCTGGTCGAGGCAGCAACACCCGAGCCGAGGACATCGCCCGCGAAGAGAGTGCCCGAGGCGAAGGAACTGCCGGTCTGCGACGTCAGCGGACCGAGCCCCAACCCCATGGAGGTCAGGCGCCACATCCAATCGGGATTCGGCCCATTGATGCCCTTTGTCTGCGTATCAATGCCGGCGCCACCGAAATTGGTGAAGGTGATTCCCGCCGCGATGCCGTCGTTCAGGTCGAGATCAACCACCGTGAAGTGGATGGTGCTCATGGCAGCAGTTGCCGTGGCCGCGGCGGCATGGCCGGCGACTGCCGACAGAACCGCTGCAGCCAGACCCGTAGCTAGTTGACGATGGATTCCCATCATTTCCTCCCTTGTTGTTGAGTGCGGCGCACTTTACGGGGAATGGAACTGACGGCGGGAGAGCGTCCCGGGAATCTGGGGCGGGCTTACCCGACGAGGGTTACGCAGGGTCCGACTGCCAACTCTGGGCAGACCAGCACCCGTGGAAGGTGCATCCACGGGCGCTCCGGCGTTTGGTCGCTTACATGAAGAGATGCTCACCGGCGTTCTGGCTTCGCCGGAATGCGGGCCTCGCACTGCGCGCGAGGTGCTCCCCCGCGTTCTGCAGGTGATCACATGAACAAATGTTCGCCCGCATTCTCACCACCCAGGATGACGTAGTTCACCTTGCGCAAGTCCGACAACTGCGTGCCGCCCGCATACGAGATCGAGCTCTGCAGGTCTTCCTGCATCTCGCGCAGCGTGTCGGCGAACTTGCCCTTGACCGGCTCCAGGATGCGCTTGCCCTCGACATGGCGGTACTCGCCCTTGTTGAAGTCGCTCGCCGAGCCGTAGTACTCCTTGTAGAGCTTGCCGTCGACCTCGACGGTCGTGCCGGGCGACTCTTCATGGCCGGCGAACAGCGAGCCGATCATCACCATGGCAGCGCCGAAGCGCACGCTCTTGGCGATGTCGCCATGGTGGCGGATGCCGCCATCGGCCACGATGGGCTTGGTGGCGACGCGTGAGCACCACTTCAGCGCCGACAGCTGCCAACCACCCGTGCCAAAGCCGGTCTTCAGCCGCGTGATGCAGACCTTGCCGGGGCCGACGCCGACCTTGGTCGCGTCCGCGCCCCAGTTCTCCAGGTCGATGACGCCCTCGGGCGTGCCGACATTGCCGGCGATGACGAAGGTCTCAGGCAGCCTTTGCTTGATGTGGCCGATCATGCGCTGCACGCTCTCGGCATGGCCGTGGGCGATGTCGATGGTCAGGTAATCGGCGCCGACGCCCTCGGCCGCGAGCTTGTCGACCAGTTCGAAGTCGGCCGGCTTCACGCCCACGCTCAAGCTGACGAGCAGGCCTTTATCGCGCATGTCCTTGGCATAGGCCAGGCTGTCGAGGTCGAAGCGGTGCATCACGTAGAAGTAGCCCTCGCGGGCCAGCAGCTCGGTGATGGGCTCGTCCACCACGGTCTTCATGTTGGCGGGCACGACCGGCAGCTTGAAGCGGTGTGGGCCGAACTGCACGGAGGTGTCGCAGTCGGAGCGGCTTTCCACGCGGCAACGGCGGGGCAGCAGCAGGATGTTGTCGTAGTCGAAGATTTCCATGATTCAAGTTCACAGTTGCGGCGCGCGTTCATGCAGTGCGTGCCTGGGCTGCGAGCGCTTGACTTGGCTCTGCCGGCTGTTCCGCCCGCTTTTGCAGCGGGCAAAAAAAACCGGACGCCAAAATTTGGGCCCGGTGATTGATTCTACGCAGTTGGAGCGGCCAATGAGGCCAGGCCGTAGTGAACCCCCAGACCGCGTGCCAATGCCGCCTTGACCATGG
The DNA here is from genome assembly GCF_056406535.1 of Roseateles sp. P1_C1_2. NCBI lineage: Bacteria > Pseudomonadati > Pseudomonadota > Betaproteobacteria > Burkholderiales > Sphaerotilaceae > Roseateles > Roseateles sp. P1_C1_2. The sequence goes on from NZ_JBFUAB010000036.1 coordinate 63,978, forward strand.
TGTCCGCGCCCGCCGATTCGCCGCCGATGCGCAGCAGCAGATCGCAGCGTTCCAGCAGGGCCTGGGCATGGGGGTGGAAGTAGCGATCCCAGACCGCGTCACCGCGCTGTCCGCCTGCCGCCTCGATCAGCGGCAGCGTGACCCATTCGCCCAGCAGCGGTAGGTGGCCGCGGACAGCGACCTGCACGGCGGCGTCCTGCATGGCCCTGACGTTGGCGGCGATGGCGTCCTCGCGGTCGCCGGTGCCGCTGCGGTAAGGCCCGGCGATGAAGACGAGCAAGGGGCCCTGGCGCGGCGGCGGCCCGAAGACATGGCGCTCGGCCCAGCGCAGCAGCATCAGGGTCTTGGCATCGACGATCTCGCCGGCCTCGACCTGGCGCATGGCTTCGTCGAAGCCGATCTCGAAGCGGGCAATATCCTCGCCCTCCTCGACAAGTCCGCCACCCTCACCGACGAGATCGCCGTCTTCGTACTCCGCGGCGAAGAAGTGCAGCTTCTCCGTCACCGAGCCCGGGCTCATGTAAGCCTCGAACAGCGGCTGCACCTGGCGCAACTTCACGCCCGCCTCCTGCTCGGCCTCGGCGCGGATGCAGCTCAGCGGGTCGGCCTCGTCCAGCAACCCGGCCACGGCTTCGACCATCAGCTGCTGCCAGCCGTTCACGAAGACCGGATAGCGGAACTGCCGCGTCAGCAGCACGCGGCGGCGCTGTCGCTGGTAGAGCAGGATGCAGGCGCCATTGCCGCGGTCATAGGTCTCGCGGTCCTGGGTCTGCCATTGGCCATCGCTGCGCAGGAATTCGAAGCGCGTGGTCTTCAGCGTGTACCAGTTGTCGGACAGCAGGCGCTCCTGCCGGACGCGCACGCGCTCGTGCAGGGGCAGGTCGGTGATGCGTGTTTCGGTCGGTGATTGCATGTTGTTTCCTGATTTGAAAATAAATCATGCACAATCACGCAAAACCATGCAAGCCCGCAGATGCTGACCGAACAACGCCACCTGGCCATCCTGGATGAGTTGCAGCGCAGCGGCCGTGTGCTGGCACGCGAACTGGCCGAGCGCCTGCAGGTGTCCGAGGACACCATCCGCCGCGACCTGCGCGATCTGTCCTCCCGCGGTGCGCTGCAGCGCGTGCATGGCGGGGCGCTGCCGGTGTCGCCGGCCCTGGCCAACCTGGCGCGGCGCAGCGTCATTGCCGTGGACGAGAAGCAGGCGCTCGGCCGCCACGCCGCGTCGCTGATCGCCGATGGCCAGCTCGTCTTTGTCGACGGCGGCACCAGCACCCTGGCCATGGTCCGGCAGCTGCCGGCCACGCTGCGCGCGACGGTGGCCACGCACAGCCCCGTCATCGCGGCGGCGCTGATCGAGCATCCGACGGTGGAAGTGCTGATGCTGGGCGGTCGCCTCTTCAAGCATTCCGGCGTGGCCGTCGGCGCGGGCGTGGCCCAGGCCATCCAGGCGCTGCGGGCGGACTGCTATTTCCTGGGTGTGACGGGTGTGCAGGCCGAGTTCGGCCTGTCCACCGGCGACGCCGAGGAGGCCCAGGTCAAGGCCCTGTTGATGGCCAGCGCCGCCGAGACCGTGCTGATGGCCAGCAGCGACAAGCTCGGCAAGGTCTCGCCCTACCGCGTGGCGCCGCTGTCGGGCCTGGGCACGCTGCTCGTTACGCCCCAGGCCGATGCGGCCCAGCTGGACGTGCTGCGCCGGCCAGGCCTGGAGATCGTCAGCGTCAGGGGTGGCTGAAGAACTTGCGGTGGATGCGCCGCGTCGTCTGCCAGACGACCAGCAGCACGATGGGAATGGCTGCCCCAGCCGCCAGCTCCGGCTGCACCGGCAGCCAGCCTTCGGCCTTCAGGGCCTTGAAGAAGTAAAGCAGCAGGCTGACGACGTAATAGGTGATGGCCGCGATGGACAGGCCCTCGACGGTCGCCTGCATGCGCAGCTGCGTGCGCTGGCCGCTGTTGAGCTGGGCCAGCAGCTGCTGGTTCTGCGCCTCGGTAGCGATGTCGACGCGCGTGCGCAGCAGGGCGCTGGCGCGTGAGATGCGCTGCGACAACCCGGCCAGCCGCTGCGCCGTCGCATTCACGGTGGCCATGGCGGGCGACAGGCGGCGCTGCATGAATTCGCCCAGCGACTGCGTGCCGGCCACCTTGCCCTCGTGCAGTTCGGTGATGCGCTGCTCGACGATGGCCTGGTAGGCCTGGGTCGCGGCAAAGCGGTATTGGTGCGAGGCCGTCGCATGCTCGATGCGGGCGGCGGTCGAGATCAGGTCGTCCAGCAGCTCGGCTTCCGACGCGCCGCGTTTTTCCAGCCGCGCGGTGATGCTGGCCAGTGTCGCCTCCACCTCGGCGAGTGTCGCGCCCAGCGACTTGGCGGCGGGCAGGCCGCGCAGGGCCATCAAGCGGTAGGTCTCCAGCTCCAGCAGGCGCTGGCAGATGCGGCCGGCGCGGGTCTCGGGCGTGCCGGGTTCGGCCAGCACCAGGATGTGCTCGAAGCCGGTGGCGCGCAGGCAGAAATCGGTCACCACCAGCGAATGCCCGCCCATGGTCGAGGCGACCACGGCGTGGGCGCCGAACCAGGCCCGGGCCTCGGCCAACGCACTGGGCGCGAAGGTCAGCGGCCGCTCGATCATGACCAGCTTGATGGCCGCGAAGGTGCGGCCCGGGATGCGGGCCAGCCAGTCGGTGGCGACGCGCAACGTCAGTGCATCCAGGGTCTGCGCGCTGGGCTCGGCGTCGGCCGGCAGGGGCTGCACGACCGCGTAGCGCGTGAACTCGGCATGGCGCTCCCATTTCAGCGAGAACTCGCCGCAGCGCAGGCGCAGGAAGTTGGCGCCCAGCGCTTCCAGGGCCAGCTCATGCTGGCCCGGCAGTTGGCGCAGGTGGGCATGTTCATCGGCGCGCGTGACGCCATCGTTCAGCACGGCGATGTGCACGATGACGGCCGGCAGGCGGATGCGCGCCGGCGGCCGGGCATGCACCTCGTTGTGCAGGGCCAGGCGCAGCGCGTCGTCGGGGGGGAGCAAACTGTCTTCGTGCATGGGTCCCCAGGCTAGTGCTTAGATGGTGCACCAGCATGGCTCTATAAAATTTCAGGCTTCGTACATCAGCAGGGCGTCCTCCTCATGCAAGCTTCATTCCCGGCCGTGGTCATCAGCGGCACCGGCCTGTACCGCCCGCCCCATGTCATCACCAACGCCGAGCTGGTCGAGGCCTTCAACGCCTACGCCGACCTGCAGAACGCCGAGCACGCGACGGCCATCGCGGCCGGCGAGCGCGCCGCGTTGACACACTCCAGCGTCGAGTTCATCGAAAAAGCCTCGGGCATCAAGCAGCGCTATGTCATCGACAAGGCCGGCGTGCTCGACCCGACGCGCATGTACCCGCGCTTCACGCCGCGCGGTGACAACGAGATCTCGCTGATGGCCGAGATCGCTGCCGATGCGGCTCGCCAGGCCCTGGCGCAAGCGGGCAAGACGGGCGCCGACATCGACGCCGTGCTGTGTTCCAGCGCCAATATGCAGCGTGCCTATCCCGCCATGGCGGTCGAGATCCAGCAGGCGCTGGGTGCCGGTGGCTACGGCTTCGACATGAACGTGGCCTGCTCCTCGGCCACCTTCGCGCTGGAGCAGGCCTTCAACGCCGTGCGCTCGGGCGCGTCCAAATGCGTGCTCGTCGTCAACCCCGAGATCACGTCGGCCCACCTGGAATGGCGCGACCGCGACTGCCACTTCATCTTCGGCGACGTCTGCACAGCCGTCATCGTCGAGCGGGCGGAGGACGCCACCAGCGCCGACCAGTGGGAGATCCTCGGCACCCAGCTCGCCACGCAGTTCAGCAGCAACATCCGCAACAACTTCGGCTTCATGAACCGCGCCGAAGACCGCGACCCCAGCGACCGCGACCTGACCTTCTGCCAGGAGGGCCGCAAGGTCTTCAAGGAAGTCGTGCCCATGGCTGCGGCCCATATCGAGGCCCATCTGGCCAAGCTGGGCCTGGAGCCGACCCAGATGCGCCGCTACTGGCTGCACCAGGCCAACCAGGGCATGAACCAGCTCGTCATCAAGAAGCTGGTGGGAGCGGACGCCGGCAGCGAGATCGCGCCGCTGATCCTGGACGAGTACGCCAACACCGCGTCGGCCGGTTCCATCATCGCCTTCCACCATCACCGTGGCGACCTGAAGGCCGGCGAAGCGGGCGTCATCTGCTCCTTCGGCGCCGGCTATTCCATCGGCAGCGTCGTCGTGAAGAAGCGCTAGAAACGCAGCGAAAGCCCCACCGTCCACGCCCAATCCGGCGTGTGGTGGTTCAGGCCGCGAAACACGGCCGTGTCGAGCTGAGCGTCGCCCGTGAGCTGCCAGGCCAGCCCCGTGCCGGCCGTGACGACATTGCCGCCGTTGCGCGCCGACGCGATCTGCTGGCCGGCAATCTCGGCAAAGCCGTGCAGCTTGTCGCCCAGCGGGATGCCGAGACTGGCCGACAGCAGGGCCCCCGTGTAGCGTTGGTCGGTGTCATTGCGATCGATGAAGACACCGGTCATCGTGCCGAGCGAATAGCCCGCCGGCAGCTCCCACTGGGCCAGAAAGCTCAGGCCGGGCCGCAGGCCATGACCTTTGAACGGCCCGCTGCCGGTGGKTGTCTGCACTTCGAACAGCCAGCCCAGGCCGGGTTTGGCCTCGTCGCCATCCTGCATCTGCCATTTGAAGCCGACCGCCAGGTCCCCTCGGCCGCTGGCGCCCGGGTTGCGCTGGCGCAGCACCCCGTCGGTCTCCAGCCGCAGCTCCAGGTCATGGCCGACACCCAGACGCAGCAGCGTCGGCGTCGAGCGCAGCCGGGTCGACGCATCACGCTGCCAGGCGCCGCTGGCCTCGATCTGCAAGCGCCCCGCGGCCATCACGTCGGGGCCGTTGGTGAAGTCGGGCCGGTCCGGCGAGATCGCGTCGTCGGCATGGGCGGCCGTGCAGGCGGCCAGGAGCAGCAGGGCAAGTCTCATGCCGAGGGACTCTAGCGCTGCGCTATCGTGACGGGCATGTCTTCCCTTTCATTTTTCTGGCACGACTACGAGACCTTTGGCCGCGTACCGCGCCGTGACCGCCCGGCCCAGTTCGCCGGCCTGCGCACCGACGCCGAGCTCAACGAGATCGGCGAGCCGCTGATGCTGTACTGCCAGCCGGCGCCCGACTATCTGCCCGACCCCGAGTCCTGCCTGCTGACCGGCATCCTGCCCCAGCACTGCCTTCAGCAGGGTGTGCCCGAGCACGAATTCGCTGCCGCCATCGAGACCGTGCTGGCCCTGCCAGGCACGGTGGGCGTGGGCTACAACTCCATCCGCTTCGACGACGAGGTGACCCGCCACCTGTTCTGGCGCAACCTCATCGACCCCTATGGCCGCGAGTGGCAGAACGGCTGCGGCCGCTGGGACCTGCTGGACGTCGTGCGTTGCGCCTATGCGCTGCGGCCCGACGGCATGGCATGGCCCAAACACGAGGACGGCCGACCCAGCTTCAAGCTCGAGCACCTGACCATTGCCAACGGCGTGGCCCATGAAGCGGCGCACGATGCGCTGTCGGATGTGCGCGCCACCGTGGCGCTGGCGCGCAAGCTGCGCCAGGCCCAGCCCAAGCTGTGGGACTTCTGCGTCAAGCTGCGCACCAAGCAGGCGGTGTGGGATGAAATCGGTACGGCCAAGCCCTTTCTGCACATCTCCGGCATGTACGGCCCCGAGCGCGGCTGCATCGCCATGGTGTGGCCGCTGGCGCCGCACCCGACGAACAAGAACGAACTCATCGTCTGGGACTGCTCGGCCTCGCCCGAAGAACTGCTGACGCTGAACGCCGCGGCCATCCGCGAGCGCATGTTCACCAAGCAGGAACTGCTGCCCGAAGGCGTCACGCGGCTGCCGGTCAAGACCATCCACGTCAACAAGAGCCCCATCGTCATCGGCAACCTGAAGACCCTCAGCCCCGCGATGGCCGAGCGTTGGGGGCATGACACCGAGGCCCAGCTCGCCAACGCGAAGCTGCTGGCCGAGAAGGGCAGGCTGCTGGATGGCCTGTGGGCCGATGTCTTCCAGCGCGAGCCCTTTGCGCCGGCCGACGTGGATGAAGACCTCTACGGCGGCTTCATCGGCAACGAAGACCGCCGCGCGCTGAACCGGGTGCGCACGACGGCGCCCGAACAGCTCGCCGAACGCGTCGCCCAGGGCAAGCTGGCCTTCCAGGACGGGCGACTGGACGAGCTCGTGTTCCGCTGGCGCGCCCGCAACTTCCCGCAGAGCCTGTCGACCGACGAGACCGAGCGCTGGCAGGCCCATCTGGCCGCGCGGCTGCACGAAGGCGAGGGCGGGGCGCAGACGCTGGCGGCCTTCATGGAACGCATCGACCAGCTGGGCGAGGCCGCCGACGAGCGCGGCGAGGCCATCCTGTCGGCCCTCTACGACTACGCCGAGCAGATCGCGCCCTGAGCCGTCCTCAGACTTGGTGAGGCAGCCGGGGGCGGCTTGACGGCACCATGCGGGATCTTCCTTCCAGGAGAGCCCCATGACCGAAGCATCCAGCGCCGCCCAGCAGACAGCCACGGCCGCGTCCATTGCGGACGCCAGCGAGGGCCGCCCGACGATGGACAAGATCGTCGTCGCCATCCACGGCATCGGCAGCCAGTTGCGCAGCGACACCATCCGTTCGGTGGCGCGGCGTTTCGGCGACCGGGCTTCGCCGCCGCTGCCGGTCATGCCGCTGGGCTACTTCAACCTCGGCTCGGCGGCGACGGTGCGCATCAGCCGCCTGGACGCCCACGAGGACGACACCTTGTCGCGCATCGGCTTCGCCGAGGTCTACTGGGCCGACAYCCCCGGCCAGGTCGTCAAGGCCAATGACACGCTGGAGGAGACCAAGGCCTGGGGCCACACGGTGGTCAGCCGCGCCGAGTCGCAGTACCGCAAGGATGTGCCCAACGGCCACTTGAAGGCCGAGGACTTCCAGCTCGGCACCGGCGTCGTCGACGAGATCGTCGAGACCGTCGGCGTGCTGGAAAGCCTGCTGGCCGTGCTGGCCCGCATGGGCATCTTCAAGTTCGATCTGGCGCCCTTGCTGCGTGACTACGTCGGCGACGTGCAGCTCGTCACCGACTTCCCCTACTACCGCCACAAGATCCTGCACCGCTTCCACAGTGCGCTGGCGCAGATCGTGGCGACCTTCCAGCAGCTCTGCCCGGGCTGCGATCCCGAGATCTACATCGTTGCGCACAGCGAGGGCACCGTCATCAGCTTCCTGGGCCTGCTCGAGGCGCTGTCGGGCCGGCCCGTCATCGACCCGGACAACCCGGCCAGTGCGCCTGTCGATGACGGCTGGATTCGCTATGTGCGCGGCTATATGACGATAGGCTCGCCGATCGACAAGCACATCGTGCTGTGGCCGTCGCTGTGGCGAGACCTCGAGCTGCAGTCCAGCCTGTCCGGCCAGCAGGTGCTGTTCGGCGACGCCAAGGCGCCGCGCCTGGTGCTGCGGCAGCAGATCAAGTGGCGCAACTACTACGACTACGGCGACCCGATCGGCTTCAAGCTCGACTCGGCCATGGGCTTCCTGAAGGACAGTGGCTGCGCGGCCTTCGAGTTCGGCAGCGAGCACGACTTCGGCTTCAGCCGCTACTGGCTGCCCGGCAAGGCGCACAACGACTACTGGAACGACGCCGAGGTGTTCGGCCATTTCATCGATGACGTGGTGCTGCCGGAACCGGCCGTGAAGCCCAGGGTCCCGGCCAGCAACTGGCTGATCGACCGGGTGAGCCTGTCCCTTCCCTATGTGTCGAGCTTCCTGCTGCACGTGGCGGCGGTCTTCCTGCTCTACAAGGGCGTGACGCCGACGGGTGCGACCTTCGATAGGCTGCCGCTGCAGATCCTCTTGATGAGCGGCCTGATGATGGGCATCACCGCCGCCGCCCGGCTGCCGCGGCTGGTGCACACCGGTGGCCTGCGCTGGCATCTCGCGGCCACGCTGGTCTTCCTGATCGGCGCCTGGCCGTTTTACCTGTGGCTGCCGGACGGCCCGGCCGACTTTCTCGGCAGTCCGTTCACGAGCAGCGCCGCACCCGCCCACGTGGCTGAACTCGTCGGCCGACTCGCTCCGATCGCCGCCGCTGCGCTGATTGCGCTGAGCGGCTGGCTGCTGCCGCGCAAGCCCAACTGGGGGCGACGCTGCCTGGTCGGCGTCGGCACCCTCGTCATCGCCTTCATCGTGCTGTCGCGACTGTTGGGCGCCGACGGCCCGACGGCGCCGCCGCCCCCCGCCGCCTGGCCCGTCCTGCTTGCCGGCGCGGCCTTCCTCTATCTGTGGTGGCTGGCCATCCTAATCTTCGACCTCAGCTTCATCTGGCATCGCTACATCCGCCGCTCGGTGGCGGTCGACACCATGCGGCAGTGGAAGCGCGGCCACGATGCGCGGCCGAATTCCAAGATGGGCCTGGGCGCTCCGGACTCGCCGGTGCAGCCGCCATCGGCCAAAGCGGCCGGCTAGGAGGCGTCGATGCGCAAGCGCCGCGCTCCGTCGTGGCGCTGCGTCGTGGCGCAGCCCGGGCACTGGCCGCGTGACGTGCGTCATGGTCGAAAGGCTTCAGTCCTGCGATAGTCGGGCCTAGAAGATCGACTCGGAGACCCCCATGAGCAGCGCTACTCCCGGCACGCCCGCCTCGACCGAAGACACCACCGCCGCCCGCCTTCGCGCCTTGCTGGTCAGGGCGCCCACGGCGGTCGCCTTTGTTTCCGGCCAGCGCTTCGAGGTCGTCAGCGAGGAGTTCAACCACCTGTTCGGCTATGGCGATGACAGCGAGCTGTCGGGTCAGGGCACGCGGGGGGTCCACACCACCGACATGGCCCACACGGCCTTGCACGAGCGCGCCGCTGCGGCATTCGCCGCCGGCCAGCCGCTGGACGAGGAGATCGAATACGTCAAGCGCGACGGCCACCGTTTCTGGGGCCGGCTGCAGGCCACGCCGGTGCACTGGGATGCGCCGACGGCCGAGGCGCTGTGGATCGTCGAGGACGTGAGCGCCGCCCGCGCCCTGCGCCTGCAACCCACCTGGACGGCCAAGCACGACGCCGTCACCGAGCTGGCCAACCGCCGCGAGTTCGAGCGCCGCCTGGGCGAGCATGTGGGCAGCCGCCGCAACGAACCGGTGTCGGTGCTTTGGGTGGACGTGGACCGCTTCAGCGAGGTCATCAAGGACATGGGCACCGAGGTGGGCGACCATTTCCTCTACGGCCTCGGCCAGATGCTGATCAGCAAGGTGCGAGCTTCCGACCTGGTCGCGCGCCTGGAGGAAGACCATTTCGCCATCCTGCTGCCCGACTGCGACCAGCACTACGCCCAGATCATTGCCGAGAAGGTGCGCTCCGCCATCGCCAACTACCGCCTGCGCTGGGGCCTGCACCGCACCCGCGTGAAGGCGTCGCTGGGCGTCGTGCAGATCCAGCCGACGCTGATGACCGTCGACGCCGTGCTCGGCGGCGCGGCCCTGGCCTGCACCGAGGCCAAGGCGGCGGGCGGCGACAGCGTGCGTGTCTTCGTTTCGGCCGGCGGCTACGAAGAGTTGGCGGGCTGATTTCACGGTTGGCGGTGCGGCGATCCCCGGAAATGTGGGGTTTTTCGCCAAATGTTCTAAAGTTCAACCAGGCGCTGCCGATGTACGGCCCAAGCGCTGCCCAACTGAATCCCGATGAACGCCCTGTCCTCCGCCCTGTCTGGTATCTCGTCCGCGAACGAGCGCCTGCGTGCGTCGTCGGCGAACATTGCCAATCTGGCCTCGACCAACCAGGGCCGTTCCAGCGCCGAGCCGACGAATGTCGACAAGGTGCCCGAGCGTGAGATCAACCCGGCCAACGAGATCGTCGAGCAGCAGTCCGCCGCCTATGCCTATGTGGCCAACCTGAAGGTGCTGCAGACGCAGATCAACACGACAGGTGCGCTGCTGGACATCAAGGCCTGAGCGGCCCGTCCTGCTCCCCCTGCGACAGAAGCGGCCTCAGGCCGCTTTTTCTTTGTCCGCCTCACCGGGCACGAAGCAGTGGCCAGCGGCCCATTCGGCGGACCTGCTGGAGCTGTCGGGCGGCACCTGCGAGAGCTCGGCCATGCTGTGGACCCTGGTTGCCGATCAGCTCCGCACCAGGCGGCTGACGCGCCGCTACCGGGGCTGGCGCGTCGCAAGAGGCTGATTTCACCCCGTTTCGGAAGCGGCTCCGTACAAGCAGAGGACCCCACCTTGCGAAGGATCCGCCATGAGTTCGTTGCTTCCCCTGCGCCGCCGCACCGCCTTGCTCCAGTTGGCCGCTTTGACGAGCCTGGCCGGCCTGCACGCTGGCTGCGCCGCCGCCCCCGTGCCGCCCCTGCTCGACGTGCAGCTGGTGGATCGCGACAGCGGCGCCTTGCTGGCCCAGTACCCCAGCCGCGGGCGCCGCTACAGCCCCGGTACGCCGGGCGCGCGCTACGCGATACGGCTCAGCAACCGCAGCGGCGAGCGGGTGCTGGTGGTGTTGTCGGTGGACGGCGTCAACGCCATCACCGGTGACACGGCGAGCTTCAACCAGTCGGGCTATGTGCTGAGCCCGGGGGAGAGCCATGACATCACGGGCTGGCGCAAGAGTGACGATCGCATCGCCGCCTTTGAGTTCACGTCGCTGGGCGACTCCTATGCGGCACGCACCGGGCGGCCGGCCAATGTGGGCGTGATCGGTGCGGCGGTGTTTCGCGAGGTCTACGTCCCGCCGCCACCGCCGGTGGTGTACGAGGCGCCTGCGGCGCCCGTGGCACCCAGCCCCCTGGGCCGCCTGAATGGCGCGGCGGCGGATGCGGCCGCCCAGGCTGCGCCGGCGCGTGAAAGCGCGGGGCGTGCCGAAGCCGAGCGCTCGGCGCGCGCCAAGCTGGGCACCGGGCATGGCGCCTCGGAGTGGTCGCCCATCCAGCACACCGGCTTCCAGCGACGCAGCAGCCAGCCGGAGCAGTTGCTGGAGATCCAGTACGACAGCCAGGCCAATCTGGTCGCGGCAGGCATCATGCCGCGGCCGGTGGCCGTGCTGCCGCGCTCCTTCCCCAACAGCAGCGGCGGCTATGTACCCGACCCGCCGGCGCGCTGGTGAGGAGGCATCGCCTGATGCAGCAACCCCTCTCGCCGGCGTAGCATCCGCGCCGCATGGTGGCCGCGAGTGAACCCGCCGATGAAGAACTTATCGCCAGCTATCTGCGCGGCGACATGGGTGCGTTCGACCGCCTCTACCGTCGCCACGACCGCAAGACCTTCGCCTTCGTTCGCCAGATGCTGCACCCCACCGACCGCGCCACGGTGGAGGATCTGCACCAGGAAGGCTGGCTGGCCGTGGCGAGCAAGGCGGCCAGCTTCGCGCCGGCCAAGGCCCGGTTCTCGACCTGGCTCTACACCGTGATGCGCAACCGCGTGCTGGACCATCTGCGGGCGCGCCCGCCCCAGAGCGACGACGAGGCCGACCTGGATCAGTTGGCCTCCGCCGTGGCCGGCCCCGAGCAAATGCTGGCTTCCAAGCGTCTCGTGGAAGCCGTGGAGGGCGGCCTGCTGGGCCTGTCGGTCGAGCAGCGGGAGGCCTTCTTGCTCTTCACCGTGGTCGAGCTCAGCCTCGCCGAGATTGCCGACGTGACCCAGGCCCATCAGGAAACCGCCAAGACCCGCCTGCGCTATGCGCGCGAGGCGCTGCGGCATCGACTCAGCGAGTGGCGTGATGGCTGAGTACGACCCCATTCCGGCCAAGGACGCGGACGAGGCCGCGTACACGCAAGCCCTGCTCGGCGATGCCGACACGGGCCGTGAGCAGCGCTATGCACGGCTGATGGCGGCCTTGCCTCGGCCCGAGGTGGCGGCTGCGGTGCCGGTCTCCGACAGCAGCTTGGCCTGGCGTTGGCAGCCCTATCTGCTGGGCCTGCTGCTGACCGGGTTGCTGGTGGCCACCGCGCTGGTCTTGAAAGGCCGAACCACCGAGCCACGGCGGGAGCCCGATCCGCGACTGGCCGCCGCCCAGCCCGCATCGACTGCGCCCGTGGTGGTGGCCCAGGCCGACGCCAAGGTCGAGGCCCTGCCTGCCCCCGTCGCTGAAGCACCGCGAGCAGCGGCCAAGGTCGGCCCGGCCAAGCCGCGCGCCGAACGCCCGGCCCCCGTGGTGGTGGCAGATGCGACGCCTCGGCAGCAAAGAGAGGCTGAAGTCAGTGCAGCGCCTGCGGCGGTGCTGTCCCAGCCCGTGATGCCGGCGCCGCCGGCCGCACCGGTGATGGCTGCCGCGCCACCCCCGCCCGCACCGGCGATGGCTGCTGCGCCGCCCAAGGTGGTGGCTGAAGCGGCCAACCAGGGCGCGGTGCTGGCGCGATCGGAGGCGGTTTCAAGCGGGGTTGCCGCCCGGGCACGTGTGGCGCCTCAGGCAGTGCAAGGCCTGGCCGCGTCTGACGCGGCCGAGCCCGCGAAGGCCCATGCCCTGCTGCTGGGCGCCGTCAATCACGTCGACGTGGCGATGGCGCGTTCGGCCCTGCAAGCCGGCGCCTCGGTCCATCTGCGCGATGTCAAGGGCCGCACGGTCCTGATGCTGGCCGCACAAACGGGGTCGCGCGAGATGGTGGAGTTGTTGCTTGCCGCCGGCGCCCGCAAGGCCGACCGTGATTCCCAGGGGTGGACCGCCACCGATCACGCGCGCGAACGGGGCCACGACGACCTGGCCGAGCGCTTGCGCTGATCGGCCCGGGTCGTCAGGCTTCCAGGCGGAAGCTCGCGACCGCCTGGGTCAGGCGTTCGGCCTGCTGGCGCAGGCTTTCGGCCGCGGCCGTGCTTTCTTCGGCCAGAGAGGCGTTGCGCTGCGTCATGTCGTCGAGCTGGCCCATGGACTGGTGGATCTCGACGATGCCCTGGTCCTGCTCGCGCGAACTCTGGCTGATCTGGCCGACCATGGCCGACACGCGCTGAATCTGAGTGACGATCTCGCCCATGACCTCGCCGGTGCCGCGCACCAATTGGCTGCTGCCCTGCACCTGCTCGACCGAGCTCTTCACCAACTGCTTGATCTCGCCGGCCGCCTCGGCGCAACGCTTGGCCAGCAGCCGCACCTCAGAGCACCACCGCGTCCGGCGCCGTGGGCCAGACCGGCGCAGAACTGTCGTTCAGCCCTGTCGTGGACAAGCTCAGCGCGGGCTCCAACTCGGCCACCGTCGTGGCCAAGGCCGTCGTCAACGGCGACAGCGTCAGCGTTCCGCTGACGATCAACGTCAATGCCGACCAGCGCCGCCTGCTGGCCGCCGAATGGGGTGTGGCCCTGGCGTCTTCGCCCGTGGGCACCAGCCTGACACGCAGCATCCGCATCAACGACAACTACGGCGGCACGCTGAACTGGACGGCCAGTTCCGACGCCCCCTGGCTGACGGTCAGCGCCAGCGGCAGCACCGGCGGTCAGCTGGCCATGTCGGCAAACGCCGCGAGCCTGCCGGACAACGAGGTCAGCTATGCCAACGTGACCCTCGCCACGTCCACGCCGAATGTGCTGGGCACCGTCATTCGTGTCGCGTTGTGGAAGAGCAGCAGCGCAGGGATGGCGATGACAAAGGTGCAGTCACCCTACTGGCATCTCGCGGCCGACCGCATCCGTCCCTACGTCTATGCGAACCATGGCGGCACGGATATCGATGTGTACAACGCCTACTCCGGACAGAAGCTGCGTACCCTGTCCGGCGTGGGTGCTGCGCTCGGTGAGATGACAGTCTCACTCGATGGCAGCCGCCTCTACGCGCTGGACACGGCGGCCAGCAAGCTGCAGGTGGTGGACCTGGTGGCGATGAGCAAGCTCCCGGCCTGGGATCTTGACCTTGCAGTGAACCATTACACCGGTCTGGTGGCGGCCCGTCCCAATGGCACCGAAGTGGTGTTCATCGGCACGGGCGGCGCCTACGACGCTACCGGCCGCAAACTCATCGGCAGCGGGGCGTTCGGCGAAAGCCTGGCAACGCCGCTGGACGGCCAGTCTGTCGTCAGCTTCGCTGGGCGCCACAGCGTCGACTACTCGTCGGTGTCGGGTGGCATGCTACTCAGCAAGTGGGTGGCCGGCATCGCCCATGGTTCGGGCGGCAACCTGCAAGCTGTCGCGATCAGCCCCGACGGCTCCCGCATGTATGCGGCGTCCGGAGGCGGCGTGTCGAATGGTGGCTACAAATGCGAAGTCGACGACGGCCTCACGGGCCGCTACCTCGGCGCCTTGCCGGGCGGCGAACCCTATCCGAACAACATCAACGTCACGCGCGACGGCCGGCCGATCTGCGGGCTGGACGGCATCTACGCAACCTACGACATCTGGGTGCATAGCGCAGCGGGCGCCTTGTTGCGCGGCTACAAGGTGGCGGGCTATGCGAAGGGACTGCTGCCAGGCCAGATGGTGTCCACGCCCGACGGCTTCGTCGTGGTTGCCCTCACCGGCGATCCCCTCATCGTCTTTGTCCCGATCGGCGGCCCCTGAGGCCGGGCGCTGCGGCCGGTCCGGCCGCGGCCTCCGCGGGCCATGAAAAAAGCCCGCCATCTGAACTGCACCCCAGAAGTTGGACACCCGTCCAACCACTGGGGTGTTTTTCATGGCGAAACATGAAGAGAGTCTGAAGCTCGAAGTCGTACAGCGATATCTGTCGGGGTCGGCGGGCGCAAAGGCGCTTGCCAAGCAATACGGGACGGAGCATTCCGTCATCAGGTCCTGGAT
>NZ_JBFUAB010000037.1:0-42905 GCF_056406535.1 Roseateles sp. P1_C1_2
CCACCATCCAAGCAAAAAGGCCCGTGTCGGTGACACGGGCCTTTTTCATTTCGAGCGCGCCGGGGGGAATTGAACCCCCGTTTGAAATCAGTTGAAGCCTTGTCCTCGGATCAGGCCAACGGCCAGGCCTTCGATGCTGAAGCTCTCGCTGTGTTCGTTGACGAGGATGGGCTCGAAATCGGCGTTCTCGGGCAGCAACTGGATGCCCTCAGGCCCGCGCTTGAAGCGCTTGACCGTGACCTCTTCGCCCACTCGTGCCACGACGATCTGGCCGTTGCGGGCTTCCTTGGCCGACTGCACGGCGAGCAGGTCGCCGTCGAGGATGCCGATGTCCTTCATGCTCATGCCCTTGACCTTGAGCAGGTAGTCGGGCTTCCTGGCGAACAGGCCGGGCTCGACGGTGTAGGTCTGCTCGACATGCTCCTGCGCGAGGATGGGTGCGCCGGCAGCCACACGGCCGATCAGGGGCAGTGTCAGCTGAGCGAGACTGGGGATGGGCAGGCTGAACTGGCGGGCGCGGTTGACGGCGTTGAGGATGTCCGATTTCAAGCGGATGCCGCGCGAGGTGCCGCCGATGAGTTCCAGCATGCCCTTGCGGGCCAGGGCCTGCAGATGTTCCTCGGCCGCGTTGGCGGACTTGAAACCCAGTTCGGCGGCGATCTCCGCGCGGGTGGGCGGCGAGCCGGTGCTTTCGATCGCGTTGCGCACCAGGTCGAAGATCTGCTGCTGTCGGGCGGTAAGCTTGGGACGGTCTTGCACGGGCGGCCTTTTGAGTGGCTGGAAATTTGTCCAGCACCTGTATTTTCATCCAGGAATCCAAGAAATTGCAAACCCTTGATCGTCTGATCGTCATTCTGGGCACCGGCGGCACGATTGCCGGCACTGCGAAAACCGCCAGCGACGGGGTCGGCTACACGGCCGCGCAACTGAGCGTCGAGGATTTGCTGGCGGCAGTTCCGGCGCTGTCGGGGCAGAAGCTGGAAGCGCAGCAACTGGCCCAACTGGACAGCAAGGACATGGATTTCGCGACCTGGCAGCGGCTGGCAACGGCCGTGCAGCAACAGCTCGACCGGCCCGAGGTCGCCGGCATCGTCATCACCCACGGCACCGACACGCTGGAGGAGACGGCCTATTTCCTGCACCGTGTGCTGTCACCCGCCAAGCCCGTCGTGCTGACGGCAGCGATGCGTCCGGCCACGGCGCTGGCACCGGACGGCCCGCAGAATCTTTTCGACGCCGTGCAGGTGGCCGCGACGCCGGATGCCCGCGGTGTCGTCGTGGCCTTCGCCGGCCGTGTGCATGACGCGGTCCAGGTGCGCAAGACGCACAGCTATCGCGTCGACACCTTCGAATCGGTCGATGGGGCCGTGGTGGCGCGGGTGGAGGAGGGCAGCGTGCGCCAGCTGGGCCGCTGGCCGGTGTGCGAGGCCCAGGGCCTGGCGCGTATCGCAGCGCCTGCCGAGCGCTGGCCGCGCGTCGAGATCGTCATGAACCATGCGGGCGCCGACGGCACTGTCGTGCGTGCCCTGTGGGCGAGCGGCGTCGACGGCTTGATCGCCGCGGGCACCGGCAACGGCACCTTGAGTCGCGGCCTGGATGCGGCCCTGCGCGAAGCTCAGGCGGGGGGCGTCAAGGTGTGGCGCAGCACGCGCTGCGATGCCGGCCCGGTCATGGATCTGCCCGGCCTGCTGCCCAGCGCGGGTGCGCTCAGTCCGGTCAAGGCCAGGATAGAGATGATCCTGGCCCTGCTTGGCGAAGGCTGATCAGCCGCGGCGGCGGCGGGCGATGAAGCCTATGGCGCCGAGGCCGGCGAGCAGCATCGCGACCTGGCTGGGCTCCGGCACGGCGGCGATGGTCTGGTTGACCAGATTGCCCTGGAAGGCGAAGACGTAGAACTGGTTGCCGTAGGCCACCGGCGTGGCGCTGCCGTTGGGCAACACGTTGCCCAGGAAGTCGTTGTCGTTGGACAGGTACAGCGTGTGCATCGACTTGCCATTGACCATGACGTCTTCGCCGAAAGCGATGCCTTCGAGCTTGGACGGCACCATGGCATCGGAGAGGCCCGCGGCGTTCATCGCGGCCTTGATGTCGAGGAAGCGGGTGCCGACGATGGCCGTGCCGGGCTGGGTGCGCAGGTCGGCGATGCCGCTGACGTCGGTCGCGCCGGTCAGGTCGATCTTGATGAGCTGCTTGACCACGGCCTTGGAGCCGGGCGAGCCGTCGCCCAGGCCCTTGCCATCGCGCTCGAGCACGACGAGTTCGTGGTCGTTCAGTGCCAGCAGTTCGCTGCTGTTGTAAGCCTTGCCGTTGATCTGGTTGTCGAAGGCGAACTGGCTGACGTTGCCCGTGGCGATGTCGATCTTGACGATGCGGTTGTAGCGGCCGCCGTCGCCGCCGTCCTGGATCAGCGGGCTTTGCATGAAGCCGAACAGCGTCTTGCCGTCCGGCGAGATGGCCAGGCCTTCCATGCCCTTGTTGGTGACGCGGCCGGAGGTGTTGCCGGAGATCTCGGTGTTGACGGACGGTGTCTGGTTGGAGATGGCGAAGCTGTTGGGCAGGCTGAAGGTGCGGATGCGCGCGCCGGTCGCGCGGTCGAACTGGTAGACGTAGGGGCCGTATTCGTCAGAGACAAAAACGCTCTTGCCGTCGTTGGAGACGCGCATGCCTTCAGGGTCGAGGCGGGCGTTGTTCGGGTTGGTGGACAGGCCGGTGGCGAAGTTGTCGGAGCGGCCGGAGAAATATTGGGTGCTGCCCGACGCCAGCGTGTTGCTGTTGACCAGGCCGGTCAGCGTCGGTGCCGTGGCGCCATAGCTCAGGGCCGTCGGGCTGGACAGCAGCGTGGTGGCTTTCAGCGTCGTCTGCAGGGTGTAGGGCAGGGGGCCGCTGGGCGTGGCGACCAGGTTGAGCTGCAGCGTGTGGAAGCGGCTGATGAAGGAAGTGGTGTTGTCGACCGTGGCACCGAACGCGGTGTCGGTGAGCCAGGCGGCGGCGTTGGGGCCGCGGTCGGGCAGGGCCAGGAAGGTATTGCCACCGGCCCAGGCGAGAGCGGAGCCGACGCCACCAAGCTGGTTCGCCGCGAGGCCGCTTTCCAGCGAATAGTTCAGGCCGGACAGGTCGCTCACGGAGCTGCTCAGCGAGCCCATGCCGATCAGCACCGGCTCGGCCGCACGGGATGGGGCGGCGAGGGCCAGCAGGGCGCTGGCGAGCACGGTGGGAATGAGGCTGGGGCGCATCGCGGGTCTCCGGAGTGTTTGGAAAACCCGCGATGCTGGCCGGCGCGTGTGACGCCGGCGTGACGTCCGTCTTAGACGATGGTCAGCGAGACGTCGACGTTGCCGCGCGTGGCGTTCGAGTAGGGGCAGACCTCGTGGGCCGTGGCCACCAGGGCTTCCAGCGCGGCGCGGTCCATGCCGGGCACGGAGATCTTCATGTCGACCTGGATGCCGAAGGCGCCCGGCTTGTTGGCGTGCGGGCCGATGGCGACGTCGCTGGTGATCGAGACCTCGGCGGGCAGGGCGATCTTCTGCTTGCCGGCAACGGCCTTCATGGCGCCGATGAAGCAGGCGGAATAGCCGGCCGCGAACAGCTGCTCGGGGTTGGTGCCCGGGCCGCCGGCGCCGCCCAGTTCCTTGGGCGTGGACAGCGTGACGTCGATGGCGCCGTCAGACGACTTGGCGGTGCCGGCGCGGCCACCGGTGGCAGTGGCGGTGGCGGTGTAGAGGGCTTTTTCGATGGCCATGGTGGGCTCCTTTGGGGTGGTGGGGTGGTGGGGTGGGGAAGAAATCAGGCGGCCGCGTCGGCAGCCCGGTTGAGTTGCTGGCGCAGCTGCGTGAGCCGCTGCGTCAGCGCGATGACCTCGTCCAGCTCGCAGGCGCTGGCGCAGGCGAGGTGGCTGGGGATGTCCAGGGCGAGCTCGCGCAGCTTGCGGCCCTGGGGTGTGAGGAAGATGTCGACGCGGCGCTCGTCGTCGCTGGCGCGGCGGCGTTCGATATGGCCCAGGGCTTCCAGGCGCTTGAGCAGCGGCGTCAGCGTGCCCGAGTCCAGCGACAGCCGCTGGCCCAGTTGCGACACGCTTGGGCCCTCGACCTCCCACAACACCAGCATGACGAGGTATTGCGGATAGGTCAGGCCGAGCGGGGCCAGCAGGGGCTTGTAGATGCGGGTCATGGCTAGCGAGCTGCTGTACAGCGCGAAGCACAGCTGGCGGTCCAGCTGCAGCCATTCACCGCGGGGATYGGCGGTGGGGGAGGGGGTCTTGCTGCGTGCCATGGCCATTAATGTAGTTCGCAATTCAATTGCACACAAGTTAAATGGTCTTTTGAGCGACACCGGACGCTAGGGTGATCTGAGACGATGCGCCACCCCTATCAAAGAACGAGGAGAGAGACGATGCAGATGGTCGCAATCGTGCTGGCGGCGCTGGTGGCGCTGCTGCACCTGTACTTCCTGGTGCTGGAAATGTTCTTCTGGACCAAGCCGCTGGGCCGCAAGGCCTTCGGGCTGGACAAGGACTTTGCCGAGCGCAGCAAGGCGCTGGCGGCCAACCAGGGCCTCTACAACGGCTTCCTGGTGGCGGGCCTCGTCTACGGGCTGATGCTGGGCGCCGCGGGTGCGGGCAAGCCCTGGCTGGTGTTCTTCCTGGGCTGCGTCGTCGTGGCCGGCGTGTTCGGCGCGGCCACGGCGTCCAAGAAGATTCTCTACGTGCAGGCGTTGCCGGGCGCGTTGGCGCTGGCAGCCGTCCTGTTCAGCTGAGACTCAACTCAGCGCTTCGATCTGCTCGCCCAGCTCCAGCCAACGCATTTCGTCGGCTTCGAGCTGGTCGCTGATCGCCTTCAGCCGCTTGCCCATCTCGGCGATGGCCGAGGCAGCGGCGCCCTCGGCGAGTTGAGCCTCGATCTCGGTGCGCTCGGTAGCGAGGGCGTGCATGCGCTTGTCGATCTGCTCCATCTCCTTGCGCAGCGGGCGCGTCTGCTCGGCCAGCTTGGAGCGAGCCTGGCCTGAAGCCTTGCGGTCCTCGCGCGGCGCAGGAGCCGGAGCGGGAGCAGCCACCACCGCCTTGGCGGGCGCAGGGGCGGCGGCCCCCTTCTTGGCCGCACGGGCGGCTTCCTTGCTCTGGTCGAGCAGCCATTTCTGGTAGTCGTCCAGGTCGCCGTCGAAGGGCTTGACGACGCCATCGGCCACCAGCCAGAACTCGTCGCAGACCTCGCGCAGCAGCGCGCGGTCGTGGCTGACCAGCATGACCGTGCCCTCGAACTCGTTGAGCGCCATCGACAGCGCCTCGCGGGTGTTCAGGTCCAGGTGGTTGGTCGGCTCGTCCAGCAGCAGCAGGTTGGGGCGCTGCCACACCAGCATGGCCAGCACGAGTCGCGCCTTTTCGCCGCCGGACAGGCTGCCGACCTGCTGGTTGACCATGTCGCCGGTGAAGCGGAACTGGCCGAGGAAGTCGCGCAGCTCCTGCTCGCGTCCGGCCGGGCCCACCTCGCGGGCCAGTCGCACCATGTGCTCCAGCGGGCCTTCGTCCAGGCGCAGCACGTCCAGCTCCTGCTGGGCGAAGTAGCCGATGGACAGGCCCTTGCCCTGCGTCAGCTTGCCGGCCAGCGCGGGCTGGGTGCCGGCGATGGTCTTCACCAGCGTCGATTTGCCCTGGCCGTTGGCGCCGAGGATGCCGATGCGCTGGCCAGCCAGCACCGAGCGGTCGACGTTGCGGACGATGGTGGTCGTGCCGTAACCGGCCGACATCTCGTCGAACATCAGCATCGGGTTGGGCAGGTTCAGCGGCTCGCGGAACTCGAAGTTGAAGTCGGCGGATGCCAACACCGGCGCCAGCCGCTCCATACGCTCCAGCGCCTTCACGCGGCTCTGCGCCTGCTTGGCCTTGCTGGCCTTGGCCTTGAAGCGGTCGATGAATTTCTGCAGGTGAGCGACGCGGTCCTGCTGCTTGGCGAAGGCCGCCTGCTGCAGCACCATGCGCTCGGCGCGCTGGGTCTCGAAGCTGGTGTAGTTGCCGCCGTAGCGCACCAGCTTGCCTTCATCCAGATGCAGGGTGACCTTGGTGATGGCGTCGAGGAATTCGCGGTCATGGCTGATGATGATCAGCGTGCCGTCATAGCGCTGCAGCCAGGCTTCCAGCCAGACCAGGGCGTCCAGGTCCAAGTGGTTGGTCGGTTCGTCCAGCAGCATCAGCTCGGCCGGGCACATCAGCGCGCGGGCCAGCTGCAGGCGCATGCGCCAGCCGCCGGAGAAGCTGTTGACGGGGGCATCGAGCTGCTCGGTCTTGAAGCCCAGGCCCATCAGCAGCGCCTGGGCGCGCGAGCGGGCGTCGAAGGCGCCGACGTCGGCCAGCAGCGCGTGCGCATCGGCCATCGCGTGGCCGTCGTTGGCCGCTTCGGCGGCCTCCAGCGCGGCGCGGGCGGCCATCAGGGGCAGGTCGCCCTCGAGCACATAGTCGGTCGCACCGTCCTCGGTCTCGGGCATGTTCTGGGCGACTTCGGAGCGCCGCCAGTGCTTGGGCACCTCGACCTCGCCCTTGTCATTGCCCAGGCGGTGCGTCAGCAGCGCGAACAGGCTCGATTTGCCGGCGCCGTTGCGGCCGACGAGGCCGATCTTCTCGCCGGGTTGCAGCGTGGCGGAGGCGTTGTCCAGCACCACCTTGACGCCGCGGCGCAGCGTGATGTCGCGCAGCGTGATCATTGCAGGGCCTCCTTCGTGACCAGGAGGACTTGGTCGGCGCCCGAGGAAGTTTCCATCCAGACGACTTCCAGCTGGGGGAAGGCGGCCTCGAAGAAGGGGCGTTCGTTGCCGATCTCCAGCACGAGCACGCCGTCGTCGTTCAGAGCGGCGGGCGCGGCGCGCAGCAGCTCGCGGATGAAGTCCATGCCGTCGCTGCCGCCGGCCAGGGCCAGCTCGGGCTCGGCCAGGTACTCGGCGGGCAGGGCGGCCATGCTCTGGCTGTTGACGTAGGGCGGGTTGCAGAGAATCAAGTCGTAGGGTCCTTGGGCGCCGGCCAGGCCGTCGCCTTGCAGCATGCGGATGCGCAGCGCCAGGTTGTGGCGCTCGATGTTCAGTTTCGCGACGGCCAGCGCGTCGGTGTCGATGTCCAGTGCATCGACCTCGACATCCGGCCAGGCCATCGCCGCCAGCACGGCCAGGCTGCCGTTGCCGGTGCACAGGTCCAGCACGCGGCGGCTGTCGGGGTGCAGCCAGGGGTCGATGCTGGCGTCGGCGATCAGCTCGGCGATGAAGCTGCGCGGCACGATGGCGCGTTCGTCGATGGTGAAGGGCACGCCCTGCAGCCACGCCTCGCCGGTCAGATAGGCGGCGGGCTTGCGGGTGGCAATGCGCTCGTCGATGAGCACCACGACCGAAGCCAACTCGGCCACGGTCAGCTCGCGCTCCTCATGCTCGTCCAGCGCGTCCAGCGGCAGGCCCAGGCGCCACAGCGCCAGCCACATGGCCTCGTCGAACGCGTTCGTCGTGCCATGGCCAAAAAACAAGCCCGCCTGGGTGAGGCGGGCGGCTTGGGATTCGATGCAGTCGATCAGTTTCAAGAGCCGCGGACGTCCAATGTGATTTCGGTGAAGCTGGCCTCGTCGCCCGCTTTCTCTTCCTTGCGCGGCGCGGTGGCCAGGCGCTGGCCCGGTGCTTCGTTCTGCAGCCGCCACAGCAGGTTGGTCGGCGAGTCGGCAAAGGCCAGGCCTTCCTCGCGGGTGATGGTGCCGTCGGTGATGAGCTTGGCGAAGTGCTCTTCGTAGGTCTGCGAGCCCTCGGCGATGGACTTCTCCATGGCCTCCTTCACGCCGGCGAAGTCGCCCTGCTCGATGAGCTCGGACGTCAGCTTGGTGTTGAACAGGATCTCGACGACGGGCACGCGGCCGCCGGCCGTGGCGCGCACGAGGCGTTGCGACACGATGGCCTTGAGGCCGGCCGCCAGGTCGTTCAGCAGCGCCGGGCGGGACTCCGGCGTGTAGAAGGACAGGATGCGGTTCAGCGCGTGATAGGTGTTGTTGCCGTGCAGCGTGGCCAGCACCAGGTGGCCGGACAGTGCATAGCTGATGGCCGCCGTCATGGTGTCGCGGTCGCGGATTTCGCCGATCAGGATGCAGTCCGGTGCCTGGCGCAGGGCGTTCTTCAGCGCGATCTGCAGCGTGGCCGTGTCACGGCCGATCTCGCGCTGGTTGACGACCGAGCGCTTGTTGCTGAACAGGTATTCGATCGGGTCCTCGATGGTGAGGATATGCCCCGTCATCGTCTGGTTGCGCATCTCCAGCATGGACGCGAGCGTGGTGCTCTTGCCGGTGCCGGTGGCGCCCACCATCAGGATGAGGCCGCGCTTCTCCTTGATCATCGTGCCGAGCACGTCGGGCAGCTGCAGGCTGTCCAGCGTCGGGATGTCATGCGGGATGTGGCGGAACACGCCGGCAATCGAGCCGCGTTGGCGGAAGCCCGACAGCCGGAAGCTGCCCACGCCGCGCACCGACACCGCCATGTTCAGCTCGCCGGTGTTGTCCAGCTCGGCCAGCGACGTCGGGTCGATGACCTCGGCGATGAGCTGGCGCGGTTGCGGTGGCGTCAGCAGCTGGTCCGACAGCTGCACGGTCTGGCCGTTGATGCGGATCAGCACCGGCATGTTGGCAGACAGATAACAGTCCGACGCACCCTTGTCGGCCATCAGCCGAAGGATGCGTTCCATGTTGCCGGCGCTGGGTCCCGTCATGATCAGGCCCGCAGCAGTTCGTTGATGCTGGTCTTGGAGCGCGTCTGGGCGTCGACGCGCTTCACGATGATGGCCGCGTACAGCGAGTAGCGGCCGCCGTCCTTGGGCAGGCTGCCCGAGATGACGACGGAGCCGGCCGGGATGCGGCCGTAGCTGACGGTGTCGGTGGCGCGGTCGTAGATCGGCGTGCTCTGGCCGATGTAGACGCCCATCGAGATGACCGAGTTCTCCTCGACGATGACGCCTTCGACGACCTCGGAGCGGGCGCCGATGAAGCAGTTGTCTTCGATGATGGTGGGGTTGGCCTGCAGCGGTTCCAGCACGCCGCCGATGCCGACGCCGCCGGAGAGATGCACGTTCTTGCCGATCTGCGCGCAGGAGCCGACGGTGGCCCAGGTGTCGACCATGGCGCCTTCGTCGACATAGGCGCCGATGTTCACGTAGCTGGGCATCAGCACGACGTTCTTGGCCTGGAAGCTGCCGCGGCGCGCGACGGCCGGGGGCACGATGCGCACGCCGCTGGCGCGCAGCTGTTCGTCACTCCAGCCGGCGTACTTGGTGGGCACCTTGTCGAAGAAGGTCAGTTCCTTGTCGCCCATGATGCGGTTGTCGTTCAGGCGGAAGGACAGCAGCACGGCCTTCTTGACCCACTGGTGCACCGTCCACTGGCCGACGCTCTCGCGGGTGGCCACGCGCAGGCGACCGGCATCCAGCTCGGCGATGACATGCTCGACGGCCTGGCGCAGCTCGGGCGCGTTGGTGGGGTCCAGCGCCGCGCGGTTGTCCCAGGCGAGGTCGATCAGGCTTTGCAGTTCAGCGGTGTTCATGGGAGAGATTTCGTGAAGGAGACGATGCGGCGGGCGGCTTCAAGGCATTCGGCCTCGTCGGCCACGAGCGCCAGGCGGATGCGCCCGGCGCCGGGATTGCTGCCATGAGCCTCGCGAGCCAGCAGGCTGCCCGGCAGAACGGCGAGATTGTATTGAGCGAGCAGCTCCTGGGCGAAGCGCACGTCGTTACCGCCTGGAACAGCCGCCCAGAGGTAGAAGCCGGCATCGGGCAGGGCGACGTCCAGCACGCCGGCCAGCGGCGGCGTGACCTCGGCGAATTTGCGGCGGTAGCGGGCCCGGTTCTCGACGACATGGGCCTCGTCACCCAAGGCGGCGATGCTGGCGGCCTGCACGATGGGGCTCATGGCGCTGCCGTGATAGGTGCGGTAGAGCAGGAACTTCTTCAGCAGGGCCGCGTCGCCGGCCACAAAGCCCGAGCGCAGGCCCGGCACGTTGGAGCGCTTGGACAGCGACGTGAAGGTGATCAGGTTCTTGAAGTCGCTGCGGCCCAGCTTGGCCGCCGCTTCCAGGCCACCGAGGGGCGCCTCGTCACGGAAATAGATCTCCGAATAGCACTCGTCCGATGCGATGACGAAGCCATGGCGGTCGCTCAGCTCGAACAGGGCCTGCCATTCGGACAGTGGCATCACGGCGCCGCTGGGGTTGCCTGGGGAGCAAACGTAGAGCAGTTGGGTGCGCGCCCAGGTCGCCTCGTCGATCTGGTTCCAGTCGACGGCGAAGTTACGCGCCGGGTCGGCGTTGGCGTAAGCCACTTCGGCACCGGCCAGCAGGGCGGCGCCTTCGTAGATTTGATAGAAGGGATTGGGGCAGACGACGGTCGCGCCGGGGCGGCTGGAGTCGATGACGGTCTGCGCGATGGCGAACAGGGCCTCGCGCGAGCCGTTGACGGGCAGCACCTGCGTGGCTGGGTCCAGTGTCAGGCCGTAGCGGCGCGAAATCCAGCCGGCGATGGCCTCGCGAAGCGCTGGCGTACCGGCGGTGGCCGGATAGGCCGCCAGGCTCTTCATCGAGGCATTGATGGCCTCGGCAATCAGGGCCGGTGCCGCGTGGCGCGGCTCTCCGATGCCCAGAGAAATAGGCGCGAGATCGGGATTGGGTGTGATGCCGGCGGTCAATTCGCGCAGGCGCTCGAAAGGGTAGGGGTGCAGCCGGTCGAGCCGCGGATTGACGGGGAAACTCATGCAGGCATGATAGGGCGCGGCCCGTGATCTGCAGCCTGGGGAGGCATGAAGATGAAGCGCTGTTGGCTGGTGTGTGCGCTGCTTGCCGCAAATGGCGCAGCCCTGGGTCAGGCGACCTGCCAGAAGGTCGTCGTGACGGCCGACCCCGAGTACCCACCCTATGCCTGGCATGACGGACAGACGCTGCGCGGCGCCAGTGTCGACGTCGTGCTGGCGGTGCTGCAGGCCATCAAGCTGCCCTATGAGCTGCGCTATGTCGGGCCCTTCGTGCGCGTGCTGCAGAACGCCCGCATCGGCGAAGTGGACATCGTCACCGAGCTCAAGCGCAATGCCGAGCGCGAGCAATACCTGGCCTTCGCCGACACGCCCATCTTCACCAACCCTTCGTCGGTGTTCGTGCGCGCCGGGCAAAACCTGAAGTTCACCAAACGCGAAGACCTGCGCGGGCTGCGCGGCGGTGTCACCCATGGCACGCGCTTCGGTGATGGGCTGGACGAGTACATCGAGGCCAATCTCAATGTCGAGATGGGGCCGGGCATCAAGGAGAACTTCCTGAAGCTCGATGCCGGCCGCATCGACTACTTCATCTCGCCTCACTACCCGGCGCTGTCGCATCTGATCATCAGCGGCAACGAGGGCAAATTCGTTGCGCTCAAGCCTCATGTGGCTGAGGCGCTGAACTATGTGGGCTGGTCACGGCGCAGCGCCTGCCTGGGGCGGCTGCAGGAATTCGACGCCATGCTCAAGCGCTATCTGTCGACGCTGAACGCGGGGCGCATCGTTGACGACAACCAGGACGCCTGGCGGCGCAACCCCGTCATGAAACGCTGATCAACCCAGCATGCCCGACTCGAAGCCGTGGGCCGGCAGGTCCACGCGCGGCGCCGGGGTCCAGCCCGGCTTGCGGTGCTCGGCCACGACATTCGTGTAGATGCCGCCGCGCACATACCACTTGGCCGTGATGCGGATGAAGCGCGGGTCGGTGACCTTGACGATGTCGTCGAGGATGGTGTTGGTGACCTTCTCGTGGAAGGCGCCCTCGTTGCGGTAGCTCCAGAAATACATCTTCAGGCTCTTGAGCTCCACGCAGAGCTCGTCCGCAATCATGTCGATCGTGAAGTGGGCGAAGTCGGGCTGGCCGGTCAGCGGGCAGTGGCAGGTGAATTCGGGCACCTGGAACTGGATGACGTAGTCGCGCTCCGGGTTGGGGTTCGGAAAGACCAGGATGTCCTTGCTGGGCTTGGTCGGCGGGTTCTTGGGCACCTCGCGCATCTTGGGCTTGTTCTTCTTGGCGGCGGGGGCGGAGGCGGACTTCTTGGTAGCCATGATGCAGGGTCAATCGGAGAGGGTGCGAATGCTATCATCCGACCCCGTCGAAGCGCCCATTGAAGGCGCTTTTCTTTAGCCAAATCAAGGGCTTACGTCCGAGCTACATGCGGCTGAATTCGATCAAGCTGGCCGGCTTCAAATCCTTCGCTGAACCCACGACCTTCCAGTTGCCCGGGCAACTCGTCGGCGTCGTGGGTC
The DNA here is from genome assembly GCF_056406535.1 of Roseateles sp. P1_C1_2. NCBI lineage: Bacteria > Pseudomonadati > Pseudomonadota > Betaproteobacteria > Burkholderiales > Sphaerotilaceae > Roseateles > Roseateles sp. P1_C1_2. Next base: position 12,270 of record NZ_JBFUAB010000037.1, read on the forward strand.
CCAACGGCTGCGGCAAGTCCAACATCATGGACGCGGTGCGCTGGGTGCTGGGCGAGAGCAAGGCCAGCGAGCTGCGTGGCGAGTCCATGCAGGACGTCATCTTCAACGGCTCGGGCAACCGCAAGCCGGCGGGTCGCTCCAGCGTCGAACTGGTGTTCGACAACCAATCGGCGCGTGCCGGTGGGCCGTGGAACCAGTTCAGCGAGATCGCCGTCAAGCGCGTGCTGACGCGTGACGGCACCAGCAGCTACTTCATCAACAACCAACCAGTGCGCCGCCGTGACGTGCAGGACGTGTTCCTGGGCACCGGCCTGGGGCCACGCGCCTACGCCATCATCGGCCAGGGCACCATCTCGCGCATCATCGAGAGCAAGCCCGAAGAGCTGCGCCTCTTCCTCGAAGAAGCGGCCGGCGTGTCCAAGTACAAGGAACGCCGCCGCGAGACCGAGAACCGGCTCAAGGACACGCGCGAGAACCTGACCCGCGTCGACGACATCCTGCGCGAGCTGAATGCCAACCTCGAGAAGCTCGAGCGCCAGGCCGAAGTTGCGGCCAGCTATCGCAATCTGCAGGACAGCGGCACGCTGAAGCTGCACCAGCTGTGGTTCCTGAAACTGCGCGACGCCGGCAACGAGGCGACGCGCGTGAAGGCGGCGCACGCTGAAGCGCTGACCGCGCTGGAGTCACGCACGGCCGAGCTGCGCGCCGTCGAGGCCACGCTGGAAGAGGTGCGCCAGTCGCACTACGCGGCCGGCGACGAACTGCATGCCTCACAGGGCCGCTTTGCCGACGCCCAGCTCGAGGTGAGCCGGCTGGAGGAGCGCATCCGCTTCGTCGTCGAAAGCCGCAACCGCGCGCAAGCCCGCCTGGCCGAGCTGCACACGCAGGACGGCCAGTGGCGCGAGCGCGTCGAGCAGGCCAAGGCCGAGCTGGAAGGCATCGCCGAGCAGATCGCCGGCGCTGACGAACAGAGCGAGATCCTGGCCGCCCAGGCCGAGGAGCAGCAGGCCCAGCTGCCCCAGAGCGAGGACGCCGTGCGCGCGGCCCAGGTGCGGGCCAACGAGCAGCGTGCCCTGGTCGCCCAGGTGCAGCAGCAGATCCAGGTGCTGGCCGCCGAAAGCCGCAGCGTGGACGAGCAGGTCAAGGCGCTGCGCCAGCGCGAGGACAAGCTGACGGCCGAGTCGCGTGCCCTGGGCGCGCCCGACCACGAGGCGCTGCAAGCCCTGCGCGAACGCAGCGCCGCGGCCGACGAGGCGCGCGACCTGTCGGATGCGCGCCTGCAGGAACTGGCCGAGCAGCTGCCCCAGCTCGAAGAGCAGCGCCGCAACGCCCAGCAGGACACCAATGCCCAGCTTGCCAGGCAGTCCGAACTCACCGCGCGGCTGGAAGCGCTGAAGGCGCTGCAGGAAAAGGTCCAGACCGAGGGCAAGCTCAAGCCCTGGCTGGCCAAGCATGGCCTCGATGGGCTGCAGGGCCTGTGGACCCAGCTGCACATCGCTCAAGGCTGGGAGAACGCGCTGGAGTCCGCGCTGCGCGAGCGCATGGGCGCCTTGAGCGTCGGCCGGCTGGACACGGTGCGCGCCTTCGAGGCCGACGCACCGCCGGCCCGCCTGGCCTTCTATTCGACGCCGCCCGGCGCGATCGCCAACACGCACGAGACCCTGCCCAAGCTCAGCGAGTTGCTGCGCCTCAACGACGCCGGCTTGAGCGCATTGCTGAACGACTGGCTGGAAGGCGTCTACACCGCGCCGACGCTGGATGAGGCGCTGGCCGCACGCGGCAAGCTCACTCACGGCGAGCTGATCCTGACGCCGGCAGGCCACGCCGTCGGCCAGTTCTCGGTCACCTTCTACGCGCCCGACTCCGAGCAGGCCGGCCTGCTGGCCCGGGCCCAGGAGATCGAGCAGCTGACCACGGCCCAGCGCGCCCAGAACCTGATCGCCGACGAGGCGCGCCTGTCGCTGAGCCGCATCGAGCACCAGTTCAACGACGCGAACGGCCGCCTGACGACGCTGCGCCGCGAGGCCAGCGAGGCGCAGACCCAGGCGCACCAGATCCATGTCGAGCTGCTGCGCCTGACCAGCCAAGCCGAAGCCAGCCAGCAGCGCCGCAGTGCGCTGGACGCCGAGCTGGCCGAGATCGCCGGCCAGCAAGAGGCGTTGCAGGAGCGCCGCGCCGTCGGCGAGGCCCGCTTCGAGGAGCTGGACATCCAGCTCGGCGACGCCCAGCAGCGCCATGCCGAACTCGAAGACGGCACCATCGCCGCCGAGCGCAAGCTGGCCGACGCCCGCGAGCAGCTGCGCGCGCTGGAGCGTCGCTCGCAGGAAGCCCGCTTCGCCACGCAGACGCTGGCCGCGCGCCGCGGCGAACTGCAGCGCGGCATCGAGACCGCCGAGGCGCAGATCGCCACCGTGGCCACGTCGGCCGCCAGCCTGCAGGGCGAGCTGGACACGCTGAACGATGCCGCCGCCCAGGCCGGCTTGCAGGACGCGCTGGCCATCAAGGTCGAGCGCGAGCAGGCCCTGGCCGCCGTGCGCGCCAACTACGACGACCTCAGCTTGCGCCTGCGCAAGGCCGATGAGCAGCGCATGACCTTCGAGCGCAGCCTGGACCCGCTGCGCGAGGCCATCACCAAGCTGCAACTCGAGGAGCAGGCCGCCCAGCTCGGCGGCGCCCAGTACCGCGAGCAGCTCGAAGCGGCCGCCGTCGACCTGGAGGCGCTGGCCAAGTCCATCGAGGACGGCGCCGTCAAGCTCTACGGCCTGCAGGGCGAGATCGACCGCATCAACCGCGAGATCGCCGCTCTGGGTGCCGTCAACCTCGCCGCGCTGGACGAGCTGACCGCCGCGCGCGAACGCAAGACCTTCCTCGACTCCCAGTGCGCCGACCTGAACTCGGCCATCAAGACGCTGGAAGACGCCATCCACAAGATCGACCTCGAAACCCGCGACCTGCTGGGCTCGACCTTCAACCAGGTCAACGACCACTTCGGCCGCATGTTCCCCGAGCTCTTCGGCGGCGGCGAGGCGCGTCTCGTCATGACCGGCGACGAGATCCTGGATGCCGGCGTGCAGGTCATGGCCCAGCCGCCGGGCAAGAAGAACAGCACCATCCACCTGCTGTCGGGTGGCGAAAAGGCGCTGACGGCGATCGCCCTCGTGTTCGCCATCTTCCAGCTCAACCCGGCGCCTTTCTGCCTGCTGGACGAGGTCGACGCGCCGCTGGATGACGCCAACACCGAGCGTTATGCGCGCCTGGTCACCAAGATGAGCGCCGGCACGCAATTCCTCTTCATCTCGCACAACAAGATCGCGATGGAAATGGCTGAACAACTGATTGGCGTGACCATGCAGGAGCAGGGCGTGTCGCGCATCGTCGCGGTCGACATGGACAAGGCGCTGGCCATGGCCGAAGCAGCATGATGAGCTTGACCCTCACTGAACTCCTCGCCATCGCTGGCGGCGCGGTACTCGCCGGCGTCGTGGCCCACGGTGCCTGGCAGGCGCGCAAGGCCGGCCCCAAGCGCGCCGTGCCGCCGTTGGAAGAGCCGCACTTCGATGCGCCGCCCGTGACGGCGGAGGCGGCCGCCGAGGCCGAGGCGCTGGAGGCGACGCTGCCGGCCGTGGCACGCACGCTGCGCCGTCCGTCCGCCCGCATCGACGCGCTGATCGACGCCATCGCCACCATCACCGTCGAGGGCCCCGTCTCTGGCGAGATGGCCCTGCAGCACCAGCCCGGCAGCCGCCGCGCCGGCACCAAGCCGCTGCAGATCGAAGGCCTGAACGCCGAGACCGGCGACTGGGAGCTGCCCGCCCCCGGCCAGCGCTACAGCGAGTTCCAGGCCGGGCTGAAGATGGCCAACCGCAGTGGCGCCCTCAACGAGATCGAATATTCCGAGTTCGTGCAGAAGATCCAGGCCTTTGCCGATGGCGTGGGCGGCTTCGTGCAGTTCCCCGACATGCTGGACGTCGTCGCCCGTGCCCGCGAGCTGGACCAGTTCGCCGCCAGCCACGATGCCCAGCTCGCGCTGCTGCTGCGTGCCAAGGCCGCGGCCTGGACGCCGGGTTTCGTGCAGCAGGCCGCGGGACGCCATGGCTTTGTCGCCGGCGCACTGCCGGGCCGCCTCGTCATGCCGTCGATCGAGGAGGGCGCGCCCCCGGTGTTGACGTTGCAGTTCGACGCCCAGGCCGCCCTGGCCGAGGACCCCGAGGCGCTGTCGCTGCGCGAGCTGACGTTGGCGCTGGATGTGCCGCAGACCGCGGCCGAACAGGAGCCCTTCGCCGCCTGGCAGGAGGCCGCCCGCTCGCTGGCCCGCGACCTCGAGGCCGAAGTCTGCGACGACCGCGGCCAGGTGCTGGGCCTGCATGCCTTCGCGTCCATCGACGTGGAGCTGAAGAAGCTCTATCTGGCCTTGGCCGAGCGCGACCTGGCCGCCGGCTCGCCCGCCGCGCGGCGCCTGTTCAGCTGATCGCGTGACTTTGGCCGCGCAAACTGCGTGGTCTAGCTGACCATCCGAAAGGCGAAGCTTCTAAAGTCTGTGCGTCCCACGGCTCGACAAGCCCGATGCGCAGCGGCTTCCCCCCAGTTTTCAGTCACTCCTGTTTTTCAGCCGCCCGCTTGCGGGTGCTGGGAGGGCTGTTGGCGCTGGCGCTACTGGGCGGGCCCTGCCATGCCGCCCCCGCCCCGACGCTTGCCCAGCAGATCGAGGCCATCGAAGCGAGGCATGGCAGCGAGCCGCCCGAGGTGGTGGCGCGCCTGCGGCCGCTGGAAGCGCAGGCCCGGGCCCTGGGTGGTGACAACCTGCGCGTCTTCCTCGCCGCCTGGGGCTATGCCCATGGCCTGATGGACCAATTCACCGTCGTCGATGCGGCGACGACCGAGCTCATCGACCTGGGCGAACGTGAAGGCAATGCCGCGGCCATGGCCTCGGCCTATGCGCTGCGCGCGACCGTGTTGTTCTCCTCGGGACGTTTGAACGCCGCCTACGGCTGGGTGAACGAAGCCCTGCCCTGGGTGGAGAAGACGCAGGACGAGCCCCTGCGCTACTGGGTTTTCATGACGGCGGGCAATCTGAGCCTCGCGTCCGGGCATTTGCCGGAGGGCCTGCGCGCCTACGCAGCGGCGAGCCGGTCGGCGCAGGCCCAGTCCAACCCACGGCGCGGGGCACAGGCCCACAACGCGATGGCGCCCATCCGCCTGGCCCTGCACGATGTCGATGGTGCCCGTGCTGACGCGCAGCAGGCCTTCCACATGGCCGAGGCCGCTGGCAGCCTGTCGTCGCAGCTGGCCGCCAAACTGATCGAGTCCCTGGTCGAAGAAGAGGCGGGTCGCGGCCCGGCTCGTGATCAGGCCCAGCAGCAGGCGCGCCGATTGGCCGCCAGCATCGAGTCCTTGGCGGCAGCGAGTGCGGCCAGCGCGAGTCCGGCCTCGGGCGGAGCGACGTGGTTCAGCACCCAGGCGGAGGTGGTGCAGGAGCTTGCCGACCTGCATCTGAGCGCGCACAACTTCGGCCTTGCCCAGGGCTATGCCGAGCGTGCGCTGAAGCTGGCCCGGCAGGAAGGCGACGACGAGGCCGTGGCCGTGGCCACCATCAGCTCCGGGCTGGCGCGGCTCGGCCTGCGCCAGAAGGCCGCCGGCGAACCCTTGGTGAGCCAGGGCCTGGCAGCGCTGGAGAAGCAGGGCCGCAAGCAGCGCCTGATGGAGCAACTGAACCGCCATGCCGACCTGTTGGAAGCCCTGGGCGATGTGGCCGGCGCCGTGCGCCAGTCGCGCAAGGCCTTGGCGCTGGAGACCGAGTTGCTACGCAATGACCGCGTCAGCACCGTGCTGGAACTGCAGCGCCGCTCCAGCTTCGAGCAGAACCAGCGCGCCCTGGAGGCCCTCAGGCATGACAACGAACTGCAGGCCAGCCAGCTCGAGCGCCACAGCAGCGAAAGGCGCTTGAACCTGGGCCTGGGCCTGGCCATGCTCGTCGTCGTGCTGCTGACGGTGGCCTTGTACCGCCGCGCCCGCAAGGCCAACCGTGCGCTGCAGGCCCACAACGCCGAGCTGGCCCATGTCGGCCTGCACGACCGCGTGACCGGCCTGCCCAACCGGCGTGCGCTGGAGCAGCGGGCCCGGGAGCTTGGCAACCAGAGCTTCATCGGCCTGGGCATCGCCATCAACCGCTTCGGCCGCATCATGGGCAGCCTGGGCCATGCGGCGGGCGACGAATTGCTGTGCCAGGTGGCAGCACGGCTGAAGGCTGTCATCGAGGCCGCAGGCGGCCGCCTCTACCGCATGGACGGCCTGTCCTTTGGCGCCATCGTGCCTGTCCTGGGTGGCGACGCCGCCTTGCGCGGCCTGCTGGACCAGTTGCTGGAGGTGATGCAGCCCGTGTTTGAAGTGCAGCGCCAGCAGCTCGCCGTGACGCTGAGCATAGGCGCCGCCGAATACCCGCGTGACGGTGCGCAGACGGCCGACATCGCCAAGGCCATCCAGCTCGCCATGCGGCAGGCGCAGGGCCAGCCCGGCAACAGTGCGGTGGTCTTCACCCAAGGCCTGCTGGACAACCAGCAGGACCGGCTGCAGCTGGAGGCCCGCCTGTCGCAGGCCCTGGAGCGTGGCGAGCTCGAACTCTTCTACCAGGCGCAGTGCGATCTGCGCACGCGCAAGCTCTCTGGCTTCGAGGCCCTGCTGCGCTGGCGCAGCCCCGATGGCCTGATCCCGCCGGACCGCTTCATCCCGCTGGCCGAGGAATCCGGCCTCATCGTGCCCATCGGGCGCTGGGTGCTGCTGCAGGCCTGCCGCCAGGCCAAGGCCTGGCATGACAGCGGCTTGGGCAGACCCATCGTGGCCGTCAACATCTCGCCGCGGCAGTTCCAGCATCCTGAGTTCATGGCCACGGTGCACGAGGCGCTGGACAGCACCGGCATGAACCCACGCTTCATCGAGCTGGAGATCACCGAGGGTGCCATGATGGACGACGCCGAGTCCACCATCGCCAAGATGGCCGAGTTGCGGGCACTCGGCCTGCATCTGGCCATCGACGACTTCGGCACGGGCTATTCCAGCCTGGCTTACCTGAAGCGCTTTCCCATCAACCGCCTGAAGATCGACCGCGCCTTCGTGCGCGATCTCGGCCATCACGAGGGCGGGGCGGCCATCGTGCAGGCCATGATCCAGTTGTCGCACAGCTTGGGACTGACGGTTGTGGCCGAGGGCGTCGAGGATGCCAGCCAGGAAGCCTGCCTGCGCGGCTGGCAATGCGATGTCATGCAGGGCTTTGGCTATGCGCGCCCGGTGCCGGTGGCCGACGCGACGGCCTTCATGGAGAAGTGCAGCCGGGCGGCCGAAACCGCGGCATAAACTGCCCATCTGTCCAGATCTCGGTATCGGCGTTTGACCACCAGCCTGCTGCTGATTGCCCTCCTCATCGCCGCCAGCGCCTTCTTCTCGATGGCCGAGCTGTCGCTGGCGGCCTCGCGCCGGCTCAATCTGYAGCAGCGTGCCGATTCAGGCGATGCCCGCGCTGCCAAGGTGTTGGCCGTGCAGGAGCACCCAGGCGACTATTTCACCGTCGTGCAGATCGGCGTCAACACCGTGGCCATCCTGGCCGGCATCGTGGGCGAGGGCGCCTTCACGCCTCATTTCGAGAGCGCGCTGCGTCTCGTCGTCGCGCCCGAGCTCGCCGCGACGCTGGGCTTTGCGGCCTCCTTCATCAGCATCACTTCGCTCTTCATCGTCATGGCCGACCTGGTGCCCAAGCGCCTGTCGATGAACGAGCCCGAGCGCGTCGCCATGGCCCTGGTCGGGCCCATGCTGACGCTGTGCCGCGTGCTGAAACCGCTGGCCTGGTTGTTCAGCGGCATCACCGAAGGCTTGATCCGCCTGCTCGGCCTGCCGGCCAAGCGCGACGAGACCATCAGCTACCGCGACATCCTGGCGCTGACCGAGGCCGGCTACCAGGCCGGTGTCGTCGCGGACGAGGAGCAGCAGGTCATCGCCAACGTGTTCGAGCTGGACACGCGCACCGTCGAGACCGTGATGACGGAGCGCGAGCGCATCGTCTTCTTCTCAAGAGACGATGACGACGTGCTGATCCGCAACCGCATCGCCGACACACCGCACTCGACCTATCTGGTCTGCGACGGCGATGTCGACCAGGTCGTCGGCTATGTGGACGCGACCGATTTGTTCCAGCGCGTGCTGCGCGACGAGCAGCTGTCGCTGCGCGAGGATGGCGGTGTGCTCGTCAAGAAGGTGCTCATCGTGCCGGACCGGCTGACGCTGTCCGAGATGCTGACGCATTTCCGCGAGGCCCACGAGGACTTCGCCGTCGTCGTCAACGAGTACAGCCGCGTGGTGGGCGTCATCACGCTGAACGACGTCATGAACACGGTGATGGGCAGCCTCGTGGCGCCGCACGATGAAGAGCAGATCGTGCGCCGCGAGGATGGCTCCTTCCTGGCCGACGGCATCACGCCCATCCCCGATGTTGAGCGTTCGCTCGGCATCGAGGGCTGGCCGCATGCCGGCACCTACGACACGCTGGCCGGCTTCCTGATGGTCATGCTGCGCCGCATCCCGCGACGCACCGATGTCGTCGAATGGGAAGGCTGGCGCTTCGAGGTCGTCGACGTGGACAGCTACCGCGTCGACCAGGTCATGATCACGGCCGTGGCGCCGGCCGCCAGAAACTAGTCAATCCACCGCGAATTCGGCCGTCCATTTGCCGTCGGCAAGGCTCAGGATGTTGCCGCCGCGCGCGACGCAGAACCTGGCCCGGTGTGAGGCATCGGGAAGCGCCGCCACGCAGCCCACCGGCGCGTCGACCGCCTTGGTCCAGCTGTCCTTCGTGCGGTCGTATTGCAGCAGTTCGATCACGCCCGAGAAGGCTCCCGTGTTCCAGCGCACGGCCTGGCCGTTGTCGGCGTCGGTGAATCTAATGTCCATGATGACGTAGGGCGGGTTGTCGGCCTTGCGCCAGCTGCCGCCATGGTCGGTGGACACATAGAGCTTGGAGAAGGCGCCCCTGATGCGGTAGGCGGCCAGGGTGCCGTTGCCTGGCGCGACCTGAAACCCCGACACATCGGTGTCGGGCCCGACGGACTGCCACTGCTGCGTAGCGAGGTCCAGGCGCCACAGCTTGGGGTAAGCGTTGACGTAGAAGTAGTTCCCGAATGACGCGGCGCCCGGGCGGACCAGGGGCTCGGTCTCCACCGGGAACTCGCGAAGCTTGGCGAGGTCGCTCAGGTCTGCGGCACGGGCCGCATGAACAACCATCTGATCCACGCTGCGCAGGCCGCTGCGCAGCACGATGCCCCGGGCGGTCGTGGTCAGCCATTGATCGCCCAGGCGCGAGATATCGACCACGGCAACACTTGGATCCAACGCGGCAGCCGCCTTCCAGGTGGCGCCGCCGTCCGAACTGCTGCGCACCATGCCGTTCTCGAAGCCGGCCAGCAGCTGGCCTGCCGACGCCGCGACAGCGGTGATGGTGTGCAGGCTGCCGGTGTCCAGCGCGCTCCAGGTGCCGTTGGCGTCGCGCACCCGGATCTGGCCGAGGGCGGCGCCGAAATAGCTGCGCCCCTGCGCATCCATGACGAGCTTCTGGGTCAGCGGCGGCGTGGCGAGCTTGGCCAGGGCAGCGAACTCGTCCACGGACACCGCCTCGCGCAGCCGCTTGCCGATCGGGGCCGCGTTGGTGCGGGCTTCGTAGTACTTCAGCAGATAGGGAATGAGGCCGAAACGTTGGCCCGGGTCGAGCACGACTTGCGAGGGGGCCGGCACGCGCTCGACGCGCCAGGGCAGGGGGTCCCTGGACTGCAGCGACTGCAGTTCCGCGGCGGCGGCTTGTGCATTGCGCGCCGTCTCGGCGTTGTGCAGCGGCAGCAGGACCATGTCGTTGTTGCCAACGGGCACTGGCACCAGGCTGCCCATGTCGGTCAGCCGGCCCGCCATGACGGTGATCGTCGGGTAGGGCGGCATGAAGCCATCGCGCCATTTGTGCAGCCTGTAGTCACCCGCCGGCAACGCCATGCCCAGGGTGTGGCCACCGCGGCTGGCCAGCTTGGCGAGACGGTACTTGGCCTTGTCGTTTACAGACTCGAGCACCAGCGTGTCCGCGGGTTCGGCACCCGGCAGGCTGGCCAGTACATAGCCCTGGACGGAATCGGCCGCCTGGGCGACGTGACAGAAAGCGGCCAGCAAAAGAAGGCGGGCCCAGAAGGCGATCAACGGCATGGACAGACTCGGGTTGGGGGCTAGTGGTTCAGCGGCGGAACTGGCCAAGCTGCCAGGCTCGGCGCAGCATCCAGGCGCTGATGAGCAGGCAAAGCGCCAGGCTTGGAAGGGCTGCTTCGGCCCCGAAGCTTCCGCCGCTGAGCCAGTCAGGCCCGGTGATATGGGCGTGCATCACGGCTTTGGCCTCGATGCCTGACATGGGCACGTCGAAGAGGCCGGCCTGGGCATAGTTCCAGCCGAAATGCAGGCCGATGGCCAGCCAGAGCCGGCGCGTCAGCATGTAGGCCGCGGCAAACATCAGCCCCAGCCCCAAAGCCAGCGCCACCGAAGTGGCGAGCGTGGCGTTCGGATTGAAAAAGTGCATCAGTCCGAAGATCAGCGACGAGACAGCCAGCGCCACCCAGCTGCCCCAGGCTTGCTCCAACAGCCTGAAAAGCAGCCCACGCAGCAGGATTTCCTCGCAGACGGCCACGACCAGCATGGCCGGCAGCACGCCGGTGACGGCGGTCCGCCAGTCCGACCATCCCGTCACGACATAGTGGCCCGCCGCGGCCAGCAGGGCGACGTGGGCGACGATCAGCGCCATGGCCAGGCCCGCGCCGAGCGCAAATTCCTTGAACGCCGCCGGCCCTGCCACCTCGCTCACGCGCCGTTGCTCGATCCAGCGCACATAGCCGGCGTACAGCGCCACCATCAGCAGGCCCCGCAACACGTTGCCCAGACCACGCAGGCCTGGATCGGGCAAGGCCAGCGCCAGGGTCTTGGCGATCAGCACAAAAGGCAGGCCGATGACGAAGACGGCGAGCAAGAGGCGCAACAGCGGGCGCTGCTGCAAGCGGGCAGCAACAAGGCTCGGCTGAGCCGGATTCGAGGCGGACATGGACACGGCCAGCGGGCAGGATTTGGAGCCGGGAGGCTATTGGCTTACCGTACAAGCCGCCACCCGCCATCACGGATACCTGCCTATGCAAATGCGCATAGCGCGGCTGGATCCCCAGGAATTCGACTGGGTCCTGCTGCGCAGCTTTCTAGCCATCTACCGCGCCGGCAGCCTGGCTGCGGCGGCCCGCCAGCAGTCACTGCAACAGCCGACGCTGAGCCGCCATCTGATCGAGTTGGAATCTCAGCTCGGCGCGCAGTTGTTCGAGCGCAGCAGCCGCGGCCTGCATCCCACCGCCGCGGCTCAGCAGATCCTCGTCCATGCCCAGGCCATGGAGGAGGCCGCCCACCAGCTCTGCCTGGGCCTGGCCAGTCGCGGCGAGGCGTTGACCGGCACGGTGCGGGTCTACGCCACGCAGATGATCGCCACGACGCTGCTGCCGGATTTGCTGACGGGGCTGCTGCAGGCCTACCCGGGCCTGGAGATCGAACTGCTCGCCAGCGACACCTTGCCCGACCTCTTGAGCCGGGACGCCGACATCGGTTTCTGGATCAGCCCGCCCAAGCAACTGGACATCGTCAGCCGCAAGCTGGGCGAGTTCCGCATCGTGGCCTGTGCCAGCCAGGGCTATCTGGAACAGCACGGCGAACCGCTGGCCGTCGAGGATCTGGCGCGGCACCGCCTGCTGGGCAACGACAAGCTGGACACCATGACGCAGTGGTTCAAGCAGGTCGGCGTCCCGCTCGGGCAGCGTGAATTCGCGCTGCGCACCGATGACAAGGCGGCCTATCTGGGCGCACTCAAGGCAGGTGCGGGCATAGGCTTCGCGGCGAGCTATCTGCTCGCTGCAAACCCCGAGCTGCGGCCCGTGCTGCCTGGCCTGCCTCTGCCGCGCTTGCCGCTGTGGCTCAACACCCACCGAGAAATAGCCAGCAACCGGCTCATCAAGACGGTCTTCGACACCTTGGCCAGCGAGGTGGGGCTGCGGCTGAATGCATGAGCCGCAGCCCTGTTCGGCGCGTCAGAACTTGAAGTTGCCGTCACTGCGCGCCTGCGAACCGCTGGCACAGCTCGTGAACTCGCGGTTGCCGCTGCCGGTGGCCTGGTTGCTTTCCCAGACGGCTGACGAGCCGTTCCACTTCACGTATTTGTACTGAATCGCCGTGCCGGCGGGCAGGCTGACCGTGCCCGTCCACGGCACATTGGCGCCCGAGCCCTGGATGGTCAGCGCAAAGCCCGAGCCCGGCGCCCAGGCGCCGAGACCGGTCACGTTGCCGACGACGCGCAGGTTCTGGCCGCTGACGGTGTTCGCGTTGGCGATGGTGAAGGTCACTGAGCAAGTGCCGCCACCGCCACCGCTGGTCTTCTGGCCCGTGTAGATGGCCACGGCCGGCGTGGGGCTGCCGCTGTTGGCCGGCACGGTGATGTTGGCATTGCCGCTGGCGTCCACCGTCACCGAGTCGGCCGTGCAGCCCGTGCCGGCGGCGTTCTTGGTGCCGTTGATGACGTTGCAGTAGGTGCCGGCGGGTAGACCCGTGGCGAAGCTGCGCGTCCAGGCGCTGCCGCTGTTGTTCAGTGCCACGAAGCCGACATTGCCGCGGCTGAAGGCGACCTGGTTGCCGTTGTTGCCGACGATCCAGTTCTGCTGGGCCTGGCCGATGGACGCATTGCGAAAGGCCACCATATTGGCCAGCGGCGTCCAGCGGTGGGCGAAGTCCCACACCACGTTGATCTGCGGCGTGCCGCCGCTGTAGGGGCTGGCGCTCGGGCGGTCGGCGCCGGTGTCGGTGAACTTGAAGCCCGAGTAGAGCTGGGCCTCGCCATACCCTTGCGCCAGCATGAAGACATGGGCCAGGGTGTAGCGCTGGCCGCCGGCATCGGCGCCGCCGTTGTTGTTGATGTTCAGTGAACCGCCATTGCGCTCGGTGTCCCAGTTGGTGACAAAGATGGTGGCGTTCTGCGGCTGGATGAAGCCCCAGCTGCCGCCCCAGTTGCCCCAGGTGCCCATCACGCTGGGGATGCTGGCGAGGTTGAGGCCGTTGTTGTTGCGGAAGACGTCGCGCATCGCCGACGTGAACTGGAACTCGTTGAGCGTGCCGACCGGGAAGTAGCTCGGCCGGTCCACCTCACCGTCGTTGATGATTTCCTGCGTGACCCAGATCGGCTCGCCCTTCAGCGTCGTCGGGTAGGCGGCCTTGACGGCGTTCATGATGGACGTCCAGGCGCCGGCCGGCATGTGCTTGGAGGCGTCGATGCGGAAACCGTCCACGCCCAGGGCCAGCAGGGCCTTCAGGTAGTTGACGATCTGGCCCTGCACATAGCTGCTCTCGGTGGCCAGGTCGGGCAAGCCGCCGAGGCGGCAGTTCTGCACATTCCAGCGGCCCGACGGCGTGTTGTAGTCAGCGTCGTTGATGTTGCAGTTGGCGTGGAAGTCGCTGGCGCTGAAGAAGGGGTAGGCCAGCGTCGCGGCATTCCAGGTCGAGCCGTCGGTGGCCGTGCCGCTGCCGTCAGCCATCTGGTTGACGACGATGTCGGCATAGACGCGCACACCGGCCATGTGGCAGGTGTTGATCATGGCCTGCAGCTGGGACGGCGTGCCCATGCGGCTGGTCAGGTTGGTGTAGTTGACCGGCTGGTAGACACCCCACCAGCCGTTGGCGTTCTTGGACGCGCCCGGCGGCGAGATCTGCACGCCGCCGAAGCCCTTGGGCCCCAGCCATTGGGTGCATTCGGTGGCGATGTCGTTCCAGCTCCATTCGAACATCTGCACCGAGGTGGAGTTCGGGTTCAGCGCCAGGGCAGGGGGCGCGAAGCTGGCCAGGGCGGCGCTGGCGGTCAGCGTCAGGGCATGGATGAGCCGGCGGCTCGGGTGCGGCAGCAGGGGCATGTCTTGTCTCCGGTGTTGATCGACCGCCGCCCTCGTCATGGGGCGGCTGGGTTCGGCCAATCGACAACAAGCCATGGCCGCCTTTCCTGCTTCGGGAAAGTGGTGCGACTCTAGACAGTCGACTCAACAAAGTGCGTAGGAAAACTACTTATTCTTCGGATTCATCCCTAGAACAAAAGTCGTTACCAGGAGAAATAGCTTCGTCACTGGTCGGGCGAGCATATCGTTCGTGTAGCTTTGCAACCGTTTCCTGTGAGAGGCTTGGTCACGGGCGTGCGAGCTTCGCCACGAGGCACCGCTTTCTCAGTCGGTACGGTCGCCTGCGTCGTCGAGCGGCAGCGCAAGGGTGAATGTCGTGCCGCTGCCGACAACGCTTTGCACACCCAGGTCTCCGCCCATCAACTCGGCGAGTCGCTTGGCAATGGCCAAACCGAGACCCGTGCCGACGACAGCGGTGCGCTCGGCGCCGAGCCGGTTGAAAGGCTGGAAGAGCTGAGCCAACTTGGCCTCTTCGATGCCGGGGCCGGAATCCTTCACGGCGATGCACACCCGGCCCCTGTGGGCCGTGGCCGTGACGCTGACGCAGCCGCCGGGTGAGTTGTACTTGATGGCGTTGGACAGGAGGTTGATCAGGATCTGCTTCAACCGCCTGCCGTCGACTCTCAGGCAAGGGCCACCGTCCAGCTCGACGGCGTTGTGCAGTTCAATCTGCGACTGCTGCGCGGCTTCGCTCAGCAATTCGATGCAGGCTCGGACCAGTGGGCCCAGTGGCTGATCTTCTGGATGCAGATCGATGGCACTCGCCTCGATGCGTGCGAGGTCCAGGGTCTCGTTGACCAGCTCCAGCAGCAACTCGCCCGCCCGCAGGATCTGGCCAGCCCGGTTGACCGTGGACGGATCGGGCCGGGCAGCGTTCTCGATCTGCATCAACTGGGCAAAGCCGAGGATCGCATTGAGAGGCGTCCGCATTTCGTGGCTCATGCGGGCGAGAAATTGACTCTTCGCCTGGTTGGCTTCTTCGGCGGCCGCACGGGCGCGTTGGCGCTCCGCCACCTCCTGCCGCAGCTCCAAAGCCTTGCGGCGGAGTTCCAGTTGAGCCGTGACCTGACGCCCCAGGACCGTCAGCGTCTGTCTCTCGCTCTCCGACAGCTTGCGCGGCACCGTATCGATGACGTTCAAGGTTCCCAGCGCTCGGCCATCCGCCGTCAGCAGCGTCGTGCCTGCGTAAAAGCGGATGTGGGGCTGCCCGGTGACCAGCGGGTTGTCGACGAACCGCGGGTCGTCGAGGGCATCTGGGATCTCGAAAAAGCCCGCCTCCAGGATCGCGTGCGAACAGAAGGAGATTTCCCTCGGCGTGTGCGGGACCTCCAGGCCATGCCGGGACTTGAACCACTGCCGGGTCTCGTCAACCAGGGACACCAGCGAGATGGGCGCGTTCAGCAGCTTTGCAGCCAGCGCGGTAATGTCGTCGAACGCCCCTTCCGGTGGCGTGTCGAGCACTTGACATTGATGCAAGGCATCGAGCCGTTGCAACTCGTTCGCGGGAAGCTTGGCCTTCATCGCCCTACCTCAGAGCCAGGGTGCGCCGCACCGGCCGCAGAGGGCCAGCATATCGGTTTGCTCGCGATGGTCACCAGTATTTGACGCGCTGAGCACGCCCGCTGCGAAGGTGGCGCCGCGTCACCTTCGCAGCGATCAGAAAGGCCGCCTGCAAACGGCGATCCCACTCGCTCAGGCGCGCCGCAGCCTGAAACGCGCCACGACCTCGGCCAGCGTCGCGGCCTGGCGCTTGAGGGCTTCCGACGCGGCGGCCGACTCCTCGACCAGGGCGGCGTTCTGCTGTGTCATCGAGTCCAGTTGACCCACGGCCGTGTTCACCTCGCCCAGGCTGTGGGTCTGGTTCTGCACGCCGCTGCTGATCTGGCCAATCATCTGCGTGACCCGGCCGACGGCCTGCACGACGTCCTGGATGGTTTCGCCCGCCTGGGTCACCTGGCGCGAACCGGCCTCGACCTGCTCGACCGAGCTGGAGATCAGCGTCTTGATCTCGCGCGCCGCCTGCGCGCTGCGCTGGGCCAGCGTGCGCACCTCGGCAGCCACGACCGCGAAGCCGCGGCCCTGCTCGCCGGCCCGCGCCGCCTCGACAGCGGCATTCAAGGCCAGGATGTTGGTCTGGAAGGCGATGCCGTCGATGACCCCGATGATGTCGGCGATCTTGGTTGAGGACTGCTGGATGCCCTGCATGGTGCGGATGACATCGCCCACCGCCGAGCCACCACGCTCCGCCACGCCCGACGCGCCACCGGCCAGGTGGTTGGCCTCGCCGGCCGCCCTGGCATTGGACTGGGCGCTCTCGGTGATCTGCTGCATGGCCGCGGCCGTCTGCTCCAGGTTGGCGGTGGCCTCCTCGGTGCGCGAGGACAGGTCCAGGCTGCCAGCCGAGACCTCGTCGCTGGCCTGGGCGATGGCGTCAGCGCTCAACCTCACCGTGCTCAGGGACTCGTGCAGCGCGTCGCGCATGCGCGCCAGGCCGCGCAGCAGGTCGCCCAGTTCGTCGCGGGCCTGGCTGTCGACGTCGGTGGTCAGGTCGCCACCGGCAATCTGCTCGGCGGCCGAGCGCGCGCGGCTCGGCGGCAGCGTCACCGAGCGCGTCATGCGCCAGGCCACGCCCGCGCCGATGGCCATGGCAATCGCCACCATCCTCCTGCGCCCGCTCCCTGCGGCCGGTCGAACCATGATGACAGCGTTGAATCGCGCTTTCAACGCCTGCGCGCGGCCATCTCCTCTCCCATGCGGATGAGATCGGCGTCGCTGACGCCAGCTCGGGCGGTGGTGAAGGCCTGGGCGTCCTCGACGGCCAGATGGGCCTCGTAGAGATTGACATAACGCTGCAACAGGGCGGCATCTAGGTCGGCGCCTTTTCCTGCCGTCCAGGCAGCCAGCGGTTCCCGCAGCCGCGCCCAGAGCGACGTCATCTCGACATGATCGGCATGCAGCCGGTCGGCCATCTCGGCCAGACCCGCCGCACGCAGCCGTGGCAGTACATGGCGCTCCTCGTCCTCATGGTGGGCGGGGCCGGCGCGGTCGAAGTAGCGCAGCACGTCGGCGGCGGCATCGCGAGCCTGCTCGTCCACGCCATGCTGCTGCACATGCGCCTGCAGGCGCTGGAGCAGGTCCAGGCTGCGCCGCACGCGCTCGTGGCAGGCGGCGAGCATCTCGAAGGGCTCGTCAAAGCCCACGGCGGGGCCGGCATGCAGGAGGTCGACGCGTGAACTCATGCGGCGGATTGTCTGGCCGCGACAAAATGCCCCCATGACCGCCACGCCCACCCAGCGCGCCGCCGAGTTGCGCACCCAGCTCAACCATCACGCCCACCTCTACTACGTGCTCGACCAGCCGGCCCTGCCGGATGCCGAGTACGACAAGCTTTTCCAGGAATTGCAGGCCCTCGAGGCCGCCCACCCCGAGTTGCTGACGCCGGATTCGCCGACCCAGCGCGTCATCGGCGCCGTGCTGGCCGGCCTCACGCCGGTGCGCCACGTCGTGCCCATGCTGTCGATCACGACCGAGACCGATACGACCGAGGGCGGCGCCATCGCCTTCGATGCCCGCGTGCGCCGCGAGCTGGGCCTGACCGAGGCCGACCCACCGGTCGAATATGCCGCCGAGCTGAAGTTCGACGGCCTGGCCATGAGCCTGCGCTATGAGCACGGCGTGCTGGTGCAGGCTGCCACGCGCGGTGATGGCGAGACGGGCGAGGACGTGACGCAGAACGTGCGCACGATTGGCCAGATCCCGCTGCGCCTCAAGGGCGATGCGCCCGCGGTGCTGGAGGTGCGTGGCGAGGTCTATATGCGCCGCGACGACTTCGAGAAGCTCAACGAGCGCCAGCGCGAGCGTGGCGACAAGACTTTTGTCAACCCGCGCAACACCGCGGCGGGCGCCATCCGCCAGCTGGACCCGGCCCTGGTGCGCCAGCGGCCGATGTCCTTCTACGCCTACGGCCTGGGTGAAGTGCAGGGCTGGGACATTCCCGGCACGCACGCCGGCATGCTGGATGCGCTCGCGGACCTTGGCCTGCCGGTCAATGCCGACCGCGCCGTGGTGCAGGGTCCGCAGGGCCTGGTGCAGTTCCACCAGGCCATGGCGGCCAAGCGCGACGCGCTGCCCTTCGACATCGACGGCATCGTCTACAAGGTCAACTCGCGCGAACTGCAGCAGAAGCTCGGCTTCAAGACCCGCGAGCCGCGCTGGGCCGTGGCCCACAAATACCCGGCCCAGGAGCAGGTGACGACGCTGCTGGCCATCGACGTGCAGGTGGGCCGCACCGGCAAGCTGACCCCGGTGGCGCGGCTGGACCCGGTCTTCGTCGGCGGCACGACGGTGTCCAACGCGACGCTGCACAACGTCTTCGAGATGCGCCGCAAGGGCGTGCGCGTGGGCGACAAGGTCATCGTCCGCCGCGCCGGTGACGTGATCCCCGAAGTCGTCGGCCGCGTGCCCGGCGAGCGGGCCAGCTATGTGCCCAACTTCCGCCTGCCGCGCGAATGCCCGGTGTGCAAGAGCGAAGCCGTGCGTGAGCGCGGTGGCATGGACTACCGCTGCACCGGTGGCGTCTTCTGCCCGGCCCAGCGCAAGCAGGCCATGCTGCATTTCGCCGGCCGCCGTGCCATGGACATCGAGGGCCTGGGCGACAAGCTGGTCGAGCAACTCGTCGACGCCGGCATCGTGCTGAGCCTGCCCGGCCTCTACAAGCTCGGCGTCGCCAAGCTCGCGGCCCTGGACCGCATGGCCGAGAAGAGCGCGCAGAACATCGTCGATGCGCTGGAGAAGAGCAAGACGCCGACGCTGGCGCGCTTCCTGTTTTCCCTTGGCATCCGCCAGGTCGGCGAGACGACGGCCAAGGACCTGGCGCGCCACTTCGGCACGCTGGACAAGCTGATGAACGCCAGCGTCGAGCAGTTGCTGGAAGTGCCCGACGTCGGCCCCATCGTCGCGGCGAGCATCCACACCTTCTTCGCCCAGCCGCACAACCGCGAGGTGGTCGAGCAACTGCTGGCGGYCGGTGTGGCGCCCAAGGAGAGCGAAGGCCAGGCCGACGACCGGCCGCGGCCGCTGCTGGGCAAGACGCTGGTGTTGACCGGAAAATTCCCCGTGCTGAGCCGCGACGAGGCTCAGGCGCTCATCGAGGAGGCCGGCGGCAAGGTCAGCGGCTCGGTGTCCAAGAAGACGAACTACGTCATCGCCGGCGAGGACGCCGGCAGCAAGCTGGAGAAGGCTCAGGCGCTGGGCGTGGCGGTACTGGACGAGGACGGGTTGCGGGCCTTGCTGGCGGGCTAGGGCGGAGGGCTTTTCGTGGCGGGTTTTTACAAGACCCAAAACCCGCTGCTGCGGAAACTGGCTCCATCAACCACCCCACCTGGAGCCCACCATGAACCCCGCCATCCGCCCCTTCCGCATCGACATCCCGCAAGCCGCCATCGACGACCTCAAGCAGCGCCTGCGTCAGACGCGTTGGCCGCAGGCCGCGGCGCAGGACTGGAGCCGCGGCCAGCCGGTCGCCTTTGTCCGCGAACTGGCCCATCAATGGCTGAATGGCTACGACTGGCGCCAGGCCGAGGCCGAGCTGAACCGCCATCCGCAGTTCACGACCGACATCGACGGCCAGACGATTCATTTCCTGCATGTGCGCTCGCCCGAGCCGCATGCGCTGCCCCTGCTGCTCACCCACGGCTGGCCCAGCACAGTGGCGGAGTTCCTCGACGTCATCGGCCCGCTGAGCGATCCGCGCGCCCATGGCCTCGATCCCGCGCAGGCCTTCCATCTCGTGATCCCGTCGCTGCCGGGCTTTGCCTTCTCGTCGCCGCTGGCCGGCCCCGGCTGGGATGCCGCCCGCACCGCTGCGGCCTGGGACGTGTTGATGAAGCGCCTCGGCTATGAGCGCTACGGCGCCCAGGGCGGCGACGCCGGCGCCCTGGTGACCCGCGAACTGGGCATCCTGAACCCGCAAGGCCTGGTGGGCGTGCACCTGCAGCAGATCTTTGCCTTCCCGAGCGGCGCGCCGGGTGAGATGGAAAAGCTGTCGCCCTTCGAGATGGAAGGCATGGGCAACCTGCAGCGCTTCCAGAAGTACAACGGCTATGCCGAGATCCAGTCCAAGCGCCCGGCCACGCTGGGCTTCGGCCTCGTCGATTCGCCGGTCGCGCAACTGGCCTGGAATGCCGAGCTCTTCTTCGGCTTCGAGGGCGAGGCTGCCGGCAGCATGGACCGCGAGCGCTTCCTGACGCATGTGTCGCTGTACTGGTTCACGGCCACCGGCGGGCAGGCAGCGGAGTTCTATTACGAGAACGCCCAGACCGGCGCCGGCTACCGGGAGCTGCCCAGCAAGGCACCGACGGCGGTGGCGTCCTTCCCGAACGACTTCCGCTCCGTGCGAGCCTTCGCCGAGCGCTCGCACACGAACATCGTGCAATGGACCGAGATGCCGGAAGGCGGCCACTTTGCGGCGGCAGACGCGCCGGGACTGTTGATCGATGACATCCGCAGCTTCTTTGCTCGCCTAGGTTGACGATTAGCATGGGCGGATGCCCGCCGACATTCGCCGCGAGACGCGCGAGGCCGACTCCCCGTCGGCCGCGCGCTTCATCGCTCGCATCGAGCAGGTCGAATACACCGCCGCGGCGGTGGAGGTGGCGCGGCCGGATGGCACCTGGGACCTGGTGTTCCGCCAGGGACGCAACGGCCTGATGGTGTTGCAGACCGGCCAGACCGACCGCGTCGTGCAACTACCGGGCGAGGCGGGCGAGCGCTACTTCAACATCGCTTTCCGGCCCGAGGTCTATATGCCGCGCCGGCCCGGCGCCAGCATGACCAACCTGGGCCATGTGCATGAGCTGGCGGGCCAGCGGGGTTGCCTCATCGATGGCGAGCAGCTGGAGCTGCCGACGTTCGACAACGCCGAGCGCTTCGTGATGGCGCTGGCGAGCCGCGGCCTGATCGAGGTGGACCGCCTCGTGCTGCGCGCCGGGCAGGCCGGCTGGCGGGGCGTGGACGACCGCAGCCTGCAGCGCCACAGCGCCCATGTGACGGGCTTGAGCCCGAAGAAGCTGCAGCAGATCATCCGTGCCGATGCCGCCGCGACGCTGCTGCAGCAGGGGCTGCGCCCGGCGGACGTGGCGGCAGAGCTGGGCTATACCGACCAGGCCCACCTCAGCCATTCCTTGCGCCGCATCCTGGACATCACGCCCGGGCAGCTGAAGCCGGAAGCGGGCTGACCCGGCCGCGGCGCTGCGCCGCGCCGCCCGTCAGCGGCGGAGCTGGCGTTCGACGGGGTTGAGCATCTGCTCCTTGGCCCACTCCGGCTTGGTCTCGAACAGGTGGTCGATGAAGGCGCGGGTCTTGGCGGGCATCAGCCGGCGGCTGGCGGTCAGCAGCGTCACCGGCATGGGCTCGTAGCTCCATTCGGGCAGCACGGGCACCAGGGTGCCGGCCTCGACGTCGGCCGCCACCATGCCGTAGGGAAAGCTGCCGATGCCGCCGCCGGCGCGCGTCAGCGCCAGCACCAGGCCGATGGAGTTGGCCTCCAGCGGGCCGCGCAGGTCGACGTCGAAGCTCTGCGCGCCGTTCTGCAGCCGGCGCTTGCCGACCGCGCGAGCCTGGGTCAGCACGACGAAGTCATGGCCCGCCAGATCGGCCGCGGCCACCGGCGCGGGCCGGGCTTGCAGATAGACGGGGCTGGCGTACAGGCCGCGCTCCAGCAGCATGAACTCGCGGGCGATGAGGTCGGGCTCGTCCACCGGGCCCATGCGCACGGCCACGTCATAGGGTTCGTTGAAGAGATCGACGCGGCGCGGCGTGGTGTCCACCTCCAGCTCCACCTTGGGGTAGCGGCGCACGAAGCGCGCAAAGCTCTCGGCCAGCACCAGCATCGCGAACTCCGCCGGCACCGACACGCGCAGCCGCCCCTGGGGCGACGCGTCGCGCGAAGCCAGCCATTCGCGCGTCTCGGCGATGTCCTCGTCATGGCGCGCGGCGCGCTCGGCGAGCTGCTCACCCAGCTCGGTCAGCGTCAGCCGGCTGGCGCCGGGCACGAAGAGGCGGGCGCCCACCGAGGTCTCCAGCGCCGTCAGGCGCCGGCTCAGCGTCGCCTTGGGGAGGTCAAGCTGGCGGGCCGCCTCGGACAGCGATCCGGCCTTGTGTACCTGGGCCAGCAACAGCAGGTCATCGATCTTCATGGCGTGAATATCTCGTTTTATTTCGTTTCGTTTCCGGAACGGTGAGTTTGAGTTTTGTGGCTATTCGCCGGAAATGGAACTCTCTACAGTCGCGGCCATCATGTCAACCGCCCGTCTTCTCCAGCCCCAAAGGCACCGCATTGGCGCCGGCTTCCAAGCCGAGGGCTGGCGCGAACCTATGGCGCTGCTCGACCCTTTCATCATGGTCGACCACTTCCGCATGAGCGAGCCGACCTTCGCGCCGCACCCCCATGCCGGCTTCTCGGCGGTGACCTATCTCTTCGACGACTCGGCCACCGGCATGGTCAGCCGCGACTCGCTGGGCGGCGAGCATGAAATCCTGCCCGGCGGCCTGCACTGGACGCTGGCGGGCCGGGGCGTCATGCACGACGAGTTCCCCATCGAGGCCGGCCGCGAGGCCCATGGCCTGCAGATCTTCGTCAACCTGCCGGCCGAGCAGAAGCTGCGCGCGCCCACCGTCATGCGGCTGTCGCCCGAGCAGATGCCGCGCCGCGTGGGCGAAGGCTGGCGTGCCCAGCAGGTCTTTGGTGCCGACACCGGCCTCGCACTGCCCTGGTCGACCTCCCTGGTGCTGGTCGACATCGATGCCGGCGCCAGCTTCGATTTCCTGCTGCCCGAGGGCGAGCAGGGCTTTGCCCTCGTCATCCAGGGCAGCGGCCGCACGCAGGAGCTGCCGCTGTCCACCGGCCGCGCCCTCAGCCTGCCCGTCGGTGGTGCCGAGCGCATCGTGGCCGATGAGGCCCTGCGGCTGGCCTGCTTCTGCGGCCGGCCCCTGCTCGAACCCCTGGTGCGTCACGGCCCCTTCGTCATGAGCGACGAAGGCCAGGTCGTGGCTGCCCTGCAGCGCTTTCAGTCGGGCGGCATGGGCCGCCTCAGCCCAAGAACAACCCCAAGCACCCATAACAAGGAAACCCTGTCATGAACGCACCGCAAGAGAACAACGCCGCCGTTCCGCCGAAGCCCGCCAAGAGTGGCCCGCCCGTGCCGCTGCTCATCGTCGGCGCGATCCTGCTGATCGGCGGCATCGGCCTGGGTGGCCGCATGTGGTGGCGCAGCCAGCATCTGGTGGAGACGGACAACGCCTTCATCGCCGGCCGCATCCACCCGGTCGCGACGCGCGTCGCCGGTGTCGTCACCGAGATGCGCATGCAGGACAACGCCGTCGTCAAGGCCGGCGACGTGCTGCTGCGCCTGGACCCGGCCGACGCGGCCGTGCAGATCGAGCGCCTGAAGGCTCAGATTGCCCAGTCCGACGCGGCCATCGCCACCAGCGCGGCGCAGATCGCCCAGGCCAAGGCCCAGGCCGCCGTGACCGGCTCCCAGGTCACGCAGGCCGAGACCGTGCTGGCCCGCACCGAGCTGGACGCCAAGCGCAGCCAGGCCTTGTTCGGCGCCGAGTTGCGCGCCACCTCCAAGCAGGAGCTGGACGCGGCGCTCGCCGCCCGTGACGTGGCCCGCGCCGACCTGGCCGCCCGCAAGGCCGGCGCCTCGGCCGCCAAGGAAGCCGTCGTCGCCGCAGAAAGCGCGCGCCAGTCCGCCAACGCGCAGAAGAGCGCGACGCAGGCCCAGCTCAAGGACGCCCAGAACCAGCTCGGCTACGTCGAACTGAAGGCCTCCAGCGATGGCCGCATCGGCAAGCGCACGGTCGAGGTCGGCCAGCGTGTGCAGCCCGGCCAGCAACTCGCGGCCATCGTCGAGCCCGAGACCTGGATCGTCGCCAACTTCAAGGAGACCCAGCTCGCCAAGATGAAGCCGGGCCAGAAGGTGCATGTCAAGGTCGACGCCTTTCCCGGCAAGGACCTGCTGGCCCATGTGGACAGCTTCGCCCCCGCCTCGGGTGCCAGCTTCGCACTGCTGCCGCCGGACAACGCGACCGGCAACTTCACCAAGATCGTCCAGCGCGTGCCGGTCAAGGTCGTGTTCGAGCCTGAGAGCCTGAAGGGCCTGGGCGATGCCGCGTCGCGCATCGTGCCGGGGCTGTCCGTGCAGGTGGAAGTCGAGATTTCCGAGTAAGCCTGCCATGGGCAACGAAAACTACCTCCCCCCGCCGCCGGACCAGAAGGTCAGCGGCCGCACCTGGCTGGCCGTGCTGGCCAGCCTGCTGGGTGCCTTCATGGCGGTGCTGGACATCGCCATCACCAACTCCTCGCTGCGCGACATCCTGGGCGCGCTGTCGGCCACGCAGGAGGAGGGCTCCTGGATCTCCAGCGCCTACCTGGTCGCCGAGATCGTCGTCATTCCGTTGGCAGGCTTCCTGTCGATGGTGTTCTCCACGCGCCGCTACCTCGTCGTCAACGTCGCGCTGTTCCTGATCTTCAGCACGCTGTGCGGGATGGCCTGGAGCCTGGAGTCCATGATCGCCTTCCGCGCGGCCCAGGGGTTCACGGGCGGCGTCATGATCCCGATGGCGATGACGCTGGTCACGCGCAAGCTGCCGCTGAACAAGCGCCCCATCGGCCTGGCGCTGTTCGGCATGACGGCGACGCTCGCGCCCACGCTGGGCCCCACGGTCGGCGGCTATCTGACCGAGCTCTACGGCTGGCCCAGCATCTTCTACATCAACTGGGCCCCCGGCATTCTGCTGATGCTCGGCGTCAGCATCGGCCTGGACAAGGAGCCGATGAATCTCAAGCTGCTGCGTGAAGTGGACTGGTGGGGCGTCGTCTTCATGGCCGTGGGCCTGGGCTCGCTGACCGCGATGCTGGAAGAGGGCAACGCCAAGGACTGGTTCCAGAGCCCCTTCATCATCACGGCCGCCGTGCTGGCGGTGGGGGGCATCTACGGCTGGGCCTGGCGTGGCTTGACGCGCAAGAACACCTTCATCGACCTGCACATCCTCGGCCGCCCCAGCTTCCTGATCGCCGGCGTCATCGCCTTCGCCACCGGCATGGGCCTTTACGGTTCGGCCTTCATCCTGCCGCTGTACCTGGGCCAGATCGCCAGCTACACGCCGATGCAGATCGGCATCGTCATCATGTGGATGGGCCTGCCCCAGCTCTTCATCATGCCCTTCGCGGCCAAGCTGTCCACCAAGCTGGACAACCGCGTGATGATGAGCGTGGGCCTGGCGCTGTTCGCCACGTCGTGCTTCATGAACACCCACATGAGCGCTGACACGGCCGGGCCTGAGCTGCTGTTCGCGCAGATCGTCCGCGCCCTGGGCCAGCCGCTGATCATGATCACGCTGACCAACTTCGCGGTGAACGGCGTGCCGCCGAACCTGCTGCCGAGCGCCTCGGGCATGTTCAACATGATGCGCAACCTCGGCGGCTCGGTCGGCATCGCCACGCTGGCCACGCTGCTAACCAACCGCGAGCATCTGCACAGCGCCCGCGTCGGCGAGGCCGTCAGCCTCTACGACCCGGCCACCCAGGCGCGCCTGGACACGCTGGCCCAGAACTTCGCCAGCAAGGGTTTCGACGCCGCCGCCGCGCAGGACATGGCCATGAAGGCCCTGGACAACGTGGTGCGCCGCGACAGCTTCGTCATGGCCTACAACGACGCCTTCCTGATCCTGGGTATCGCCCTCATCAGCTGCGTCCTCATCGTCTGGATGAGCAAGAAGGTGCTCGGTGGCGCCGGCGCCGCCGAGGCCGCACATTGAATCGGGAGATCGACATGATCCAACTCAAGACTGTTTTCACCCTCGTCGCCACCGCAGCGCTCGCTGCCTGCACGACGCTCGGTCCCAACTACCAGGCGCCCGCCGCCAACGCACCGGCCGCCTACCGCGCCGCCAGCCCCGTGGCCGGCGCCGAGCTGCAGCGCGACTGGTGGCTGATGTTCGGCGACGCCCAGCTCAACGCTTTGGAAGCTCAAGCCCTGCAAGCCAGCCCGACGCTGGCCGCCGCGGCGGCGCGTGTCGAGCGTGCACGCGCTGTGTTTGGCGCGACGAAGGCGGACGAGCTGCCCCGCGTCGATGTCGGCGGCAGCGTCACCAACCTGCGCACGTCCGCCAAGTCGGTCACGACGCCGGTGCTGGGCGGCCAGGCCATCACCTTCGACGGCACGCAGACCGGCGTGCAGGCTTCCATCGGTTGGGAGATCGACCTTTGGGGCCGCGTCAAGCGCCAGGCCGAAGCCTCCCAGGCGCAGCTGGATGCCTCCACCCTCGACGCCGCCGCCGCCCGCGTAGCGCTGACGGCCGACGTTGCAGCCGCCTACTGGCAATGGCGCGCGCTGGCCGATGAAGCCACGGCCCTGCAACGCCTGCGCGACAGCCGCGCCAATGCCTTCAAGGTTGCGCAGACTCGCTTCGACGCAGGCTCCTCGACGACGCAGGACCTGGAGCGCGTGCGCGCCGAACTGGCCTCAGCCGACGCCGACGTGGCCGACCTGCCGCGCCGCCAGGCCCTGGTGGCGAACCAGATCGCCGCGCTGACCGGCCAGGCGGCCGCCGAGCTGAAGCTGCAGGCTTCACCGATGGCTGCACCACCGCAGATCCGCGCCGGCCTGCCGTCCGAGCTGCTGCAGCGCCGCCCGGACCTGGCCCAGAGCCTGGCCCAGTTGCACGCCGCGACGGCTCAGGTCGGCATCGCCGAGGCCGCGTTCTATCCCGCGATCCGCCTGACCGGCAGCTTCGGCTACCAGAGCAAGGAGCTGGGCGACCTGATCTCTGCGCCGGCGCGGCTGTACAACATCGGCCCCAGCATCTCGCTGCCGATCTTCGAGGGCGGCCGCAACAAGGCCAACCTGGCGGGCGCCAAGGCCCAGGTCGACGAGTCGCTGGCGGGCTTCCGCGGCCGCATGCTGCAGGCCCTGCGCGAGGTCGACGACGCACTGGCCGAACTGCAGGGCCGCGCGGTGGTGGTGGAGGCCCAGAACCGCACGCTGGCCTCCAGCGGCCAGGCACTGACCGTGGCCAGGAGCCGCTACGACAAGGGCGCCGTCAGCTACCTCGACGTGACCGAAGCCGAGCGCACGCCGCTGGCGACCGAGCGTGCCCTGGCGCAGTTGCGCGGCGCGCAGTGGGCGGCGACGGCCCAGCTGATCAAGACGCTGGGTGGCGGCTGGACCCAGGGCAGCTGAGCGCCGCCTTCAGCGCCGGTTTTCGTCGAACTGCTCGGCACCCGGCACCGGCTGAAGCCAGGCCTCGCGGCGCTTGACCCAGAGTTCATAGCTCGGCGTCAGCGCCGTGGGTGCCTGCGACAGGGCGCCGAGCTTGATCTCGGCCTCCTGGGCGTCCAGCGAGAACAGCCGCGCCCCACAGTGGGGGCAGAAGCGCTGGCCGTGGAACTCGGCCGTGTCGCCGCTGTGCTCGAAGCGCTCGGCCGGCCACACGGCGTAGAAGGTGAAGGCCGAGCCGCTTTCCTTGCGACAGTCCATGCAATGGCAGATGCCGACGCGCAGCGGTTCGCCGCGCGCCGCCAGCTGCACCTGGCCGCAAAGGCATTGGCCCGAATACCTCGTCGTCATGGCTGAGTCCTCGCTGGAGTGGCAGCACAGGCGCGCTCGCCGCCACTCTCCCAGGCCTTGAGGAATTGCCGCGCGTCCGCGAGCGCGGACGGCGGGATCTGTGCGCCCCACTGCGCTTCCCAGCTGCCCACCGCATCGGCCTGGCCCTGGGCCAGGCCTGCGAGCATGCCCAGCACCAGCACCTGTTCATTGAGGGCGCTTGGCATGGGGCCGGGCGGCTTGGTCAGCAACTGCCGGGCGCTGTCCTGCACGAGCTTCCAATCCTGGCGCGCCACCGACTCATACAAGCCCAGCAGCTGGACCATCCGCGGCGACAGCTCGGGTCGCGCGCGCCGCCAGGCTGCGACATCCCACAGTGCCTGCTGGTCGGCGCCATCGACATGGCCGAGCACCGCGTAGGCCAGGTTGGCGACATAGATCAGCAGACTGTCCTCGTCGAAGGGCGTGGCGCCCTTGCGCTGGGCCTGCAAGGCGTCGACGAGGCGCGTCAGCCCGTCGCCGCTGTGGTCGGGGCCGGGGTTGCTGCCCTCGAAGCGCTGCAAGGCGGCGACGGCATGCTCGCGCGCCTCCAGGATGGGATGGTTGACGGCAGGGCCGAGGCGGGCCGCGGCGGGCAGCGCCGCGTGGCAGTCCAGCACCTGCAGCACCGGCAGGCCCGCGGTGGCCAGGCGCAGCAGCAAGGTGGCCTGGGCGCCCTGGAAACGCTGCTGCGGCGCGTTCAGCGAGATGGTCGGGAAGTAGTCCGAATGAGCGCGCGCCGACTGCAGGCGCACATAGCTGCGCAGCACGGCCGGCCCGCCCACGCGGCGCGCCTGCAGGTCCGCCGGCGAGCGCAGGCCCACGCGCTTGAGTTCCGCCGACAGCATCTTGGAGCGCCAGGGCAGGTCGCTGAGCGGCCCCAGCTTGCCCAGCGGGGCGACGATGAGCAGGTCGGTGGAGTCGACGAAATAGAGCTCGCTGCCGGGGAATTCGCTGATCAGCGCGGCGACCATCTCCGCCAGCAGGGCGTCGGAAATCTCATAGCCGTGGACCCACTGCACCAGCATGCCATCGGGTTTGAGGCTGCTCTTCACGCGGCGGTAGAACTCCTGCGTGAACAGGCTGGCCACGCCGCTGACCCAGGGGTTGGAGGGCTCGGAGACGACGAGGTCATAGCGCTGCTGGCCACGGGCGAAGAATTCCCGCGCATCCTCGAAGTGGACGTGCGAGCGGGGATCGGCATAGGCGCGCACATTGCGCGTGCCCAGCGCCTTGGCGCCTTCCCACATGGCAGGTTCGATCTCGATGCTGTCGACGCGACGCGGCGCAGCCGAGCCCAGCAGCGTGTGCGTGCTGAGCCCGGAGCCCCAGCCGATGACGGCGATGTCCTGGGGCTGGGGATGGGCCGACAGCGCCAGCGCGCCCAGCATCAGCATGGTGATCTCGTCGGCAGCGGGCGGCTGGCCGATGTCGGTCCAGCCCGCATCCGGCTTGCCGTTCGTCGAGATGATGGAGAGCTGGTCCTTGCGCACGACCGAGATGCTGGCGGTGGCGCCGTCCCGGTAGAACAGCAGCTCGCGCCCGCGGGTGTCGGTGTTGCCGTAGCGGAAGACGCCGGCGGATTGCAGCAGGGGATCCGGCAGACCCCACAGCAGCATGCTGACCAGCGCGACGGCGCCGAGGGCCGCGGCGCCGACGTTGGCGAAGGTCCAGCGGCCGGGGCTGAGCCCGCGCAGCAGGAACAGGCCGATGACGAAATCCGCGCTGGCGGCCACCAGCAGCATCAACCCGACGCCCAGGGCCGGCATCAGC
The DNA here is from genome assembly GCF_056406535.1 of Roseateles sp. P1_C1_2. Lineage (NCBI taxonomy): Bacteria > Pseudomonadati > Pseudomonadota > Betaproteobacteria > Burkholderiales > Sphaerotilaceae > Roseateles > Roseateles sp. P1_C1_2. Next base: position 41,722 of record NZ_JBFUAB010000037.1, read on the forward strand.
CAGTGCGCCGCCACCAGCACGCCCAGGATGGCACCCAGCGTGTTGGCCGCGTAGACCTGGCCGATGGCACGCTCGCCGGCGCCGCGGCGCAGCAATGCGGCCGTGAACAGCGGCAGCGTCATGCCGGCGAAGAAGGCCGCCGGCACCATGATGAGGATGGCAATGCCGGCCGTGGCCACGTTGTAGAGGGTGTAGCCGGCACCGCTGCGCGCCAGTGCCTGCAGCAGCCAGGGTACCCAGTTGTAGGCGCTGCCCAGCAGGCCCACGGACGCGATCGCGCACAGGCCCATCGCCACCTGCACGAAGCCGGCGTAGCGCACCAGGTCGGCGATGCGGTCGCCCACGCGCCTGACCCACAGGCCGCCCAGCGCGAGGCCGGCAATGAAGGCGGCCAGCATCAGCTCGAAGCTGTGCAGGCTGCTGCCCAGCGCCTGGTTGAGCATGCGCACCCAGCCCAGCTCGTAGGCGAAGGAGGCGGCGCTGGACAGGAAGGTGGCGACCAGCAGGGCGGGCAGCAGACGGCCTGCGCCCGCCGGTTTCGCGTCGTCAGCAGCTTCAGCCACGATGACGGCGCCGCCTTCGCGGCAGGCCTTGCTCAGGACCAGGCTCGCTGCGGCCACGGCGAGGTTGAGCCAGGCCGCGGCCTGCAACGCGCCCGGCATGCCGACGGCGGGCAGCAGCCAGAAGGTGGCGATGAGAGCACCGGCGGCAGCACCGATGCCGTTGGTGAAATACAGGCCGCCCAGAGTCTGCCCCTGCTGGCTGCCGGGCAGGCGCAGCACACCGACGGCCAGCAGCGGGAAGGTGGCCCCCAGCAGCACCGTCTGCGGCGCGATCAGCGCGGCCGCGCTCAGCCATTGCCAGGCCGTGGCCGCGCCGGCGCTGGACAGGGCGGGCAGCACGCGGTCCTGGCTGTAGGCGCTGTAGGCGACGAAGATGGTGTGGAAGACCAGGCCGAAAACGCCGATCAGGGCTTCCGCGCCGGCATAGAGCGCGATGGGCCGGCGCAGCGTCGCAGTGATGCGGCTGACGCCCCAGGCGCCCAGCGCCATGCCGCCCATGAACATCATCAGCACGAGGGTCTGGGCATAGGCCGCATGGCCCAGCGTCAGGCCGAGGTAATGCGTCCAGATGGACTGGTAGATCAGCGCCGCGCACCCCGACAGCACGAACAGGAATTGCAG
>NZ_JBFUAB010000038.1:0-33520 GCF_056406535.1 Roseateles sp. P1_C1_2
TCTCGCCCACCGCCAGCGACAGCTGATCGTGGACGTAATTGCCCTTGCCCGCGTACTGGATGTAGCCCAGGCCACGCCAGTCGCTCTTGGTGAGGACGCGGTCGCCTTCGCGGAAGGTCAGCGCCCAGCCGTCGCCCTTCTTGACGTCGACCGAGATCGGTCCGGACGTGAGCGTGGCCTTGGTCTCGCCGTTGACGATCTGCACGGCCGGTTTGCCGGCGCCGACCATGGGGATGTGCAGGCGCGGCGTGCTGGACGCCGCGAAGTGCTCGACGCTGACGCGGATGACGCCTTCGAGCGGCGAGCTCAGCGTGACGGTCAGCGTGGGGCCTTGCAGCGTGTCGCCACGGTGCTTGATGGGGCGCGTCGTGGCGAGCACGACGAGGCGGTCTTCGTGGACTTCAATGGCGTAGGCCTCGGCCGCGTAGTGCGCGGCGACGCCTGGCTGAAGCATCCACTGTCCGTCAGTGAACTTCATGGTGGTCGGGGTCTTTGCTGGGGGTCAGGGGTGGGAAGGCGCCTGCACGTGGCGGCGGATGTAGTCAGCGTGGTCCGGCATGCCGGACGCGGTCTGGGCGATGGCCTGGCGCAGGCGCGCGAAGTGCTGCAGCAGGGCCTGGGGTTCGATGTGGTCGACGAAGGGGTCGTAGCTTTCCGGCTGCAGTCCCAGGCCGAGGAAGAGGGACACCCAGGACGGCTCAGAGAAGCCGTCGGGGTCGTAGATGGCGACGCGGGCGGCGCTGCGGAAGAGCTCGATCTGGTGGGCCAACGAGTCCGGGATGGGCATGGCGGCGCAGTAGCGCCACAGCTCCGAGTCGCGGCGCTCCGTCAGCTTGTAGTGCAGAGCGATGAAGTCGCGGATGGACTCGTACTGGCGTGCCATCAGGCGATTGAACTCGGCGGCCAGATGCGGCTTGAAATGCTTGTCCGGGAAGAACTGAATGAGGCGGCCGATGCCGTCCATGATGAGCTGGATGCTGGTGGACTCCAGCGGCTCCAGGAAGCCCGAGGCCAGGCCGATGGCAACGACGTTCTTCACCCAGCCCTCTTTGCGCCGGCCGGTCGTGAAGCGCAACTGGCGCGGCGTGTCCAGGGCCTTGCTGTCCAGGCCGGCGAGCAGCGTGCTGGCGGCTTCGTCGTCGCTGATGAAGTGGCTGCAGTAGACATGGCCATTGCCGGTGCGGTGCTGCAGCGGGATACGCCATTGCCAGCCAGCCGCCTTGGCCGTCGACGTCGTGTAGGGCGTCAGCGGCTCGACGCGCTCGCTGGGCACGGCCTGGGCGCTGTTGCAGGGCAAAAGCGCGCTCCAGTCCTCGAAGGGCGACTGCATGGCGCCGCCGATGAGCAGGGCGCGGAAACCCGAGCAGTCGATGAAGAGGTCGCCGTCAATGCGGCGGCCGTCGGCCAGCTTGACGGCCGCGACGAAGCCGTCCTCCGGCCGCAGCTCCACATCGACGATCAGCCCTTCGACGCGCTGGGTGCCGCGCGCCATCGCGTACTCACGCAGGTAGGCGGCGTAGAGACCGGCGTCGAAGTGATAGGCGAAGGAATAGGCATTGGCCGCCGACGCCGCGCCGCCTTCGGGTGGCGTGAAGCGGTTTTGCCGCGCCATGACGGTGGACGTCGACCAGTCCTCGTAGCCGGGCAGCCCGTCGGTGATGCGGGACAGGCGCAGCCAGTGCTGCCAGGCCGAGCGGTTCTCGATGGCCGGGCCGAAGTCGCCGAAGCCATGGAAGAAGCGGTGGCCGACGCGGCCCCAGTCGCGGAACTCGATGCCAAGCTTGAAGCTGCCCTGGGTCTTCTTGACGAAGTCGGCACCGTCCAGGCCCAGCGTGCGGTTGTAGGCGCGAATGGGCGGCAGCGTGGCCTCACCGACGCCGATGGTGCCGATGTCGGGCGACTCCACCAGAGCTATCTCGCACGCACCCTGGCCGGCCTGCGCAAAGCGCTGGGCCAGCGGCGCGGCGGCCATCCAGCCGGCGGTGCCGCCGCCGACGATGACGATCTTGCGGATGGGGGAATCAGGCATTGGCTGTCTCGGGCCAGTTTTTATGGAGCCTCACCGCGCAACCGGTGGGCGGCGCGATCTTCGGCGAGGTGGGACCGATCGCGATAGGGGTCAACACCGTATTTACTTCGTTCGATGGCCGAACTAATATGGCCTCAAGCCCGTCAAAGCATGGGTATCTCTAGGAGACAAATGCAGGCCGAAGCCGCAGGCAGCCAACAGCTGCTCAAGGTCATCAATCGCATGGCGCTGGTCAGGCACCTCTGTGCCCACCCGGGGCTGTCGCGCGCCGACTTGGCCGGGGCCGTCGGCCTGACCAAGTCCACCGTCAGCATGCTGGCGCGCGAGCTGATCAGTGAGGGCTGGTTCATCGAACGCGAGGTCGTCGCCACCGGCGACCTGGGCCGCCGCCCCACGCCCCTCTTCATCGACCCGACCCGCCTGCTGCTGCTCGGCGCCGAGGTCGGCATCGAATCCGTGCGCGTCGTCGCCACCTCGCTGACCGGCGACGTGCAGGCCTGGACGGTGGCCAACTACGGTGCCAGCCGCACGGCCAAGGCCTGCATCGCCAGCCTCGCCACGGCCCTGCTCAAGCTGCGCAGGCAGCTCGATGCCAGCCAGCAGATCCTGGGCATCGGCGTCGGCCTGCCGGGCGGCGTCAACGAGGCCCGCGGCGTGCTGCACTTCGCCCCCAACCTCGGCTGGCGCGACATCCCCTTCGGCGCCCTGCTCGGCGAAAAGCTGCAAGACACTTCGCTCGCCGGCGTGCCCCTCTTCATACAGAACGAAGCCGATGTGGCGGCCCTGGGCGAGATGGAGTTCAACCCCGCGCCCGCGTCGGATCCGCTGCTCTACGTCTCCATCAACCAGGGCCTGGGCGCCGGCGTCATCGTCGGCGACCGCCTGCTGACCGGCAACCGCGGCTTCGCCGGCGAGGTCGGCCACATGGTGCTGCAGCTCAACGGCCCGCGCTGTTCCTGCGGCCGCCGTGGTTGCGCCGAAGCACTGATTGCGACGCGCGCCATGCTGCACGGCAGTGGCGACGAGGCGGCCCTGCGGTCGCTGGCCGAGGTGCGCGCCCATCTCGTCGACGCAGACGCCGAGACGATGAAGGCCGTCCACTCGGCCGGCCGCTATCTCGGCGTGCTGCTGCAGAACCTGGCCACCGCCTACGACCCCGCCTGCATCGTGCTGGGCGGCAGCGTCGTCGAGCTGGGCGAGCCCTTCCTGAAGCCGGCGCTGGACACGCTGCTGGACTACGCCGCGGCGGCCAGCCTGCCGCCGCCGACGGTGCGCACGTCGATGTTCGGCGCCAATGCCGTCGCCGTCGGTGCTGCGGCGCTGGCGCGCTACCGCCTGACCCGCCCCGCCCTGCCGCTGTCCGACAGCGGCGCGGTGATGGCGGACGCCGAGGAGGCCATCTGATGTTCCTCGGCATCGATCTCGGCACCTCCGAAGTCAAGCTGCTGCTGCTTGACGACAGCGGCCACATCGTCGGCACGGCGGGCAGCGCGCTGACCTTGTCTTCGCCCGAGCCGCTGTGGTCCGAACAAGACCCGACCGCCTGGTGGCAGGCGACGGAGGCCGCAGTCGCCAAGCTGCGCGCGGCACATCCCGCCGAGTTTGCCGCCGTGCGCGGCATCGGCCTTTCCGGCCAGATGCATGGCGCAGTCCTGCTCGACGAGGCCGACGCCGTGCTGCGCCCCGCCATCCTCTGGAACGACGGCCGCAGCCACGCCGAGTGCGAGGAGCTGACGGCCGCCGCGCCGCGCCTGCACGACATCGCCGGCAACCTCGCCATGCCCGGCTTCACGGCGCCCAAATTGCTGTGGGTGCGCAAGCACGAGCCCGAGGTGTTCGCCCGCGTGAAGAGCGTGCTGCTGCCCAAGGATTGGCTGCGCCTGCAGCTCAGCGGCGACAAGGTGTCCGACCCGTCCGACGCGGCCGGCACGCTGTGGCTGGACGTGGCGCGGCGCGACTGGTCCGACGAGCTGCTGGCCGCCTGTGGCCTGACGCGCGCGCAGATGCCGCGCCTCGTCGAAAGCAATCAGGCGAGCGGCGTGCTCAAGCCCGAACTGGCCAAGGCCTGGGGCCTCGGCCCCGAGGTCGTCATCGCCGGGGGTGCGGGTGACAACGCCGCCAGCGCCATCGGCATTGGCGCCACGCGGCCGGGCGACGGCTTCATTTCGCTGGGCACCTCGGGCGTGCTCTTCGTCGTCAACGACCGCTACCGCCCCAACCCGGCGTCAGCTGTGCACGCCTTCTGCCATGCCCTGCCCGAGCGCTGGCACCAGATGAGCGTGATGCTGTCGGCGGCGAGCTGCCTGCGCTGGTTCTGCCAACTCGTCGGCGCCGACGAGGCCACATTGCTGGCCGAACTTTCGCAAAATGACAGCGCAGTCAATGCGCCCATCTTCCTGCCCTATCTGGCTGGCGAGCGCACACCTCACAACGACCCGTTTGCCTCTGGCGTCTTCCACGGCCTGAAGGCGCAGACCACGCGCGCCGACTGCAGCTATGCCGTGCTGGAAGGCGTGGCCTTCGGCCTGGCCGACGGACTGGCCGCGCTGCGCGAGGCGGGCACGGAGGTGCACCAGCTGTCTCTCGTTGGCGGTGGCTCGCGCAGCTTCTTCTGGGCCCAGCTGATCGCCGACGCCCTTCAGGTCGACATCGTGCTGCATACCGGCAGCGAAGCCGGCGGCGCCCTCGGCGCGGCGCGCCTGGGCTGGCTCTCGGCAGGCGGCGACGTCAACGCCGTCTGCACCCGGCCGCCCGTTGCGGCCCTCTTCTCTCCCGACCCCCAACGCCATGCCCGCCTGGCTCCTCGCCTGGCGCGCTTCCGTGACCTCTACCGCCGCCTGCGCGGTGCCTGACTTCTGACCATGACGAGCTATTTCCACGACATCGCCCCCATCCGCTACGAGGGCGCCGACAGCCAGAGCGACCTGTCCTTCAAGCACTACGACAAGGACCGCATCGTGCTGGGAAAGCGCATGGAAGAGCAGCTGCGCTTTGCCGCCTGCTACTGGCACAACTTCGTCTGGACCGGTCTCGATCCCTTTGGCGGCGCGACCTTCGAGCGCCCCTGGTTCCAAGGCGGCAGCCCGATGGAGCTGGCCAAGCTGAAGGCCGACGCGGCCTTCGAGTTCTTCGCCAAACTCGGTGTTCCCTACTACTGCTTCCACGACCGCGACGTCGCCCCCGAAGGCGCCACGCCGCGCGAGAGCCACGACAACTTCCTGCGCATGGTCGACGTGCTCGGCGAGAAGCAGCAGGCCACTGGGCTGAAGCTGCTGTGGGGCACGGCCAACCTGTTCAGCCACCGCCGCTTCATGTCCGGCGCGGCCAGCAACCCCGACCCGGCCCTGTTCGCGATGGCGGCCCTGCAGGTGCGCGACGCGATGGACGCCACCCTCAAGCTCGGCGGCGAGAACTATGTGCTGTGGGGCGGCCGCGAGGGCTATGAGACGCTGCTGAACACGCGCCTCGGCCAGGAGATGGACCAGCTCGGCCGCTTCCTGAACATGGTGGTTGAGTACAAGCACAAGATCGGCTTCAAGGGCGCCATCCTCATCGAGCCCAAGCCGCGCGAGCCGTCCAAGCACCAGTACGACTTCGACACCGCCACCGTCTACGGCTTCCTGGTGCGCTATGGCCTGGAGAAAGAGGTCAAGGTCAACATCGAGGCCAACCACGCCACGCTGTCGGGCCACAGCTTCGAGCATGAGATCGCCACCGCCGGCGCTCTCGGCATCCTCGGCAGCCTGGACATGAACCGCGGCGACCCGCAGCTGGGCTGGGACACCGACCAGTTCCCCAACAACGTGCCCGAGACGGCCATCGCGCTGTACCACGTGCTGCAGGCCGGCGGCCTGGGCTCGGGTGGCCTGAATTTCGACGCCAAGGTGCGCCGCCAGTCCATCGACGCGGCCGACCTCTTCCACGGCCACATCGGCGGCATGGACGTCTGCGCCCAGGCCCTGCTGATCGCCGAAAAGATGATCAACGACGGCCGCCTGAAGGCCGCCGTCGACAGCCGCTACGCCGGCTGGGACACGAGCGCCGGCCAGGACATCCTGCAAGGCCGCCGCACGCTCGCCGACCTGGCCGAGCAGGTGCTCATTGCGAACACGGATGTGGCGCCGGTCTCCGGCCGCCAGGAAGTCTTCGAGAACCTCGTCAACCGCTTCTGCGGCTGACCGCTCCACGCCCGATTGACCCCGCGCCACCCAGCACACCCGGACCGACAACGCTGCCAATGACGAACACCCTCGCTCCAACAGCATGCGCCCGTCGACCCGGGCGATGTTGATTCCCTTTTCCGAACCAGCTGTAAGACACAGGCCCAGAGCCCCACGACAACGAGAGGAGACACAGTGAAAAACCAGTACCGCCGAACCGCCGTATCCCTGGCCGCCGCCCAAGCCGCTCTGCTTTGCAGCGGCATGGCGCTGGCCCAGACGCCGCCCGCCCCCGCCGCATCGGCACCCGTCCAGAAGGTCGAGACGGTCGTCGTGTCCGGCAAGAGAGCCGCGCTGCAGTCCGCGCAGAAGATCAAGCAGGACTCCGATGAAATCGTCGATTCCATCGTCTCCGAAGACATGGGCGCCCTGCCCGACCGCTCCGTCACCGAGGTGCTGCAGCGCATCGTCGGCGTGACCATCGACCGCACCATGGCCAAGGGCGACCCCGAGCACTACTCGGTGGAAGGCTCCGGCGTCACCATCCGCGGCCTGACCTATGTCCGCTCGGAGCTGAACGGTCGCGACTCCTTCTCCGCCAACGGTGGCCGCGCGCTGAACTTTGAAGACGTGCCGCCTGAACTGATGGCAGCTGTCGACGTCTACAAGAACCCCTCGGCAGAGCAGATCGAAGGCTCCATCGGTGGCCTGGTCAACCTGCGCACCGCCCTGCCGTTCGACTACCCCGGCTTCAAGGCCTCGTTGTCGCTCCAGGAAAGCTATTCCAAGCTCAAGGCTGGCAAGCCGACGCCATCCTTCTCGGGCCTGCTGTCCAACAGCTGGGAGACGCCCATCGGCCGCGTCGGCTTGCTCGCGAGCCTGGCCTCATCCGAGAGCAGCACGCGCACGGACGCCTTCCAGGTCGAGCCCTATTACCCGCGCACCGACGCCGTCGCCGGCCAGGCCGCCGGCACCACGCTGTGGATCCCCAAGGGCTCGCAGTGGCGCACGCTGGAGTTCGACCGCAAGCGCAAGGGCAACTACGCCGCCGTGCAGTGGAAGAAGGACACCGTCGAATCGTCGCTGACCTACTTCAAGTCCAAGTACCGCATGGACTGGGCTGAGAACGCGATCTTCGCGCAGTCTTCTCCGTACAAGATCCAGGTTGCCGACGGCCAGTTCGACAGCAACGGCGCGCTGCTCTACGGCACGCTGAGCAACAACGACGGCTCGCCTATCGACTTCGGCACCGACACCCGCACGTCCTACCGCAACTCGACGACGCAGGACGTGGGCTGGAACGTCACCTGGAAGCCCAGCGATCGCTGGACGATCAAGTCCGACCTGCAATTCATCAAGGCCAAGACCGACAGCTTCGATTCCACCGTCGCCACTGGCGTGCAGATGCTGAAGGAGACGCTGGACCTGCGCGGTACCTACCCCACCCTCATCTTCGACGACGCCTCCAAGGCTGCACTGCTCGACCCGTCCAAGAACTACTGGGCGTTCACGATGGAGCACATGGACAAGAGCAAGGCCACCGAGAAGGCATGGAAGGGTGACGTCAAGTACAACTTCGACCATCCAGTGCTGCAGGACCTGCGCTTCGGCCTGCGCCTGACCGATCGCGATGCGGTGACGACGAACTCGGTGCCCGGCTACAACTGGGCCGCCATCACGCAGAGCTGGCAACAAGGCTGGGCCATCCAGGACGTGGCGCGCCTGAGCGTCCCGGCCTACGCGGCCGGCACCCAGATCCACAACTTCACCAACTTCTTCAACGGCAAGGCCTCGGTCCCGTCGCTGATCATGCCGACCGTGGCCATGGCCAGCAACTACCCGAGCAGCTACCAGACGCTGCACGGCTACGGCCTGGCGCAGTGCGAGGCGCTGAACGGCCCCGGCGGCTTCACCTGCACGCAGAGCTGGTCGTCCGTCCCCTGGACGCCGGCCACCTTCGGCACCGACCCCGCCGGCACCAACGACCAGAGCGAGCGCAGCCAGGCCGGCTACGCCCAGCTGCGGTTCGGCTTTGATGACATGAAGTACCCCATCGACGGCAACGTCGGCGTGCGCGTCGTGCACACCGCGGCAACCGCCAATGGCTACACCGTCTTCACCGGCAAGGCCGCCCCGGTCGGCGCCGGCGGCGTGGCCGTGCCCAACATGCCGAGCTACTCCGAAGCGCAGAGCTACAAGAACAGCTACACGAACGTACTGCCTACGCTGAACCTGCGCCTCAAGGCCGGCGACAACGTGCAGTACCGTTTCGCCCTTGGCCGAGGCATCTCGCGCCCGGACTTCTCGCAGCTGCAGGCCTACACCAAGCTCTCGCAGGACTTCAAGTCGACAACCACCGGCACGGCCCCGAACACGGTCACCACGGTCGACAGCGTCAGCTTCACGGGTGACGCCTCGGGCAACCCGATGCTCAAGCCCATCCGCTCCACCCAGGCCGACCTGACGGGCGAGTGGTACATCAGCAAGTCCAGCTCGCTGACCGGCGCGATCTTCCACAAGCAGCTCAGGGACATCATCCTCAACCAGACGTTCATCAAGCAACTGCCGGACACCACCGGCAAGCTGCATGACTTCACCGTCACCGGCCCCATCAACGGCGCCGACGGCCACGCCAGCGGCGTGGAGCTGAGCTACCAGACCTACTTCGACTTCCTGCCGGGAGCCTTCTCGGGCCTGGGCGTGCAAGCCAACTACACCTATGTCGACAGCAAGACCACGCCGAAGACCCCGATCAACCAGGCCTACTGCTCGGGTGGCAACAGCGCGGCCAACGTCAACCTGAACCTGAACGGTTGCGACGTCGACGGCCGCACCTTCGGCAACCTGCCACTGCAGAACCTGTCGAAGAACGCCTTCAACCTGACCTTCATGTATGACCGCGGTCCGTTCTCGGCGCGCGTGGCCTACAGCTGGCGCTCCAAATACCTGCAGAACGTCAACGTGAACGGGACGCAGGGCGGCGATGGCCTGGACACCAACCCGGCCAGCGCCACCAAGGGCCAGACCAACGTGGCCTGGGGCCTGCCGACCTGGGCTGACGGCTTCGGCCAGGTCGACGCCAGCGTGTTCTACAAGATCACCGACCAGTTCACGGTGGGCTTGGAAGGCCAGAACCTGACCGACTCGACCTACAAGCAGTTGATGCAGCAGCACATCGGCATGAAGGGCCGCGCCTGGTTCTCGACCGGCCCGCGCTACACGGTGCAGGCACGCTACAGCTACTAAGCTCCGGGCCAGCTAGCCCTGCCGGCGGTGGTTTGACACCGCCGCCGGCCTTTTTTTTGCCTCAGCCCCTTCAGATTCTTTTCGGATCGCCGATGCGCAAACTCCTGATCTCCCTGCTCGCGTCCGCCGCCACACTGGCCGCCTCGTCCGCGTTCTCTGCCGAGGCACCTCGCCTCGTCACCCGCGACGGCCGCCATGCGCTGCTCGTCGACGGCAAGCCCTTCCTGATCCTCGGCGCCCAGGCCCACAACTCCAGCAACTACCCCGGCGCCCTCCAGCCCGTCTGGGATGCGGCCAACGACCTCAAGGCCAACACCGTGCTGATGCCGGTGGCATGGGAGCAGGTGGAGCCTATTGAGGGCAAGTTCGATTTCAGCTTCGTTGACACCCTCGTCAAGGAAGCCCGCCAGCAGAAGAAGAAGCTGGTGATCCTGTGGTTCGCCACCTGGAAGAACACCAGCGCCCAGTACACGCCCGAGTGGGTCAAGCTCGACCCCAAGCGCTTCCCGGCCAACCTGGACCGCGAAGGCAAGCCCAACTACAGCCTCAGCCCTTTTGGCGCCGAGACGCTGAAGGCCGACAAGAAGGCATTCGTCGCGTTGATGGGCCACCTGAAGAAGATCGATTCGGCCGAGCGCACCGTGCTGATGGTGCAAGTCGAGAACGAGGTCGGCACCTATGGCCTGGTGCGTGATTTCGCGCCCGCCGCGCAGGCCGCCTTCGAGCAGCCGGTGCCGGCCGCCGTGCTGGCCCGTCAGAAGCCCAAGCTCGCTGCGGCATCCACAACCGCAGGCAACTGGCGCGAGGTCTATGGCGACTACGCCGACGAGTACTTCCACGCCTGGGCGATCGCCCGCTACATCGGCGAGATCGCCGCAGCCGGCAAGGCCGTCTACGAGCTGCCGATGTACGTCAACAACGCGCTGCGCAACCCGCTGGAGCAGCCGCCCAAGCCCTGGAACAAGGACTTCGCCAGCGGCGGTCCGACCTGGGACGTCATCGACATCTACAAGGCCGCGGCACCTGCGCTCGACATCGTCAGCCCCGACATCTACAGCGTCGAATCCGATCAGGTGAACGCCAACCTGCGGTTGTTCGGCCGCATCGACAACGCACTGTGGGTGCCCGAGATCGGCACCAAGCCAGGCTACGGCCGCTTCCTCTACGCGATGCTGGGCCGCGGCGCCATCGGCGTGTCGCCGTTCGGCATCGACTACTTCAACTACACCAACTACCCGCTGGGCACGACCGCGACCGACAAGACTCTCGTCGAGCCCTTCGAGCGCGTCTACCGCATGTTCGCGCCCATCCAGCGCCAGTGGGCGCAATGGGCCTTCGACGGCAAGACGCAAGGCATCGGTGAAGCCGACGACCGCAAGCCGCAGCAACTGGACTTCCCCGGCTGGACGGCCAAGCTTAGCTACCGCCTGGGCCGCTTCGGCGAAGCCAGCTGGGGCGGCGAGTTCGCCAAGCCGGCAGCCGGCACCGAAGAGCCCAACGGCGGCGCCGCCATCGCTCAGGTCGCGCCCGACGAGTTCCTCATCATCGGCCAGCGCGTGCGCGTGCGCATGGAGCCCGCCGCCGGCACCAGCGGCATGATGCTGCGCACCGAGCAGGGCCGCTTCGACGACAAGGGGCGCTGGGTCATGGAGCGGGTCTGGAATGGTGACCAGGTCGACTACGGCCTGAACCTGCCCGCCGAGCCCGTCATGCTCAAGGTCAAGATGGGCCGCGCCAGGTGATCCTGCTTCGTCCGCTGCTGCTGGCCTGCGGCCTCGCGCTGGCCCCGCCCTTGGCTGCTGCCGAGCCGGTGCTGCGCTATGCCCAGCCCGCGCCGGACACGGCCAAGGGCTGGGAGCAGCAGGCCTTGCCCATCGGCAACGGCCGCCTGGGCGCCATGCTGTTCGGCCAGGTCGCCCGCGACCGGCTGCAGTTCAACGACATCACGCTGTGGACCGGGGACGCCAAGGCCATGGGTGCCTACCAGCCGTTCGGCGATGTCGTGCTGGAACTCGAGGACGGGCCGGTGAGCGGCTATCGCCGCGAGCTGGATCTCGCGCGGGCAGTGAACCGCCTCAGCTACACCCGGGATGGGGTCCGCTTCACCCGCGAAGCCATCGCCAGCCACCCGGCCCAGGTCATTGCCTGGCGGCTGACGGCCGACCAGCCCGGCCGCTACTACGGCCGCATCGCGCTGACCGACCGCCACGGCGCCGCGCTGAGTGCCGCGAACCAGACGCTGACCGCCATCGGCAGCCTGCCCAATGGCCTGGCCTATGCGAGCCAGTTGCGCGTGCTCAACGAAGGCGGCAGCGTGACCGTCGATGGCAACACGCTGGTCCTGCGCGGCTGCAACTCATTGACGCTGATCCTGGCCGCCGGCACCAGCTTTGCGGACGGCCAGCCGCCGCTGCCGCGCGTGCAGGCCCAGGTCGCCGCCGCCAAGCCCTGGCCGCGGCTGCGCGCCGAACACGAGCGCGACGTGGCCGCGCTGCTCGGTCGCGTGCGGCTCGACCTCGGCACCAGCCCATCCGAGCGCCGCGCGCTGACGACCGACGCCCGCCTGGCCGCCTACACCCAGGACGGCGGCGACCCCGAGCTGGAGGCGCTCTATTTCCAGTTCGGCCGCTATCTGCTGGTCTCCAGCTCGCGTGACTCGTTGCCCGCCAATCTGCAGGGCCTGTGGAACGACAGCCTGACGCCGCCGTGGAATGCGGACTACCACTCCAACATCAACCTGCAGATGAACTACTGGCCGGCCGAGCCGACCAACCTGGCCGAGGCCGCGCGGCCGCTGCACCGCTTCGTGCAGCGACTCATTCCCGAGTGGCGCCGACCCGTCGCCGATCGTGCAGCACTCGCGCTCAAAGACGCCAATGCCCTGCCGGCCGAGACGCCACCGTGGGACAAATCGGTGCAGCCGCCCATCGAGACATTTCTCACCGCCGCCGGCAAGCCCGTGCGTGGCTGGACGCTGCGCACCGAGACCAACCCCTTCGGTGCCCAGGGCTACCTCTGGAACATGACGGGCAACGCCTGGTATGCCCGCCACTTCTGGGAACACTACGCCTTCACGCAGGACAAGGCCTTCCTGCGCGACATCGCCTGGCCGGTGCTGAAGGAGGTCGGTGAGTTCTGGGAAGACCGGCTCAGGGAAACGGCCGACGGCAAGCTCGTCGCGCCCAATGGCTGGTCGCCCGAACACGGCCCCATCCAGGACGGCGTGGCCTACGACCAGCAAATCCTGTGGGACCTGTTCGACAACATCGCCGCAGCAGCGAAAGTGCTCGGCGACAACACCGCCAGCCAGCATGCAGCTGACACGCGCGACCGCCTCGCCGGCCCACGCGTCGGCAGCTGGGGCCAGTTGCTGGAGTGGCAGGACGAGCTGAAGGACCCGCTGCTGGACACGCCCAAGGACACCCACCGCCACGTCTCCCATCTGTTTGCCCTCTTCCCCGGCCGGCAGATCTCGCCGGCCCGCACGCCCGAGCTCGCCGCAGCGGCTCGCAAGACCTTGGCAGCGCGCGGCGACGTCAGCACCGGCTGGTCCATGGCCTGGAAGATGGCCTATTGGGCGCGGCTGCGCGATGGCGACCATGCCCACAGCCTGTTGCGCGGCCTGCTGGCCCAGCCCGGCGCCAAGGCCGCCCGGGCCGGTGCCGAGGTTCATCAGGGCGGCACCTACCCCAACCTCTTCGACACCCACCCGCCCTTCCAGATCGATGGCAATTTCGGCGCGACCGCGGCCATGGCCGAGATGCTGGTGCAATCGCAGGACGGCGTGATCGACCTGCTGCCCGCTTTGCCTGCCGCCTGGCCCGAGGGCTCGGTCAAGGGCTTGCGCGCACGCGGCGGCTTCGAGGTCGACATCGCCTGGGCCCGCGGCCGCGTCACGAGCGCCTCCGTGCGCTCGGTGGCCGGCGCTGGCGGTGGCCGCGTTCGCGTGGGCGAACGCGTCGTCGACCTTCAACTCAAGCCCGGCCAGACGCGCAAGCTGAACGCCCAGGACTTCCTCTGACATGAACCGTCTTCTGCTGCTCGCACTCACTGCCCTGCTGCCATTGACAGCGCAGTCACTCGACCTCGACACCGGCCGCCCCGCCAAGGGCTGGTCCGTCGCCGTCACCGATTTCGAAGGCGAGGCCAAGCTCGACACCGACCGTGTCACCGTGCCCAAGCCCGCCAACCCGCGCGTGCCCGACAGCCATGTGGCGGCCCGCCGCGGTGACGATGGCGCGCTGACGCTGCAGTTCAGCAACTCCTGGATCGCGCAGTTGCGCTGGCAGGACCGCGCACCGCTGAACCTCAACCCCTACCTGGCCGCCGGCACCGTCGAGTTCGACCTCAGCGTCATCGACCTCGCCCATGGCGGCATGAAGTTCAAGCTCGGCTGCGGCAAGGACTGCGAGCGCAAGATCCCCTTCCTGTTCGCCGGCCGTGAGCTGATCGGCAAAGGCAGGCAACACCTGTCCTTCGCGCTGAAATGCTTCGCGCGCGAGGGCGATGACTTCTCCGCCGTCAACGTGCCCTTCACGCTGGAAGGCACTGGCAGTGGTGAAGTGCAGATCAGCAAACTGCGCATCCACAAGACGGGCAAGGCGACGACCGCCTGCCCCGACTACCGCACGCAATCGGTGACGCCCGAACGCCTGCAGGAATCCTGGGCGGTGGACTGGTGGCTGCCGCGCCACGAAGCCAAGCTGGCCGAGATCAAGGCCCACCGCGAGGCCGGCCGGCGGGTGGACCTCGTCTTCCTGGGCGACTCCATCACCCAGGGCTGGGAGAACGAAGGCAAGGCCGCCTGGGCCGCGCACTTCGCCAGGTACAACGCCGTGGCCCTGGGCTTCGGTGGCGACCGCACCGAGAACCTGCTGTGGCGTCTCCAGCATGGCGAGCTGGACGGCATGGCGCCCAAGGCCGTCGTCATGATGATCGGCACCAACAACACCGGCGACCGGCTCGAAGACCCGGCGTTCACCGTCGCCGGCATCAAGCGCAACCTCGACGAGATCCGCAAGCGCCAGCCGCAGGCCAGGGTGCTGCTGCTGGCCCTCTTCCCGCGCGGCGAAAAGCCCGACGACCTGATGCGCCGGCATAACGCCAGGATCAACGCGATGCTGCCCACGCTTGCCGACGGCCGCCAGGTCGTCTTCCTCGACATCGGGAAGCAGCTCACCAACCCGGACGGCACGCTGTCCAAGGACATCCTGCCGGACTGGCTGCATCTCAGTCCCCAAGGCTACGAAATCTGGGCCCGCAGCCTGGACACCACTTTGACTCCCATGCTGGCGCCCTGACGGCAACAGCCTTCTCATGACTTTCTCCCTGACCTACTCCAGCCCCTTCCCCGCCGACTTCCTCTTCGGCGTTGCCGCCGCGGCCCCGCAGATCGAGGGCGCCGCCTTCACCGACGGCAAGGGCGAATCCATCTGGGACCGCTTCAGCCGCGAACCCGGCAAGGTGCATGACGGCGACACCCTCGACGTCGCCTGCGACCACTACAACCGCTTCGACGAGGACTTCGCACTGATGGCCTCGCTGGGGCTGAAGTACTACCGCCTGTCCCTGGCCTGGCCGCGCATCTACCCGAACGGCGACGGCGAGCTCAATCAAGCCGGGCTGGACTTCTATCACCGCCTGTTTGCCAGCATGAAGAAGCACGGCATCGAGCCGTGGGTGACGCTGTTCCACTGGGACCTGCCGCAGGCATTGGAAGACCGCGGTGGCTGGACCTCGCGCGTGACGGTGGACGCCTTCGGCCGCTATGCCGATACCGTCGTCAAGGCCTTTGCCGGTGAAGTGAAGCACTGGATCACGATGAACGAGATCCGTTGCTTCACCGAACTGGCCTATCGCTGGGGTACCAAGGCCCCGGGTCGCCAGGAGAGCGCGGCCGTCGTCAACCAGACCTTCCATCACGCCCTGCTCTGCCACGGCCACGGCGTGCGCGCGGTGCGCGAATTCGGCGGTGCCGGTGCGCAGGTCGGCTTGACCGACAACCTCGACGTCTGCATTCCCGTCACCGAGACGCCCGCCGACATCGCCGCCGCCAAGGCCTGGTTCCTGGAGAAGAACGCCCATGTGCTGGGCGCCATGCATGCCGGCCACTACCCGGCCGACTATCTCGAACGCGTCGGTCCCGATGCGCCGGATGTGCGCCCCGGTGACTTCGACCTCATCAGCCTGCCCACCGACCACCTGGGCCTGAACATCTACACCGGCACCTATGTGCGCGCCGGCAGGAACGGCGCAGCTTTCGAGGCCCTGCCCAACCCCGTCAACTACCCGCGCGCCGACAGCCCCTGGCTGCGCCTCGTGCCCCAGTCCATCTACTGGGCCACGCGCCTGGCCCACGAGTGCTATGGCCACAAGTCCCTCTACATCACCGAGAACGGCTGCGGCTACAACGACGAGCCGGTCGTGAACGGCGAGGTGCTGGACCTGCACCGCCGCGACTTCCTGCGCAACCACCTGCGCGAAGCCCACCGCGCCATTGGCGACGGCGTGCCGCTGCACGGCTACTTCCTGTGGAGCTTCATCGACAACTACGAGTGGGAAGACGGCTACCAGCGCCGCTTCGGCATCGTGCACTGCGACTACGAGACGCAGGTGCGCACGCCCAAGCTGTCTGCCCTCTATTACGCCGACGTCATCCGTGAACGGCGAATCCTGTGAGCCCCTCGTCCATCCCCGCCGCGCTGAACGCCGGCGTGCCTGGCCGGTCTTGCAGACCGCGCTGCGACTTGCGCCGCAGCCCTTCGGCAGGCACATCCCGCCCACTGGGCGCGATGTGTCCGGCCTCAGCCCCCGGGGGGACGGCGATGCTCGCGGCGTCGAGCCGCGAGCACATCGCCATCCGCGGGCCGGCTTGGGAGCGGCCCGGCGCTCGGCCCGCAACAGAGCAAGCAAGCCATCTATATTCCCTCGCGCCGCAGCGGGCTTCCGTCCGCCATGCAGCCTACCGAGGACCTTGCAGATGACATCCTTTCGCCCCCTGCGCCGCCGTCAACTCTTCGCCGCCGCCGCACTGCCGGCATTGACCACTGCTTCGCTGGCCGCCACGCCGCAGCGCGGTGCCGCAGCCGCGATGACAGCGCTGACATATGACAGCCCCTTCCCCGCCGACTTCGTCTTCGGCGTCGCCGCGGCCTCCGCGCAGCTTGAGGGCGCGGCCTTCGAGGACGGCAAGGGCGAATCCGTCTGGGACCGCTTCAGCCGCATGCCCGGCAAGGTCCACAACGGCGACACGCCGGACGTGGCCTGCGACCACTACCACCGCTTCGACGCGGACTTCGCCTTGATGGCCTCGCTCGGCTACAAGACCTACCGCTTGTCGATCGCCTGGCCGCGCATCTACCCGAACGGCGACGGCGCGGTCAATCAGAAGGGGCTGGACTTCTACCACCGCCTCTTCGCCAGCATGAAGAAGCACGGCATCGAGCCCTGGGTGACGCTGTTCCACTGGGACCTGCCGCAGGCATTGGAAGACCGCGGCGGCTGGACCTCGCGCGTCACGGTCGATGCCTTCGCCCAATATGCCGACACCGTCGTCAAGGCCTTCGCCAAGGACGTGAAGCACTGGATCACGCTCAACGAGATCGTCTGCTTCACGCTGCTGGGCTACGGCACGGGCGGCAAGGCGCCAGGCCGCAAGGAAAGTGCCAAGGTCGTCAACCAGACCTACCACCACGCACTGCTCTGCCACGGCCACGGCGTGCGCGCGGTGCGCAAGTTCGGCGGCGCGGGCGCGGTGGTGGGGCTGACCGACAACTGCAGCGTGTCGGTGCCCGTCACGGAAACACCGGCCGACATCGCCGCCGCCAAGGCCTGGTTCGTCGACCGCAACGCCCAGGTGCTGGGCGCCATCCATGCCGGCAAGTACACGCCGAACTTTTTGGCGCGCGTCGGCGCCGACGCGCCCGACGTCCAGCCCGGCGACTTCGACCTCATCAGCCTGCCGACCGACTTCCTCGGGCTGAACATCTACTCCGGCACCTTCGTGCGCGCCGGCAGGAACGGCGCCGCCTACGAGGCCCTGCCCCACCCGGTCAACTACCCGCACGCCGACAGCCCCTGGCTGCGCCTGGTGCCGCAGTCCATCTACTGGGGCACGCGCTTCTGCCACGAGCTCTACGGCCACCACGCGCTCTACATCACCGAGAACGGCTGCGGCTACGACGACGAGCCCGTCGTCAACGGCGAGGTGCTGGACCTGCACCGCCGCGACTACCTGCGCAGCCACCTGCGCGAGGCCCACCGCGCCATCGCCGCCGGCGTGCCGCTGAAGGGCTACTTCCTGTGGTCCTTCATCGACAACTACGAATGGGAAGACGGCTACCAGCGCCGCTTCGGCATCGTCCACTGCGACTTCAAGACGCAGGTGCGCACGCCCAAGTTGTCCGCTCGTTATTACTCCGACGTCATCAAGACCAGAAAGATCCTGTGAACGCCAGCACCCTCCATCTGGCACAGGTCGTGCCGCCCGCGGCCGACCGCCTGCCCATGCGCCAGAAGGTCGGCTTTGGCCTCGGCGCCTTCCTCGACATGTGGGGCCACTGGCTCTACCCGTCGCTGGCCTTCCAGGTCTTCAACATCTTCCTCGGCGTCGCACCCGGCCTGATCTCCACGGTGCAGATGGTCAAGATCTTCATCGACGCGGGGTCGGACGCGGTCTTCGGCTGGATCTCGGACAACACGCGCACGCGCTACGGCCGCCGGCGGCCTTTCATCCTCGTTGGCGGTGTGCTCGCCGGCATCGGCCTGCCGCTGATGTTCGCAGTGGGCCGGGGCTGGACGGACACGCAGTACTTCATCTTCATGCTGGTCAGCATGGTGATCTACGTACCCATCATGAGCTGCTTCAACATGYCCTGGGTGAGCCTGGGCTCGGAGATGACGCCGGACTATCACGAGCGCACCACCGTGATGGCCATCCGCAACGCCATCCAGAAGCTGCCGGAGCTGTCGATGTTCTTCGCGGCGCAGTTCACGACGCTGTCGATCTTCAACGGTGCCGACGGCAAGCCCGACATCCTGCGCGGCGCGCAGACCTATTGCGCCATCCTGGGCGCCATCATGGTGGCGGTGTCCATCGCCATCTTCCTGCTGGTGCGCGAGCGCTACTACGAGAAGCTGGTGTCGCGCACGCAGACGCACATTCCGTTTGCCGACACGCTGTGGCGCACGCTGCGCTGCAAGCCCTTCCGGCATGTGCTGCTGATGGCCCTGGCCTACGGCATCGGCACGGCGATGGTGGGCGCGCTGGGCTACTACGCGACGATCTACTACGTCTGCCAGGGCGATGTCGTGCAGGGGGCGAAGTGGAACACCGCCATGGGCCTGGCCGGCATGGCCTTCGGTTTCGCGGGCATTCCGTTCTTCACGTGGATCGCGCGCCAGCACGGCAAGCGCGCGGGCCTGGCCTCAGTGCTGGCACTGGCGATCTGCGCCTTCGTCGGCGACTGGTGGCTGTACGACCCCACGCGGCCGTATCTGCAACTGTTCGCCTGCGGCTTTGTCGCCTTTACCGGCGCGGGCTTCTGGACGCTGTACGGGGCCACCATCGGCGACGTGGTGGACTACGACGAGTCCCAGACCGGCCAGCGCCGCGAGGGCTCGTTYTCGGCCTGCCAGTCCTGGATCACCAAGGTCGGCATCGCGCTGGGCGTGGGCGCCTCGGGCTGGATCCTGCAGTTCACCGGCTTCGATGCCAAGCAGAGCATCCAGACGCCGGAAGCCATCTTCTGGATCCGCATCCTGCTGTCGGGCATTCCCGTCATCGGCCTGGTGCTGGCGCTGATCGCCATCCTGCGCTTTCCGCTGACAGAGGCGCGGATGCTGCAGATCCGCGGGCAGCTCGAATCGACGCGGGGCACGGTATGAGCATGTCGCGCCGCATGGCGGTGCAAGCCGCACTCGCCGGCGCTGCAGTGAGCCCCGCGCTGGCCGCGCCGCGCTCCGCGGCCGGCATCGAAGGCCAGCGCAAGGCCGACCTGGGCAACGGCACCTATCTGAACCCCATCGTGGCGGGCGACCACGCCGACCCCACCATCCTGAAGGACGGTGCCGACTACTACATGACGTTCTCGTCCTTCCAGTCCTACCCGGGCGCCGTCATCTGGCATTCGCAGGACCTGGTGAACTGGACGCCCGTCACCGCCGCGCTGACACAGCCCATCGGCACGGTCTGGGCGATGGACCTGATCAAGCACGCGGGCCGCTTCTATCTCTACATCCCGGTGCTGAACGACGCCGGCACGGGCATCTACGTCATCCACGCCGACGACATCCGCGGGCCGTGGAGCGCGCCCATCGACCTGAAGATCCCCGGCTGCATCGACCCCGGCCATGTCGTCGGCGAAGACGGCCGGCGCTACCTCTTCGTCAACGGCGGCCGCCGCGTGCGGCTGAAGGACGACGGCCTCGCCACCGACGGCGCGTTGGAGAACAACGCTTGGAAGCCCTGGCAGTACCCCAAGGACTGGGTCGTCGAGATGTTCGCGCCCGAGGGCCCGAAGCTGTTCAAGCGAGGCGAGTGGTTCTACCTGATCTCCGCCGTTGGCGGCACCGCCGGGCCACCGACAAGCCACATGGTGACCGTCGCCCGCTCGCGCTCGGTGCACGGGCCTTGGGAGGACGCGCCAAGCAATCCCATCGTGCGCACGCGAAGCGCCAGCGAGCCCTGGTGGTCGCGCGGCCATGCCAGCGTCGTCGAAGGGCCGGCGGGCGATTGGTGGATGGTCTATCACGGCTACGAGAACGGTTTTCGCACGCTGGGCCGGCAGGCCCTGCTGGAGCCCATCGAGTGGACGAAGGACGGCTGGTTCCGCGCCAAGGGCGGCACGCTGGACCGCCCGCTGCCCAAGCCGCGCGGTGGCAAGCCCAGCCAGGCCGGCTTTGCGCTGTCCG
The DNA here is from genome assembly GCF_056406535.1 of Roseateles sp. P1_C1_2. Lineage (NCBI taxonomy): Bacteria > Pseudomonadati > Pseudomonadota > Betaproteobacteria > Burkholderiales > Sphaerotilaceae > Roseateles > Roseateles sp. P1_C1_2. The sequence goes on from NZ_JBFUAB010000038.1 coordinate 20,347, forward strand.
ACGACTTTTCCAGCGGCAAGCTCGGCCTGCAATGGGCTTTCCACGCGCCCGGGCCGGACGAGGCCAAGCGCCTGCGCTTCGAGGACAAGGCGCTCATCATCCGCGGCAAGGGCAAGTCGCTGCCCGACTCGTCACCGCTGACCTGCGCCACGGGCGACCGCAGCTACGAGATCACGGTCGAGCTGGAGATCAGCGGAAACGACCCCAATAGCCACGGTGGCCTGGCGCTGTTCTACGAGGAACGCGGCCACGTCGGCATCGGCTTCAGCACGACGCAGATGCTGACCTATGGCTACGGCCAGGAGCACTCTTGGATGCGCGAAAACATGGCCACACGCCGTGTGCACATCCGCCTCGTCAACCGCGAGAACGTCGTCACCTGGCACTACTCGCACGACGGCGGCACCACCTGGAAACAGCATTCCTGGCAGATGGAGGTCTCCGGCCTGCATCACAACGTCTTTGGCGGCTTCGTCAGCCTGCGCCCTGCGCTGTTCAGCGCCGGGCCAGGCGAGATGCGCGCCCGCAACTTTGTCTACAGAGGACTTCCTGCATGACTTCCACCCGCCGCCGCCAACTGCTCGCCGCCGCAGCTTCCCTCCCGCTCGTTCCCACCGCCATGGCCGCCGAGCAACCTCGCCGCATCGTGCTCGACGTGGCCCAGGCCAAACAGCCACTGGACCGCTTCTTCGACCACTGCGTCGGTGCCGACTATCCCGGCACCACCTACCGCCCGGATGCGCTCGCGCAACTGAAGACGGCCGTGGACGAACTGGGCTTTCGCTACCTGCGCTTCCACGCCATCTTCCACGACGTCTTCAAGACGGTCACGCGGGATGCCGCCGGCCAGCTGGTGTTCGATTTCACCGGCATCGACAAGCTCTACGACGCGATGCTGGCCCGCCGCATCAAGCCCTTCGTCGAGCTGGGCTTCACGCCGCTGGCGCTGAAGACCTCCGACAACAAGATCTTCTACTGGGAAGGCAACACCTCCCACCCCGAAGCTACCGGCTGGGTCGCACTAATCGAGGCCTTCACCCGCCACATCCTGCAGCGCTACGGCGCAGTCGAGGTGCGCAGCTGGTATTTCGAGGTCTGGAACGAACCCAATCTGGATGGCTTCTGGGAGAAGGCCGACAGACAAGCCTACTTCGACCTCTACACCCGCACCGCCAGGACGATGAAGGCGATCGACGCGCAACTGCGCGTTGGCGGCCCGTCGACGGCCGGTGCTGCCTGGGTGCCGGAGTTCCTGGCGCATGCCAAGGCGACGAACACGCCGGTGGACTTCATCACGACCCACACTTACGGCGTGGACGAGGGCTTCCTCGACGAGTTCGGCAAGGAAGACCGCAAGCTGTCCAGGTCGCCCGACGCCATCGTGGGCGACGTGCGCCGCGTGCGCAAGGAGATCGAGGCCTCGCACCTGCCCGGCCTGCCGCTGTTCTTCACCGAGTGGAGCACCAGCTACAACCCGCGCGACCTGGTCCACGACTCCTACATGAGCGCACCCTACGTGCTCACCAAGTTGAAAGCTTCGCAAGGCCTGGCCCAGCACATGAGCTACTGGGTCTACAGCGACCTCTTCGAAGAGCCCGGCCCGCCGGACGCCCCTTTCCACGGCGGCTTCGGTCTGATGACGCGCGAAGGCATCCGCAAGCCTGCGTGGTTTGCGTACAAGTACCTCGCCGCGCTGAAGGGCAAGGAGGTGCCGACAAGCGATGCTTCTGCTTGGGCAAGCGTTGACGGCGACCTTTTGCAGGCCATCGTCTGGGACTGGCGCCAGCCCGACCAGACCGCCAGCAACCGCAGCTTCTTCGGCAAGCCGCAGCCGGCCAGGGAGGCGGGCACCGCCACCGTCGAGTTGCGTCATTTGCAGCCCGGCCGCTACACGCTGACGCAGCGCCGCACCGGCTACGAGATCAACGACGCGCACACCGCCTACCTGAAGATGGGCTCGCCCAAGAACCTTGATGCGAAGCAACTGGCCCAGCTGCAGGCGCTGACGACCGACAAGCCCGAAGTGCAGCGTGAGCTGGTGGTCGGCGCAGCCGGCACGGCCAGCGTGAACCTGAAACTGCGCAGCCACGACGTCGTGCTTCTGAGCCTGAAGAAGGTGGGCGCATGAGGCGGCGCGAGGCGCTGATTGCCCTGGTGCCGCTGACGGCCTGCGGCGGCGGTGGTGGTGGCAGCGCGCAGGCTGCGGCACCGGCCCCCGTTGCCGCCGCACCTGCACCTGCATCAGCACCCACCACCGGCATGCGCGACCTGACCAGTCTGCAGCTCTCCAGGCTGATGGGCTCTGGCTGGAACCTTGGCAACTCGCTGGAAGCCATCGGCGGCGAGACCGCCTGGGGCAACCCGGTGACGACGCAGACACTGATGAACGCCGTCAAGGCCGCCGGCTTCAAGACCGTGCGCATCCCCGTGTCCTGGAAGCAGTACGCCGACGCCAGCGACGTCATCAGCGCGACCTGGATGGCGCGCGTGACCCAGGTGGTCGACTACGCGAAGACGGCCGGCCTGTTCGCCCTCATCAACATCCACTGGGACGGCGGCTGGATGCAGCCCACCTTTGCGCGTCAGGCCGAGGCCAATGCGCGCATCACCAAGTTCTGGACCCAGATCGCCAACAACTTCAAGGGCTACGACGACACGCTGCTGTTCGCCGGCACCAACGAGGTCATGGTGGACGGCGACTACGGCACACCCAAGGCCGAGTACGTCACGGTGCAGAACGGCTTCAACCAGCAGTTCGTCAATGCCGTACGCGCCACCGGCGGCAACAACGCCCTGCGCCACCTCGTCGTGCAGGGCTTCAACACCAATATCGACCACACGGTGAACTTCGCCGTCATGCCTACCGACACCGCCAGCAACCGGCTGATGATGGAAGTGCATTACTACGACCCCTACAACTTCACGCTCAACGACAAGAGCACGATCTGGCAATGGGGCGCCGGCGCGACCGACCCCAAGGCGACCGAAACCTGGGCCAACGAGGCCTACGCGGACGCCCAGTTCCAGAAGATGAAGCTCGCCTACGTGGACAAGGGCATCCCGGTCATCCTGGGCGAGTTCGGCGCCATCCGCCGCACCGAGTACCCCGGTGCCGAGGCCTACCGCCTCGCCTGGGACAGGGCAATCGCCCGCTCCGCCTGGGCGCATGGCGTCGTGCCCGTCTACTGGGACGCCGGCGCGGCCACCGAGAACCACAGCATGGGCCTGTTCAACCGCACGAGCGGCGCGCAGGTCTACCCGGAGATCATCGGCGCCCTCGTCGATGCCGCCAAATGACTCGCGCGCTGGCGTAACGACTGCATACCGCTGATTTGCAGGCATCGGCGGAGCGCAAAGCAGTTCGACTATCCTGTTAGGGAGCGCCTCGCAGCCCGGCGCGCAGGGAGCCGATTTGCAAGCCAGCAGCCCGCCCCGGGAGAACGCTGCCCCTTCCGAGGCCGTGCCATCACGGGACGGCCCGGCCTTCTTGCTGGACCAGCCGGCCGGCCCGCGCGAGCGCCGCCATGCGCTGATCGTCGCCGGCCTGTCGGTCGCCGTGTTCGCGGCCCTGGTGCCCTTCGCCAAGCTGAAGCTGGCACCGGTGCCGGCCTTCATCCCCATCTACGAGTCGGCCCTGGTGCTGACCGACCTCATCACCGCGGTGCTGCTGTTCGGCCAGTACCGCATCCTGCGTTCCCAGGCCCTGATGGTGCTGGGCTGCGGCTATCTGTTCACCGCCGCGATGGCGACGGCGCATGCGCTGAGCTTCCCGGGCCTGTTCAGCCCCAGCGGCCTGCTCGGCGCCACGACGCAGACGACGGTCTGGCTCTACATGCTGTGGCACGGCGGCTTCCCGTTCTTCGTGCTCGGCTATGTCGTGTTGAAGAATCGGCCGCACATCGCCATGCCGACCCTGACCTGGCCGGCGCTCACGCTGCTGGCCGGCGCCGGCTGCATCGCGCTGACGACGCTGGGCCACGCCTGGCTGCCCGACCTGCTCGTGGGCGGGCGCTACTCGCTCTCCTTCCAGATCGCCGTCGGCAGCGTCTGGGCTTTCAGCCTCGTCGCCCTGCTGGCCCTGTGGCGCCAGCGGCCGCGCACCGTGCTGGACCTGTGGCTGATGGTGGTCTGCCTGACCTGGCTGTTCGACATCGCGCTGTCGGCCATGCTGAACGCGGCGCGCTTCGACCTGGGCTTCTATGCCGGCCGCATCTTTGGCCTCTTGGCCTGCTCGGTCGTGCTGCTGGAACTGCTGCTGGAGAACAGCACGCTGTATGCGCGCCTGTTCAAGGCCTACGAAGCCGGCCACCAGCAGGGCGAGGCCCTGGCCATCGCACGCGACGAGGCCGAGGCCGCCAACGCCGCCAAGAGCCTGTTCCTGGCCAGCATGAGCCACGAGATCCGCACGCCGATGAACGCCATCATCGGCCTGACCAACCTGGTGCTGGAGACCCGGCTGGACGCGCGCCAGCGCGACTATCTCGGCAAGGTCCAGACCTCGTCCAAGGCCCTGCTGACCCTGCTCAACGACATCCTCGACTACTCCAAGATCGAGGCCGACAAGATCACGCTGGAGGCCGAGGAGTTCAGCCCCGAGGAGCTGATCGAGAACGTCGGCCACCTGTTCTCGGCGCGGCTGGAGGAGGCCGGGCTGGACCTGCTGTTCGAGTTCGACGAACTCCTGCCCCATCGCCTGGTGGGCGACAGCCTGAGGCTGACGCAGGTGCTGAACAACCTCGTCGGCAACGCCATCAAGTTCACGCCGCGCGGCGAGATCGTCGTGCGGGCCGACCTGATAGGCGAGCACGACGGCCGCATGCGGCTGCGCATCAGCGTGCGCGACACCGGCATCGGCATGACGCCCGAGCAGGTCGGGCGCCTCTTCCAGGTCTTCGGCCAGACCGACGCGTCCATCGCACGGCGCTACGGCGGCACCGGCCTGGGCCTGGCCATCTGCAAGCGGCTGGTGGAGCTGATGGACGGCAGCTTCGAGGTCAGCAGCCTGCCGGACCAGGGCAGCACCTTCGCCTTCACCTGCGACTTCGGCAAAGCCGGTCCGGGCACCGGGCGCATCGACCTGCACCGCATCCGCGGCATGCGCACCCTCGTCATCGACGCCCAGCCCACCGAACGCCTCATCCTGCAGCAGATGCTGCAGAGCTGGCGCTTCCAGGTCGCGGTGGCCTCCTTCGGCGACGAGGCCCTGCACCGCCTGCGCCAGGCCGATCCCCAGCATCCCTATGAGCTGCTGCTGCTGGACTGGAAGACGGCGGGCGCAGACTTCGTCGACACGGCCCGCCGTATCGCGATCGAACGCGGGGCACCGCCACCGGCCGTCATCGCCTTGGGCAGCCTGCACGCGAGCGAGCGCGTCGCCGAGGAACTGCAGGGCCGGGCCGACACCCAGGTCCTCGTCAAACCCGTCACGCCGTCGCGGCTGTTCGACGCCCTCATGCAGTTGCAGCGCCAGGAGCAGGCGCCTGCCGCGGCCCCGGCAGGCGGCAGCCTGGCCGACATGGCCGAAACCCTGCACCCGCTGCACGGCGCGCGCGTGCTGCTGGTCGAGGACAACCCGGTCAACCAGCAGGTGGCCTGCGCCTTCCTGGAGCTGGTGAAGCTGGAAGTCGAGGTGGCCGAGAACGGGCTGGAAGCCATCGAGCGGCTCAAGCTCGAGCGCTTCGACGCCGTGCTGATGGACATGCAGATGCCCGAGATGGACGGCGTGACGGCGACGCGGCTGATCCGCGCCATGCCCCAGCACGCCCGCCTGCCCATCATCGCGATGACGGCCGGCGCGATGGAGCATGACGTGCAGGACTGTCTGGCCGCCGGCATGAACGCCCACGTCAGCAAGCCCATCGACCCGCGCCAGCTGGTGCGCACGCTGCTGGCATGGGTGACACCGCCCGCCCGCGCACAACGGGGTTAGGTGGGCTCCGGCTGGCGCTCGAAGTCCATGTCCCAGTTGACCTCCCAGGTCTGGCCACCATCGGCCGAGAAGGCCTGTTGCCAGTGCGGGCTGCCGGTGGTGGTGTTCGTCCAGCGGTAGCGCACGCGGATAGGCTGGCCACGCAACTCGTCGTCGCAGTAGAAATCGCCGACGCCGTCGTCAAAGCCACCGACGACGGGAGGTTCCAGACTGTGCGGGTTGCGGCCGTCCACCCACCAGATGGCCCATTGCTTCTTCGCCGGGTCGAAGGTGCGCATGGTCAGAGCGCGGTAAGKGCCGCCAGGCAGCTCCAGCACGTTGTCGTCGATGTTGCCGCGGCCATCGAGCACGGGCCACGTGCGGCAGCTGCCCTCGAAGCTCTCCCATTCGTCGCAGCCGAGCAGGCGTTCCTTGAGGCGGCGATGGCTGACCTTCCAGTGGCCGATGAAGAAGTCGAAATCCTGCGGTGTCGAAGTCGTGTTCATGGTGTTCAGAGGTGAAGAGCGGAACGGGCCGTGGGGGCGAGGCGCAGGGTCTGGGTCGGCCCGGCCAGCCAGGGTTGAAGCGACGTGGCGAAGTCACGCGACAGGGCCGCCCTGGCGTCATCGAACAGGGCCAGAGAGACCAGCACGTGTTCGCCTACGCGCACCGGCAGGCGCGGGAAGTTGTTGGGCGTGGCCTCGGTGACATACCAGGCCAGCTGCCGGGCACCGGCCGCGCGCAGCCCATCGCTGAGCGCGCCACGGGCAAGGCCCAGCAACTCGGCGCCAGCCGGCGCTTTCAGGTGGAAGACCGTCGCCAGCAAAAGGCCGGGCGGCAGCGCCGTCGCACCGCGTTCCGCACGGGGCCGGGCCGGCTCAGGCAGCGCAGCGCCTTGCCAGGCCGGACGCAGCAGCAACACGTTGTCGGAATCGATCATGGTCGCGTTGGCCGTGTTGCGGTGCTGGGCCCAGGCCGGACCGCCATAGAAGGCTGGCAGGCTGTCGCCTCGCGCGGCCATGTCGGCAAAGCCGCGCAGCCAGACAAAGCGGTCAGGTCCGTCGAGATCGCGGAACTGGCCGATCACGCGGATGCCCACGGCTTCCTGCGGCTCGACGAATTCACGCTCGAAGAGCTCGATCAGCGTGTCGCGTTGGCCCGGGTGCAGGGTGTACTGGCGCAGTTCGACGACCTGACAGTCCGGCGCGGCGGGCGGTGTGGTTTCGAGAGGGAGAGGCATGGCTCAGAGTCCACGGAGTTCAAGGTCCGTGCAGTCTGCGCCGCAATACATGTCAGCTCATGGCATGTATTTGAACGGCCCGCAAATCATTCTTCCGCGGGGATGGGCAGCGTCAGGCCACGCTTGAGCACGCCCATCGCGACCTGGGTCGTGAAGCGGCGCACATTCGGGTTGTCGGCCAGCAGCCGCAGCATCAGCGCCTCGTAGGCGGTCGCGTCGGTCGCCGTGACGACGAGGACGAAGTCGGCCTCGCCGGTCACGTAGAAGGCCTGCTGCACGGCGGGCTCGCCATCCAGCCAGGCGCGCAGCCCGGCCATCAGCTCGGGCCGCTCGCTCTCGACCTGCAGGCCGGCGATGAAGGTCGTCGGCCGTCCGACCTGCGCCGCGTCCAGCACGGCGATCTGCCTGACGATGACGCCCTGCTCGCGCAGGCGCTTCAGCCGGCGCTGGATGGCCGAGGCCGACAGGCTGACGTGTTCGGCCAGTTGCTCGGCGGTCAGCGCGGCGTCCTGCTGCACCAGGGTCAGCAACTGGCGGTCAAAGCGGTCCAGCTCGGTCATCGTCGGAAATTGCGGCCAAACGGCAAGGGGGCGCCGCATCTTGCCGGATTTCGTCGCGCACCTCTTCCTAGCATGGGCGGCTTCCCAACAGGAGTTCTTCCCGATGATCGACCATGTGTCCCTGGGCACCCGCCGCTATGCCGATTCAGTGGCCTTCTACAGCCGCGTGCTCGCACCGCTGGGCATGGGCCTGCTGCGTGACACCGGCAGCGAAGCCGCCTTCGGCACGCCGGAGCGCTGGTGCTTCTTCCTCTATCCGGTGCCGGAAGACGAGGCCGTCACGGCGCGTGGCGCCCATATCGCGCTGGGTGCGCCGGGCCGTGGTGCCGTGGCCGCGACCCATGAGGCGGCGCTGGCCGCCGAGGCGCGCGACATCTTCACGCCGCGCACGCGGCCCGACATCAGCGAGACCTATTTCGGCGCGATGTTCCATGATCTCGATGGCCACCGCATCGAGGTGCTGACGAACGCGGCCTAGGCCTCGAACTGCGCGCGCAGCCACCGCTCGAAATGCGAGACCGGCGCGTCGGCCGGCGCCAGCAGCCAGTAGCTGTCGGGGCCTTCGACGACGGTGCCGAAAGGCGCCAGCAGTTCACCGCGTTCGCACAGCTCGCCGAACAGCAGCGGTGACAGCAGGGCCACCCCCAGGCCCTGCACGGCGGCACGCGCCTCCAGCTCGTAATTCGGGAAACGCGTCGCGACAAAGCTCGGCTTGGCGCTCGGCCGGCCCGCCGCCTGCAGCCAGGCCGGCCAGCGCGGATCAGGGATCCAGGGCAGCGCAAGCAGCGTGTCGACGCTGCAGCCCGCCCCATCCGCCAGCAGGCGCGGGCTGAGCATGGGCGTGCCCTGCTCGGCCAACAGCCGCGTCGCCCGATAGCCGGGCCAGGGGCCGCTGCCGCTGCGGATGGCGACGTCGAAGCTGCCCGCCGGCGACAGGCCCTGGCCGGCATCCAGCGCAATCGCGTCCGCGCCGGGCAGGGCCTGGTAGGTCGCCAGCCGCTGCACCAGCCAGCAGGCGGCAAAGGTGGGCGCGCAGGTCAGCCGCAATGGCGGCCGGGCACGCCGGCAGTCGTCGACGGCCGTGCGCATCAGCGCCAGCGCCTGCTCGACGCCCGCCGCCAGTGCCACGGCGCGCTCCGTCACGATGAGCCTGGGGCCATGGCGGCCGAACAGCTTGACGCCCAGCTGATCCTCCAGCGAGCGCATGCGCTGGCTGACCGCCGTCGGCGTGATCGCGAGTTCGTCGGCGGCGCGCGAGAAATTGCCGTGCCGCACGCAGGCCGCGAGCACGCGCAGGGACTCCAGCGGCAAGGTAGACGAAGTCATCTGAAGCGCAGCTTCAAGTGAGGTTCAGCATTCATCGTTTTGAGCGACGCGGGGGGCTTCCTAGAGTCGGCGCTGTTCACTCCAAGGACCAGCTCCCATGACCCCATCATCCGTCCGAAACACGGCCCTTGCCCTGCTCGCCTGGGCGGCCGCCCTGCCCTCGCTCGCGGCCGATGCCGCCGCGCCACCCGGCTATACGACGGCCCGCCAGGGCGACGCCCACGACTTCGACTTCCTCCCCGGGGCCTGGTCCACCGTGCAGCGCCGGCTCAAGGCGCGCAACGTCGGCAGCCAGGACTGGGAGGCCTTCCCGGCCAGACTGTGCATGACGCATTACCTGGACGGCATCGCCAACGTCGATGAGCTCTACATGCCGACGCTGGGCCGCCGCGGCCTGACGCTGCGCAGCTTCGATACGCAAAAGCGCCAATGGTCCATCTTCTGGGTCGCCACGCCTTCGGGCAAGTTCGATCCCAACCCCGTCGTCGGCGGCTTTGCCGGCGGCAAGCGCGGCGAGTTCTATACCGAGGACCTGGACGGCGACAAGGCCATCAAGGTGCGCTACACCTGGGAGAACCTGGACCCCGACCACGCCCGCTGGTCCCAGGCCTTTTCCTATGACAACCGGACCTGGGAGACGAACTGGACGGCCGACTTCACGCGGGCCGATCCGGCCCAGGTCTGCGACCAGGGCCGCCCGCGGCGGTCCTGACATCCGGCACCTGTCCCTCTTTCGGGGGAGATGGGGGTGGGTGCCCCCCACGCCATCCCCTCGGCTCCCCCCTCGGAGCGATATTCCCGGCGGCGGCCGGCGCCGAAACTGCTTCCATCAACAGGAGACAGCCATGACCGCCAGCCGCACCGCCGAACTGATGAGCCGCCTGCCGGGCTGGTTCGTGGAACACGCCCGCGTCACCGAGGAGAAGGCCCGGCGCCGCCGCGAAGTGCAGGCCAAGCGCTACGAGATCCTTTGCGGCGAGGAGGTCAAGGGCGGTTGGAGCCACACCATCGTCGAGTTCGCCAAGCGGCCGGCCGTTTCGCGCCCGGCCTCGGCGCCTGCGCCGACGCCCCTGCCCGCCGCCGAGCCGGCCCAGCGGGAACGCCGGGCCCAGCCCAGCGGTACGGAATGGCGGGAATTCCTGACGCCCGAAGAGCTCCGCGACCTGACCGGCCGGCGCTCGCTCAGCAGCCAGCTGGACGCCCTCAAGGCGGACCGCATCCCGCACAAGCTGCTGCGCAGCAGGCTGCTCGTCAGCCGCTTCCATGTGCGCGAATGGCTGGCCGACCGCCTGCACGCCAAGGTGGGTGGCGGTGCCCAGTTGGCCATCATCGGCTGATGCTGCTTGAACCATTCGACGATGCACGACTTATGAGGCTCGAAGCCCCCGGAATGGACAGGTTCAGCTCCCCGGCCCGCACGTCGCGCTCTAGTCCGTCGGCTTGACCCAGTGAGGGCTCTCCCAAGCCGGCACGCCCCATGAAACGGCCAGGGAATTCCTGCATTCGTGCGCCAGATTGAGCGCCAGCAACTGGACCGTCTTGGCGTCTGCCTTGGCCTTCAGGGCTTCACCGAACCTGACCATGGCGCCCTCGACGCGGGCATCTTCAACCAGGGCCAGCTCCCCCCAGTACAGCGACCAGTAGCGGTCCAGAGCTTCGGCCTTCTTCTTCTCGTCTGCCGTGGTGGCAATGGTCGAGGCCAGGCGCGACGCCTCCTTGTACATGGCGAGCTGGTGCTCCAGAAAGGGTTTGCTGGCCTCGATACGCCGCGTCTCTGCCTGCGCCTTCTGGCCCACTGAAAACTGATAGACGCCCCAGGCGAATGTGCTCACGGCAATGGCCAGCGAGATCACCTTGACCGTCGTTTCGATGTTCAGCATGGGCTGTTCCTGGGGTCGCGTCGGCGAGGCTGCGGACCGGGACGATTCTGGATGCCTGCCGCGCTCCGCCAATCCGCAAACCTGCGGATGCCTGCAGGCGTCGCCGAAACGCGCGAAAAGGCCCAGAAACGACAAAGCCCGCACTTGGCGGGCTTTGCTGAGTCCTTCACAGGACTCCTTATTTCTTGGTTGCGGGGGCAGGATTTGAACCTACGACCTTTGGGTTATGAGCCCAACGAGCTACCAGACTGCTCCACCCCGCGACTGAAGCTAGCAGTATATACGAGTTTTGGGCTTGCCGGCAAAGGTCGGGCGGACTTTGTTCTGGGTGGCGAGGCCGGGCGCGCCAGGTCGGCGATGAGATGAGGCGCGCTCAGAAGGGCAATTGGGCGCCGCGGGCCTGCAGCCGGGTGCGCAGGTGCGAGCGGGCGCGCGACACGCGGCTGCGCACGGTGCCGATGGGCACGGACAGCAGGGCGGCGGCGTCCTCGTAGCTCATGTCGTCCATGGCGACGAGCAGCAGCACCTCGCGCATCTCGGGCATGAGGCCGTCCAGTTCCGTCTGCAGCAACCCCATCAGCTGGTTCAGATGGCATTGCTGCTCGGGGTTGGCGTGCAGGCAGGGGGTGGCCTCCAGCGCCGTCTCGTCCTCGAAGCGATAGAGCCGCGACGGCGCCCGCGACAGGTGGTTGCGCACCAGGTTCATCGCGATGCCGTAGAGCCATGTCGACAACTGCGACTCGCCGCGGAAATGCTCGAAGGTGCGTGCCGCCTCGACGAAGGCCTGCTGGGCCAGTTCCTCCGCCTCGGTGCTGTCGCCGATATGGCGCAGCACGAAGCGGTAGAGACGGTCGCGGTGTTCGCCGAACAGCTCCGAGAAGATGACGTTGGGGTCGACTGCTGCGGCGTGGCGGATCGGTTGGCACTGGGGCTGCATGGCGGGCTCCGAGCGGGTTGAGCGACCGAAGTGGCCGCCTTGTTGGATCAGACGCCGCCACGCCGAAGCTCGCGACAAGCCAAACCCGCCCTACCCCACATTTACGGGCATGGGTTTACCCCTGAGCCCGTGAACTACATCACGAACTCAATGCGAACCCTGGCTGAGCAGGGTCCGCAGCCGCGCGGCGAGCGCGTCGGCATCCGCCGGCGGCAGCCGGAAGTCGGGGGCCAGGGCCTCGTCCAGCGCCTGGCGCCGTTCGATGCCAAGCGAGGCTGGATCCAGGCCCAGGCCTTCGGCGACACGCCGGAAGCGCCAGCCCAGCATGACGGCCGAGAACTCGATCTGCGCCAGATGGCACTGGGCCATCAGCAGGCTCTGCGCCGACTCGGCACAGGCCACCGCGTGCCGCACGGTGCGTGACTGCAGCAGGCGACGCGAGCGCTGGTTGAGCCGCCATTCCCGCTCGGCGATGGCGCTGGCCGCCTCGCCGAAATGCTCGCGCAGCGCCGCGACGAAGAGGCGCCCGATCTCTTCCGAGACCGCGCCCGCCGGCGTCGGGCCGCCATGCACTTCCAGCTGCCCTTCCACCTGATTGGCCCACAGCAGAGGACCGACGGACGCGGCGCTCGTGAAGGCGTCCAGCCGGGGCGCTTGGGGCGTCGCCTGCGAAGGGGCGACCGGGGCTTGGGTGGGGTTCAGAACGCGGTCCAGAGTCGGCGGTGAATGCCGGCCCTCGACTGCCGGCACTCCATAGGTAACCGCGACAGCAGCGAGGTTCCGCGAGCGCCGGCTATTTGACGGCTTCGACGCTGAAGACCGCGGCGCCGTAGTCGGCTGCGCAATGGGCATGGCCGCAGTCCGGCTGGCCCAGCAGCCAGCTTGGCGAGCCCGCGGCCGCGCCGCCGGCCGGCCCCTGGGCCGGCAGCGTCAGGAAGCCATAGCTCGGGTCCTTCTCGGTCGACCAGGGGCGGAAGGTGCGCGGCTCGGCGGCCACGAGGACGAAGAAGTGCTCCAGCCCCGGCGGGTCGCTGGCCTTGAGCGGCCAGTTGGCACCGGGCAGGCGCATCGTCTCGCCCACACCGATATGGTTGTTCTTGGCCTTGTCGTTGGGATAGAGCTGGACCAGGCCGCCGTCGGGGTCGCTCAGCAGCACATAGACATAGCCTTCGCGAGTCGAGCTGATGCTGAAGCGCAGCTCGTCGCGGTCGATGCGCAACTTCGGCCGCTCGGCCTCGGCGTGCACATCGAAGCCCTCGCTGTGCCGCGCCACCAGCGAGCGGAACTGGCTGGGCAGATCGCGCGCCACAGGCTCCGCCGGCA
>NZ_JBFUAB010000039.1:0-30658 GCF_056406535.1 Roseateles sp. P1_C1_2
GTTTGGCGGGTTTGGCGGTGGTGGTGCCGGGCGCGGCCGTCGCAGCGCCCGGCTTGGGGGCTGCGGCGGCCACGGCTGCCGGCGCGGGCGCGCCGGGCAGCGGCGTGGCCACCCAGGGCGTGCCGCGCTCGCGGGCCAGGGCCTGGGCGTTGTTCATGGCCAGTTCCTGGGCGCTGCCCTTGCAGAGCCTGGCCGTGTCGCGCCACAGCGTCTCGCCGATCTGGCTCTGCAGCTGGCGTTCTGCCAGCGGCAGGGCGGCGCCGCTGTTGCGCAGCTTGCCGGAGAACTCGCGGGCGCGCTCGAAGGGCGGGGCGCAGAACTCGGCGTTGTGGCCGTCGATCTCGCTCTGCTCGCGGCGGCGCTGGGCGGTCTGCTGCTGGCTGCCGTTGCACTGCTCGGCGGCCAGTTCCCACATGCCCTCGGCCTTGCGGTAGAGGCTGGCGGCATCGGCAAAGCGGCGCTCGCCGAAGGCCGCGCGGGCCAGGTCCTGCAGCGAGCCGGCGTCGCGGTGGGCGCTTTCGCACTGGCTGCCGGACTGCAGCTTCTCGGCCAGGGCGTCGCGGGTCTTCTGGCTGTCGGCCAGGTTGCGTTGGGCGCGCTCACGGGCACGGCCGTCGCAGGTGGCGATGGCCGCGCCCCATTCGGCGACGGCCTCGTCGTAGAGCTTGACCAGGGCCTGCAGCGGCTGGTTCTGCGACTGCGCCGTGGCGGCGCGCAGGTCCGACGACAGCGCGCGGCTGGTCAGTTGGGCGCAGCTGGGCGGCGGCGGGGGCGGCTCCGGCGCGGGCTCGGAGGCGGCGGGTTCGGGCGCCGAAGCGGCACCGGCGGCGCTGGCCGCGGCTTCCGGGGGCGTCTGGGCCAGGGCTGCAGTGGCAGCCAGCAGCCCAAGGCAGAGGATGGCGGTGCGCAAGAGGCCTGTGTATTCGGGCCGAGCGCCGGGCCGCTCCCTAGCTGGCCCGCTGTGGCGATGTGCTTGCCGGTCAATCCGGCAAGTATCGCCGTCCCCGCGAGGGACCGACCGGGCTCGCCCGCGTTCAGCGGCGCGAGATTGGGCGAGGGGTCGTCTCATTTCTTGCGGGCTCCGGATTCGGCGGGCATCTCGAGCATGGCGTCGATGAGGCCACGCGAGAAGCGGTTGGCGCCGGGATCGTCGGGGCTGTCGAAGCTGAAGCTGCCCTGGGCCGAGGCCAGGGGCATGGCGCCGATCTCGCGGGCCAGCGAGTCGGCCTTGAAGCCGCCGAGCAGGGCGACGACCTCGGCCTCGAAGCCGCGCGCCGCGGCCACCTTGTTCAGCGCCTGCAGGCGCTCGGCATCGAAGAGGAAGGCATTGGCGGCCAGGCTGCGCTCGACCAGCTTCTGGTGCAGGGAGAAGCCGGCCAGTGGCGACGCGCCCAGGGCCGCCATGCGCGTGAAGGCCCAGCTGTCGGCGTAATCGAAGGTGGTGGCCGCGATGCGCGAGATGCCCGACAGCGAGCCGCGGTTGGCCGCCGCGGCCTGCATGACGTTGACGACCTGCTGGCGCGTCAGCTGCTGGGCGGCGTCGACCAGGCCTTCGCGGATCTTCTGCGCGGCAATGGCCTTGCCCTGCTCGATGAGCTGCTGCTTGAGGATCTCGCTGGCCACGTTGGCGGCGGCACTCTTGGCCGCGCTGATGGCGGCATCGGCGGCCAGGGCCGCGGCCTTGACGCCCGAGGCCAGCGTCGCCAGGTTGTAGAGGGTGCCGGCGATCTTGAGGGCGTAGTGGTAGGTCTTCATGCGGGCCCCGCCCTCTTCGGACAGGCCCTGGGTCCACAGCACCATCCACAGCGCCTCGTCGGGCGTCGGTTCGGCCAGGGTCACTTCCAGCGGATGCAGGCTGAGCAGCCAGTGGTAGTCCTGCAGCTGCGGCGTGTTGGGGGGCGCGAAGCGGGTGTAGCCGCGGCAGACCTCGAAGGGCCTGATCTGCACCGCCTTGCCCGCGGCCGTGCCGAGGGTGAAGGGCTTGCCGTTGTCGCGTGCCTCGGCCAGCCATTCCAGCAGCTTTTCGCCGTCGTCGCTGTTCTGGCCGGCGACATGGTTGATGCGCGTGCCCATGGGCAGCGGCGAGTCCTGGGTGACGGCGATGACGGTCACGCGTTCGTCCACCTGCAGGGCGCGCACCCAGGCGACGCGGTCGTTGTCGCTCCAGCCGGCGCTGGTCGCCACCGCGAAGGGCAGCTCCCACTGCTTGTCGCAGTCCTTGTCCTTCAGTGCGGCGCTGCGGGCGATGGCCGGGCGGATCAGGCGTTCGCCCGCGCCATAGGCCCGCATGCCGGCCAGCAGCGTCTCGTCGACCTTGCGGCCGTCGTCCACCGTGAACTTGGGGCCGGAGGCGCAGCCGGTCAGCAGCGCAATCAGAACAATCAGTAACAGGCGCATCGTGGCGCCGAGCCTAAGCGGTTGAACCCAGGAACGTCGCCGGTAGTTATCCCAGGCGGCGTGATGCCGTTTGCATGGAAGCCTAAACTGGCGGGTCGCGCCACAAGCGCCAGGAGTACGCCATGAACGCACGTGATCCCAACCTGCCCCTGCAAGCCGACGAGACCAGCGCACTGGGCGAATTTGCCGCCCGCGTCTGGGACGAGGAAATCGTCCCGGCGCTGACCGACTACATCGCCATTCCGGCCAAGAGCCCGATGTTCGACGCCGACTGGGAGAAGAACGGCCACATCGAGAAGGTGCTGACCCAGGCCGCCGCCTGGGTGGAGAGCAAGAAGGTCGCCGGCCTCAAGCTCGAAGTGGTGCGCATCCCGGGCCGCACGCCGGTCATCTTCTTCGAGGTGCCGGCCACCAAGGCGGGTTCACAGGACACCGTCGTCGTCTACGGCCACCTGGACAAGCAGCCCGAGTTCAGCGGCTGGCGCAACGACCTCGGTCCCTGGACGCCCAAGTACGAGAACGGCCTGCTCTATGGCCGCGGCGGCGCCGACGACGGCTATGCCGTCTATGCGTCCCTCACGGCCATCATGGCGCTGGACAAGCAGGGCATCCCGCGCCCGCGCTGCGTCGGCCTCATCGAGACCTGCGAGGAGAGCGGCAGCTTCGACCTGCCGGCCTACCTGGACCTGCTCGGCCCGCGTCTGGGCAATGTCTCCCTGGTCGTCTGCCTGGACTCCGGCGCCGGCAACTACGACCAGCTCTGGCTGACGACCTCGCTGCGCGGCATGGTGTCGGGCGTGCTGAAGGTCGAGGTGCTGGCCGAAGGCATCCACAGCGGCGACGCTTCGGGCGTCGTGCCGTCGTCCTTCCGCATCCTGCGCCAGGTGCTGGACCGGCTGGAAGACAGCAAGACCGGCCGCCTGCTGCCCGAGAGCTTCCACTGCGAGATCCCCGGCGCCCGCCTGGAGCAGGTGCAGGCGACGGCGGCCATCCTGAAGGAAGAGGTCTACAAGCGCATGCCCTGGGCCTGCGGTGCGGACGGCGGCCCGGTRCTGCCGGTGACGACCGACCCGGTCGAGGTGCTGCTCAACCGCACCTGGCGGCCGACGCTGTCGGTCGTCGGCGCCGACGGCTTCCCCGAGCTGAAGAATGCCGGCAATGTGCTGCGGCCCTACACGGCCTTCAAGCTCAGCCTGCGCCTGCCGCCGCTGATCGACGGCAACGAGGCCGCGCTCAAGCTGAAGACCCTGCTGGAAGACAACGCGCCCTACAACGCCAAGGTGACCTTCACGCCCGACGGCCGTGCCGGCGCTTACGGCGCGACCGGCTGGAACACGCCCGAGCTGTCGCCCTGGCTCAGCCAGGCGCTCAACGACGCCAGCCAGGCCCATTTCGGCGCGCCGGTCGGCTATATCGGCCAGGGCGGCACGATTCCCCTCATGAGCATGCTGCAGAAGGGCTTCCCCAAGGCGCAGATGATGGTCTGCGGCGTGCTGGGCCCCAAGAGCAATGCCCACGGCCCCAACGAGTTCCTGCATGTGCCCTATGGCAAGCGGCTGACCGCCGCGGTCGCCCAGGTCATGGCTGCGCACCCCTAAAGAAGCTGTGAACGAACCCCGCACGCCCGCTCATCCCGCCGCAACGCCGCCACTCGGCGTTGCAAATGCTCGCCGTAGTCCCTGCTACGGCTGTGCTTTGCGCCTTGATTGGCGACGCTGCGACGGTCTGCTCGGCCGCGCGGAGTCCATTCACAGCTTCTGATGGACCAGCTCCGCGCCATCAAGGTCTTTGTCCGCGTCATCGACGAGGGCAGTTTTGCCGCCGCCGCTCGGGGGCTGGACCTGGCGCCGGCCGTCGTCACGCGGCTGGTGGCCGAGCTGGAGGAGCACCTCGGCACGCGGCTCTTGAACCGCACGACGCGGCGGCTGTCGCTGACCGAGATCGGCGAGGCCTATCTGGAGCGGGCGCGGCGCATCCTGGCCGATGTCGACGAGGCCGCGGCGCTGGCGGCTTCGGCCACGCAGGAGGTGCGTGGCCTGCTGCGCATCCTGTGCCCGCCGGCCATCGCGGTGCACCAGCTCGCCAAGCACCTGCCCAAGTTCCACCGCGAGTACCCGCTGGTGACGCTGGAGATCACGTCTCCCGGCCCGGTCGACACGGTGAACGACGCCTACGACCTGACCATCTTCCTGTCGCGCGAGACGCTGGACGGTGACTTCATCGCGCGCCGCCTAGCGCGCAGCGAATTCATCATGTGCGCCTCGCCGGACTATCTCGACCAGCGTGGCCGCCCCCAGCATCCGCACGACCTCAAGCAGCACGACGCGCTGCTGCCGCCCACGCCGACGCTGATGCGCGGCCTGACGCTGCAGCGCGGTGACGGCACCGAGGAGATCACGCTGCCCATCGTGCCGTCGCGCGCCGCGCTGTCGACGACGCATATGGACACCAATTACGCCGCGGCCCTGCACGGCCTGGGCGTGGCGGGGCTGCCGAGCTTCATGGTGGAGGACGCGTTGCTGGAACAGGCGCTGGAGCGCGTCATGCCGCAGTGGCGGCTGTTCGGCACGACGCTGTGGGCCGGCATGCCGACGCGCAAATACGTGCCGGCGCGCACGCGGGCCTTCCTCGACTTCCTGCTGCAGATCTTCGGCGGCGAGGACAAGGACCCCTGGCTGGTCGCCGCGGGTTGCGCGACCTGCCCCTGATCACCGCAAGGTGAAGCCGAGCTCGAAGAATTCGGGGTGTCGGGCCTCAATGGCGCGCTTCAACGGCCCGAAAGCGACATAGCGGCTGGAGGTCTTGGCGATGTAGGCCCCCAGCCGGCGCTCCTCGGCATGGCCCTGGCCGAGCAGCACGAGGTGCTGGCGCAGGGCGCTCCACTCCAGCTCGCGCCAGTACTCGCCGAAGTCGGCCGCCAGTTCCTCGTCCAGCTGGCCCTCGGCGCGGCATTCCTGCCAGTGGCGCGCGGCCCAGTCGATTTCCTGGGCCTCGTCCCAGGCCAGTTCAGGTGGGCGCAGCAGCGCGGCCAAGGCGTCCGTCACGCTGCCCTGCGGCGCGTCATCGACGAGGCGGTGCAGCACGCCGTCCAGCCCTGCCTCGGCAATGCGGGCCAGGCCGGCGCGCAGCGTGTTCACATCGGGTGGCAGCAGCGTCGCGGGATGGGCGCGCAACTCGGCGCAGGCGGCGCGCATCAGGCGGTCGGCGTCGGCGGGGTGGGCGAGAAGGTCGGCCATCAGGCCGGCGGTCATGGCGGAAGTCATTGGGGGGAGGGCCCTCGTGGATAATGAAATTCTAAGAACCGCCGGCCCCGGCATCCTCACAGAATCCGAGCCTTGCCGTCCGTGCCGCGCTTCTCCCGATCCCCCTCACCGGCTCCACTGCCCCTCTTCGTCGCCCTGGCCCTGTGCGCCTGGGGGCAGGCGTCGGCCCAGCAGAGCGGCCCCGACGAGGCGCTGCCCCTGCGTGGCAGCCGCGTGCTGGGTCCGGCGTCCAAGGCGGGCGGCAAGCCCGCCCTGGTCATCAGCGCCAGCAAGGTGTCCGCCCAGCTGGATCAGAAGGCCGAGGGCCAGGGCGATGTCGAGCTGCGCTACGGCGAGCTGGTGCTGAACGCCGACAAGCTGGACTACAGCGTCGTCGACGACCTCGCCCGGGCCGAGGGCCAGGTGCGCATCAACCACAACGGCAATGTCTTCAGCGGCCCGCTGCTGCAGCTCTATGTGAGCCGTTTCGAGGGCGAGTTCCTGACGCCGCGCTTCTTCCTCGCGGCCACCGGCGGCGCCGGCAAGGCCAAGGTGCTGAAGTTCCAGGACAGCGAGCACATGAGCGCCACCGAGGGCAGCTACACCAGCTGCCCGGCCGTGGAGAACCAGGAACCCGCCTGGCAGATCACGGCCAAGCAGCTGCGCATGAACCTGGCCGCCAACGAGGGCCAGGCCGACGGGGCCGTGCTGCACTTCCTGGGCGTGCCCATCCTGGCGGCGCCCTCCCTGAGCTTCCCGCTCAGCTCGGCGCGCAAGTCGGGCTGGCTGCCGCCCAATCTGTTCCTGGACAACCGCAGCGGCCTCGAGTTCGGCGTGCCCTACTACTGGAACATCGCGCCGCAGCGTGATGCGACCTTCACGCCCTTCATCATGAGCAAGCGCGGCGTGGGCCTGGACAGCGAGTTCCGTTATCTGGAGCCCGGCCATGCCGGCCGCATCAACGTCGACCTGCTGCCCGGCGACCGCGTCTTCGGCAGATCGCGCTGGAGCTTGAAGCTCGACAACGACGGCCATGTTTTTGGCGATTGGCGCTACCGGTTCAAGAGCGAGCGGGTGTCCGACGACGACTACTGGAAGGACATGTCGCGCCGCGTCGAGAGCCAGACGCCGCGCCTCCTGGCCAACGACTTCACGCTGAACCGCCACCGCGAGCTGTCCTGGGGCGTCATCGACACTTATGCCCGCGTGCAGCGCTGGCAGGTCCTGCAGGGCGTCGACGCGCCTTTCGACTCGCCCTTCCAGCGCAGTCCGCAGGTCGGCGTGCGCGTGACGACGGCCGCCGACGAGGCGGTGCTGGACAGCTTCCGCCCCTGGGGCCGCAAGGCGCGGCTGGAGGGGGGGCTGGAGCTGGAATACAACCGCTTCGACCTGCCGAGCTCGGCCCTGGCCGGCCAGCAGCGCGGCGGCCAGCGCGTGCATGCCCTGGGCCATGTGAGTGCGCCGCTGGGCGGCGAGGCCTGGTGGTTCATTCCGCGGGCGTCCTTCAACGCGGCCGCCTACGACCTCGACCAGACCCAGCCCGACGGCCGTCGCCGCATGAGCCGGGTCATCCCGACGCTGAGCATCGACCATGGCTGGGTCTTCGAGCGCGACACGACGCTGCTGGGCCGCGACTACCGCCAGAGCCTGGAGCCGCGCCTGTTCTACGTGAACACGCCCTTCCGCGACCAGTCCACGCTGCCCAGCTTCGACTGGGCGGCCAAGGACTTCAACTTCGACTCCATCTACACCGACAACCAGTTCTCGGGTGTGGACCGGGTGTCGGACCTGCATGCGCTGAGCGCTGGCGTGACCAGCCGCTGGATAGGCACCAACTCCGGCGAGGAAATCCTGCGCCTGGGCGCCGTGCAGCGCTTCCTGTTCCGCGACCAGAAGATCACGCCGGACGGCCAGCCCGTCACGCAGCGCTTCTCTGACCTGCTGCTGGCCGCCGCCGCCCACCTGGACGAGAAGTGGTGGGCCGACGGCACGCTGGAGTTCAACCCCGAGACCAACCGTTCGGTGCGCTCGGTGCTGCGCGCGCGCTATTCGCCCGGCCCCTACAAGACCGTCAGCGTCGCCTATCGCCTGGCGCGGGCGCAGAGCGAGCAGGTCGAGCTGGCCTGGCAATGGCCGATCTACGGCACGCCCGTCACCTCGCGCGGTGCCGACAGCAAGGCCTGTGGCGGCGCCTGGTACAGCGCCGGCCGCGTGCAGTACTCGCTGCGCGACCGCCGCCTGACCGACTCGGTCATGGGCTTCGAGTACGACGCCGGCTGCTGGGTGCTGCGCTGGGGCGTCGAGCGGCTGTCCACCGGCCGGGCCGAAACCAACACGCGGCTGATGCTGCAACTGGAGCTCGTCGGCCTGTCACAGCTCGGTTCGAACGCCCTCAAGGTCTTGAAGGACAATGTCCCCGGTTACCGCAGGCTGAGCTCCGACCGCTCACCGAGTTCAGATTTCCAACCATGATGCATCGCCTCGCTCCCCATTTTCTTGCCGTGACGCTGGCCTTGGCCGCTTTCCAGGCCCAAGCCCAGACACCCACGCTGCAGCCGGGGGACTACATCGCCGCCGTCGTCAACCAGGACGTCGTGGCCGCCAGCGAGGTCATCCAGCGCACCGAACGCCTGCGCCAGGAGGCCCGCCAGAAGGGCGAGGTCATGCCCGAGACGGCCGGCCTGCGCAAGCAGGCGCTGGAGGCGCTGATCGAGGACCGCGTCCTCGTCACCTACGCCCGTGAGAACGGCGCGCGCATCGACGAGGCCGAACTGGACCGAGTCGTCGCCAACGTGGCCGCCCAGAACAAGCTGACGATGGCGCAGCTGCGCGAGCGCCTGAAGGCCGACGGCACCGACTACAAGAGCTTCCGCGAGAACCTGCGCGACCAGATGATGACGGAGCGCGTGCGCGAGCGCGAGGTGCAGGGGCGCATCAAGGTGACCGACGCCGAGATCGATGCCTACCTCGACAAGAAGCGCGCCGCGCTGGAGCAGGGTGGCCAGATCAACCTGGCCCAGGTGCTGGTGCCGGTGCCCGACGGCGCGCCGGAAAGCGTCGTCGCCGAACGCCGCGCCCGCGCCGAGGCCGCGCTGGCCCGCGTCAAGGGCGGCGAGGACTTCGCCCGCGTCGCCCGCGAGATTTCCGAGGACGGCAACAAGGCCAAGGGCGGCGAGATCGGCCTGCGTCCGGTGGACCGCCTGCCCGACCTCTTCGTCAATGCCACCAGCGGCCTGAAGAGCGGCCAGGTCGCCCCCCAGGTGTTGCGCAGCGGCGCGGGCTTTCACATCCTCAAGGTCGTCGAGCGCCAGGGCGCGGCGTCCATGACGCAAAGCACGCAGACCCATGCGCGCCACATCCTGCTGCGCCCCTCGGCCCAGCTCACCGCCGAGGTCGCGGCCCGCCGCCTGGCCGAGTTCAAGCGGCAGATCGAGGCCGGCCAGGCCAAGTTCGACCAATTGGCCAAGGACAACTCCGAGGACGGCAGCGCGCCCGAGGGCGGCGACCTCGGCTGGATGGGGGCCGGCGGCTTCGTGCCCGAGTTCGAGGAAGCGATGAACGCGCTGCCGCTGAACGGCATCTCCGGCCCGGTCGTGTCGCGCTTTGGCGTGCACCTCATCCAGGTGCTGGAGCGCCGCACGGTCGACGTTGAGGTCAAGCAGCTGCGTGACCAGGCCCGTGGTGCGCTGCGCGAGCAGAAGTACGACGAGGCCTACCAGGAGTGGGTCAAGGATCTGCGCAACAAGGCCTTCGTCGAAGTCCGCGAATGGCTCGACTGAGCGGCTCCCACATCCCGCGCAAGCGCTTCGGGCAGCATTTCCTGACCGACAAGGCGCTGATCGAAGCCATCGTCGACCTGATCGACCCGCAGCCCGGCGAGACCCTGGTCGAGATCGGCCCCGGCCTGGGGGCGATGACGCTGCCCTTGCTGGCGCGCATCCCCAAGGGCTCCGTGCCGCTGACCGTCATCGAGCTGGACCGCGACCTCGCCGCGCGGCTGCGCAAGCGGGACGACGTCGAGGTCATCGAGAGCGACGTGCTCAAGGTCGACTTCAAGGCGCTGGCCGCCACCAAGGCCGCCAAGCTGCGCGTCGTCGGCAACCTGCCCTACAACATCTCGACGCCCATCCTCTTCCACCTGCTGGAGGCCGTGGACGATGTCGTCGACCAGCACTTCATGCTGCAGAAGGAAGTCGTCGACCGCATGGCCGCCGGGCCGGGCGGCAAGGACTACGGGCGCCTCAGCGTGATGCTGCAGTGGCGCTATGGCATCGAGTCGGTACTGGATGTGCCGCCCGAGGCCTTCGACCCGCCGCCACGCGTGGACTCGGCCATCGTGCGCATGCAGCCCCTGGCCAAGCCGCCGGCGGTGGACCCGGCGCTGCTGGGGGCCTTGGTCGCCAGCGCCTTCTCGCAGCGCCGCAAGCTGCTGCGCCACAGCCTCGGCCGCTGGCTGACCGAGCGCGGCTACTCGGGTCACTTCGACCTGCAGCGCCGCGCCGAGGAGGTGCCGGTCGACGAGTTCGTGGCGCTCGCCCTCAACGTCTCAGAAACGACAAAGCCCGCTTGAAGCGGGCTTTGTCTCCTCCAGCAGCTGCAGCGGAACCGGCTTTGCCGGGCCGCTAGCAGCGCCCCCTCGGGGGGCCGGCGTCAGCCGGTACGGGGGGTCTCATTACGCGGCGTTCAACCACATCGACGTATCAAAGGCGCTGCACATCATCGGCATGTTCATGCCGAAGTTGGGGTTGCCAATTGCTGCCTTCGCGCTTTTCGGCGCGGGCTTCTCAATAACCGGGGCCACTTCAGCAGCCCGCTCCCATGACCCGTTATCTTGGGAGCGGGCTACTGAAAAGAATAGAAACAGCGGAAGGAGATCTTCCTGTCGGCCCAGTAGTCGGCCGTATCGCGGAAGACATCGAGCAGCTGCTCGCGCGCCTCGCGGTCGAATCGAACGTTGTCTGGCAACTGCTCAAGCACGACGACAAAGCCCGGCTGGCTGCCAGACTTGTGAACGAGGTCGGTCATGCAGTCATGCAGGGCGTCCAGGTTCTTGCCGAAATGCGCGGGAAACAGGAAGGCCTGCGCGATGCCGTCCAGCACGTCCTGCTTGGACTGCGCCTCCGACAGATTGGCGTACAGGAAATGCTGGCCCGCTTCGTGGGCGGCCTGCATCAAGTCCTCGACCCGGTAGGCCCTTATGGCCTGCACGATATTGGGACGGACGGTCTGCAAAAGCATGGTCGCGATCCTCCTTTCAAGTCACAAAACTGCTGAACCTGGACCTTCACCGGCCCGCTGCGGCGCGGATGCGCTTGAAGCTGGCATAGTGATCGTCGGTGTAGTAACAAACTTCGGGCGCTGTCGGCGGCGTGCCGCCGCAGACGAGGCGACGGGCGCCCCGATTGCGCGATCCGGGGGTCTTGACCGTGTATTCGCGGTAGAAGCCGCGCGCCTTGCGGGGCAGCAGGCGCTCACGATTACCGAACACCACGCCGTCCTTGGTTTGGGGAAACGGGCCGCCGGCGAGAACGAGCCGGTGGGTTTCCTGGGCCTGGGCGGGCAGCTCGCTCAGCGAAATATCAGCCAGAGCGGGCGTTGCGGTGGGAGGTGTTTCCTTGGCTTGCGCGCCTCCGGCCAGGCCGGAAAGCAGCAGGGCGGTGGTGACCGCCGAGGCGCCGGAGCGCGCCAGCCACGAGAGCAAAAACACGGGTTAACCCTGAACGGAAAACCGATATGGTACCGAAGCGACCCCAAAAGCTCAAGCTGCAGACCGGCGCCGAAGTCAGGAATAAGCGGATGTGAGCCTGCGCTCACACCCGGCTAAGTGCTTGTTTTTACTGGCGGCGTGACGGTTGCATGACGCCGTTTTCGGTCGTGAAAACTTCTGTCAATTGGGGGAGTCCGGGCGCTTTTACGCTGTTCCGGCATGGAACCGCGGCCGGCTTCAGGTGCGCGCCGCGTTGGCGTCGGCGACGGTCAGGGCTGTCATGTTGACGATGCGGCGCACGGTGGCCGAAGGCGTCAGGATGTGCACGGGCTTGGCCGCGCCCAGCAGCACCGGGCCGATGGCAATGCCACCACCGGCGGCCGTCTTCAGCAGGTTGTAGGAGATGTTGGCGGCGTCGATATTGGGCAGCACCAGCAGGTTGGCTTCGCCGGTCAGCGGGCTGTTGGGCATGATCTGCTTGCGGTAAGGCGCGTCCAGCGCGGTGTCGCCGTGCATCTCGCCGTCAACTTCCAGCCAGGGAGCGAGCTGCTGCAGCAGTGCCAGCGTGTCGCGCATCTTCACGGCCGAGGGCTTGTCGCTGGTGCCGTAGTTGCTGTGCGACAGCAGCGCGGCCTTGGGGCTAAGGCCGAAGCGGCACATCTCCTGCGCGGCCATCACGGTGATCTCGGCGAGCTGCTCCGCGGTCGGGTCGTAGTTGACGTGGGTGTCGACCAGCATGACCTGGCGACCGGGCAGGATCAGCCCGTTCATGCAGGCGTACGTCTTCACGCCGGCGCGCTTGCCAATGACCTGGTCGATGTACTGCAGATGGGTGGCCGTCGTGCCCCAGGTGCCGCACAGCATGCCGTCGACCTCGCCCTTGTGCAGCAGCATGGCGCTGATCAGCGTCAGGCGGCGGCGCATCTCGATCTTGGCGAGCTGCTGGGTGACGCCCTTGCGCTCGGTCATGCGCAGATAGGTCTGCCAGTAGTCGCGGTAGCGCTCGTCATGCTCGACGTTGACGACGTCGTAGTCGCGGCCCTGCTGCAGGCGCAGGCCGAAACGCTCGCAGCGCTCGGCGATGACCTCGGGTCGGCCGATCAGCGTCGGCCGGGCCAGGCCCTCGTCGACGACGACCTGGGCCGCGCGCAGGATGCGCTCCTCCTCGCCCTCGGCATAGGCGACGCGCTTGTTGGGCGCCCGCTTGGCCGCGGTGAAGATGGGCTTCATCGTGTTGCCCGAGGCATAGACGAAGCTCTGCAGCTTTTCCCGGTAGGCGTCCCAGTCCTTGATCGGGCGGGCCGCCACGCCGGAGTCCTCCGCGGCCTTGGCGACGGCCGGCGCGATGCGCATCATCAGCCGCGGATCGAAGGGCTTGGGGATGAGGTATTCAGGGCCGAAGCTCAGCGTGGCGCCCACGTAGGCGGCGGCGACCACTTCGCTCTGCTCGGCCTGGGCCAGTTCCGCGATGGCCTGCACCGCGGCGATCTCCATCTCGACGTTGATCGTCGTCGCGCCCGAGTCCAGCGCGCCGCGGAAGATGTAGGGGAAGCACAGGACGTTGTTGACCTGGTTGGGGTAGTCCGTGCGGCCCGTCGCCATGATGGCGTCGCTGCGCACGGCCTGCACTTCTTCCGGCAGGATCTCGGGCGTCGGGTTGGCCAGCGCGAAGATCAGCGGTTGCGCGGCCATGGTCGCCACCATGTCGGCCTTCAGCACGCCGCCGGCCGACAGGCCCAGGAAGACGTCGGCGCCGGCGATGGCTTCGCGCAGGCTGCGCTGCGCCGTCGGCTGGGCGAACACCGCCTTGTCCGGGTCCATCAACTCGGTGCGCCCCTCGTAGACGACGCCGGCCAGGTCGGTGACCCAGATGTTCTCGCGCGGCAGGCCGAGCTTGACGAGCAGGCCCAGGCAGGCGAGTGCCGCCGCACCGGCGCCCGACGTGACGAGCTTGACCTGTTTGATGTCCTTGCCGACGACCTTCAGGCCGTTCAGGAAGGCCGCGCCGACGACGATGGCCGTGCCATGCTGGTCGTCGTGGAAGACGGGGATCTTCATGCGCTCGCGCAGCTTGCGCTCGACGTAGAAGCAGTCCGGCGCCTTGATGTCCTCGAGGTTGATGCCGCCGAAGGTCGGTTCCAGCGCGGCGATGCAGTCGACCAGCTTGTCGAGGTCGTTCTCGGCCACTTCGAGGTCGAAGACGTCGATGCCGGCGAACTTCTTGAACAGGACGCCCTTGCCCTCCATGACCGGCTTGGACGCCAGCGGCCCGATATTGCCCAGGCCCAGCACGGCGGTGCCGTTGGAGACGACGGCGACGAGGTTGCCGCGCGAGGTGTAGCGGAAGGCGTTGGCCGGGTCGGCGACGATCTCCTCGCAGGCCGCCGCTACGCCGGGCGAATAGGCCAGCGCCAGGTCGTGCTGGTTGACGAGTTGCTTGGTCGCCGCGATGGCGATCTTTCCGGGAGTCGGGAACTCGTGATATTCCAGAGCGGCCTGGCGGAGTTGGGCGCGTTTTTCTTCTGAGCTGAGCATGGCGTGGTCACAAGTTCCGACGGGGTCTGGAATCATGCCACCGAGGGCAGGCCGGGTCGCTGTGGATCTCCACAAGGTCTAATCGCGGCCATGGGCGAGTTTGATCTGATCCGGCGCTATTTCCAGCGCCCCGCGGGCGGTGGTGTCGAGGTGGGCGTGGGCGACGACTGCGCCGTGCTCGTGGCCACGCCGGGCGCGCGCTGGCTGGTTTCCAGCGACATGCTGGTCGAAGGCCGGCATTTCCTGTCGACGGTCGACGCGGCGCGGCTCGGCCACAAGGCGCTGGCCGTCAACCTGAGCGACCTGGCCGCCTGCGGCGCGACGCCGCGAGGCTTCACATTGGCCCTGGCCCTGCCGCGTGTTGACGAAGCCTGGCTGGCCGGTTTCGCCCGTGGGCTTTGGGCCCTGGCCGACGCCCATGCCTGCCCGCTGATCGGCGGCGACACGACGCAGGGACCGCTGAATATCTGCATCACCGTCTTCGGCGAGGCGCCGCCGGGGCAGGCCCTGCTGCGCAGCGGCGCGCGGGTGGGCGACGAGATCTGGGTGTCGGGGCGGCTGGGCGATGCGCGCCTGGCGCTGGAGGTGTTCCGCGGCACGGTGGCGTCGGAGGGCGCCGGCTTTGACCACGTGCGGGCCGCCATGGAGCTGCCGACGCCACGCGTCGCGCTCGGCCAGGCGCTGCGCGGCATTGCGACTTCGGCCATCGACGTGTCGGACGGCCTGCTGGGCGACCTCGGCCACATCCTCGCGGCCTCGCGTGTGGGTGCGCGTCTCGATGTGGATGCGCTGCCGCGCAGCGAGGTGCTGGCCGCGCAGCCGTTGGCGTTGCAGCGCGAATGCCTGCTGGCCGGCGGCGATGACTACGAACTGGTCTTCACGGCGGCGGCCGGTGCCGTATTGCCCGAAGTGGGTGTGGCGCTGACGCGCATTGGCGTCATCCAGGCCGAGCCGGGATTGCGCGTCGTCGATGCCCGTGGCACGGCGGTCGAGCATGGCCTGCGCTCCTTCGACCACTTCAAGTCATGAGCGGTGCACCTGTTCGCCCGACCGTGAGCTTCATGCTGCGCCACCCGGCGCGCTGGATCGCACTGGGCTTCGGCAGCGGCCTGAGCCCAAAGGCGCCCGGCACCTTCGGCACGCTGTGGGCATGGGGCGTGTTCCTGCTGATTTCGCCGTGGCTGACCGACCTGTCATGGGCGCTGCTGATCGGTGTTGGCACTGTCGTCGGCTGGTGGGCCTGCACGCGCACGGCGCGCGACATGAACACGCCCGATCCCGGCTCCATCGTCTGGGACGAGGTGCTGGCCTTCTGGCTCATCCTGTGGCTGATCGCGCCCACGGGATGGCTCGGCCAGCTCGTCGCCTTCGGGCTGTTCCGCTTCTTCGACGCCGCCAAGCCCGGACCGGTGGGCTGGGCGGACCGTCTCTTCAAGGGCGAGCGCGGCGCGCCCGTCAGCTGGGCCCAGGGCTGGGGCATCCTGTTCGACGACTTCGTTGCGGCCGGCTGTACGCTTGCCGTCATTGCGCTCTACCGCTATCTCCTGGGGTGATGCCATGTTTGCCGACGACTACGAACTGATCGACCGCATCGCCGTGGCCTTGATCCAGCGGCGTGAACACATCGGCACGGCGGAGAGCTGCACCGGCGGCCTCATCGCCGCGGCCTGCACCAGCCTGGCCGGCTCCAGCGCCTGGTTCGAGCGCGGCGTCGTCAGCTACAGCAACGAGGCCAAGGCCGAGTTGCTGGGTGTGCCCAAGGGCCTGATGGCGCTGCACGGCGCGGTCAGCGCCGAAGTGGCTGAGCACATGGCGCGCGGGTTGCTCGCCCATGCCCCCATCGACTGGGCGCTGGCCGTCACCGGCGTCGCCGGCCCCACGGGTGGCAGCGAGGCCAAGCCGGTCGGCACGGTCTGGCTGGCGCTGGTGCATGCGGGGCGGCCGGCCCAGGTCTGGCGAGAGAACTTCTCGGGCGACCGCCAGGCGGTGCGCCTGCAGACGGTGACGGCGGGGCTCACCGCGCTGTGCGAAGCCCTCGAGGACCGCGATAACTAGCCGAGTTTGGCGATGACGCTCTCGGTCGTGACGGCCGAGGTGTCGGGTGGCTGCCAGCTCCCGGCCCAGGCGATGAACTGCTCCTGCGGCATGGGCTTGCAGATGTAATAGCCCTGGCCCTCGTCGCAACCCAGGCGGGCCAGCATGGCCCAGGCCTTGACGGTCTCCAGGCCCTCGGCGACGACGCTCAGCCCGAGGTTGTGGGCGAGCTCGATGGTCGAGCGCACGATGCGCGCGTCGTCGAGGTCGCGCTCCATCGCCATGACGAAGCTCTTGTCGATCTTCAGCTCATCCACCGGCAGGCGCTTCAGATAGGCCAGCGACGAATAGCCGGTGCCGAAGTCGTCGATGGACAGCTTGAAGCCCATGGCATGCAGATGCTCCAGCGTGGACAGGGCCCGCTCGGGGTCGTCCATGATGGCGCTCTCGGTGATCTCCAGGCACAGCGAGCTGGCCGGCACGTCCAGCGGCGTCAGCATGGCCTCGATCTTGGCCGGCAGGTCCTGGTCCATCAGGTCGCGCGTGGACAGGTTGACCGACAGCCGCAACGTCAGGCCGGCGTCTGCCGCCTGGCGCGCGAACCTGGCCGCGTTGGACAGCACCCAGGCGCTGAGCAGGCGGATGAAACCGGTCTGCTCCGCAAACGGGATGAACTGCATCGGCGGCACCAGGCCGCGCGTCGGATGCTGCCAGCGCACCAGCGCCTCGGCGCCGAGGATCCTGCCGTGCTGCAGGTCGATCTTGGGCTGCAGATACAGGCGCAGCTCGTCCTGCTCGACGGCGTGGCGCAGCTCGGTCAGCAGGGACAGCGACTCCTGGCTGCCGGCGTCCAGTTGGGCGTGATAGATCAGGCTGCCGCACTGGCGGGTCTTGGCCGCGTACATGGCCAGCTCGGCGCGGCCGAGCAGCAGGTTGACGTCGTGGCCATGCTCGGGAAAGAGGGCGATGCCGATGCCGGCACCGAGGTCGATGGTTTCGTTGTCGATCTGCAGCGGCCGCTCGAAGTCCTTCAGGATGGCCAGGGCCGCCTCGCTGGCGGCGTGGGCATCGGTGTGGGCCAGCAGCACGGCGAACTCGTCGCCCGACAGCCGCGCGAGCACGGAATGCGCCGGCGCACACAGCGCCTGCAGGCGCTCGGCCACGCTTTGCAGCAGGCGGTCGCCGACATCATGCCCAAGCACATCGTTGACATGCTTGAAGCGGTCCAGGTCCAGCATCAGCACGGCGCCGGGCGTGTCGCTGTTGGTCAGGTGGTGCTGCAGGAACTCGGCAAAACGGGCGCGGTTGGGCAGCAGCGTCAGCTGGTCGACGTAAGCCAGGTTGTTGACCAGGGCGTCACGGCGGCGGATGCCCTCGCGCATGCTCTCCAGCGCCAGGGCCAGCTTGTGCACCTCTTCCAGGCTCGAGGTGGCTGGCACGGGCGTGTCGTAGTCGCCGCGTTCCAGCCGCCTGGCCGAGGCCGACAGCGCGGTGATGGGGCCGCTGATGCCGCGCGCCAGCAGCACGCTGACGAGGGCGAAGACGACGACGCCCAGCACCGTCAGGCCGAGCAGCACGAGCTGCAGCTGCTGATAGGGCGCCAGCGCCACGTCCAGCGAGCGCAGCAGCATCACGCCCAGCGGCTGCTCGCCGCCGATCAGCGGCACGAAGCGGGCGCGCATGCGCTCGCCGGCCAGTTCCAGGATGCCGCCGGCCGGTGCCGCGCTGCCCAGGCCGGCGCGCAGGGCCGCGGCCGCGCCTTCGTCGAGGTTGCCGACGATGCCCTGCCAGGGCTGGGCCGGGCTTTGCAGCAGCACGACGCTCTGCAGTTCGGACAGCGCGCGCAGGTCGTCCAGCACCTCGCGGTCCAGTGCGAAGGCCATCAGCACCCAGCCCACCGGCGCCGGCGTGCGCACCTGCACGGCCACCACCTGGTAGACCTGGTTGCCCTGCACGACGAGAGCGGCGCCGTCCTTGCTGGTCACCAACTGGTTGAGGGCCGTGCCGAAGGCTGCCGCACCGTCGCGCGTGGCGGCCACGAGGTGCTGCCCGTCGTCGAAATAGGCGACCACCGACGCGCCGACGCGCTCGCCCTGGTTGACGAGGGCATCCTTGATGGTCTCGACGGTGCCGGCCTCGGCCAGCGACAGGCCGACCGTGCTGCGAAAACCATAGTCCTTGGCCAGCAGCTCGGCCGCGTCGCGCAGCTTGCCGGCGCGCTGGTCGAGCAGGCGGCGCAGCACACGCTCGCCGGTCTGCAGCTCGGCGGCCAGCGATTCGTCGGCGTTGTGCGTGATGCTGGCGTGGATGGCGCCGAAGCTGACCAGCTGGACGACCAGCAGCAGCGCCAGGAAGAGGGCGACGATGCGCCCCTCGAGGCGGCGCAGATTCAGCCAGGCTGGCCAGCGCATTGGGGGCGTTACTCGGCGAGGGTCAGGGCCATGGTGCCCCCGCCCGCCGGTACGTCGAGCTTGACGCTCTGCAGATTGGGCGACTTCTGGCCGCTGTGCCAGGCCTTGACGACGTGCTCGCCCGCCGGCAGGTCGAACGCCACCTGGCCCTTGTCGTCGGTGCGCCCGAAGGTCGGCGTGTCGACGACGACGATGTGGGCGCTCATGCGGTCATGGATGTTGCAGCCCAGCGTCGCGACGCCGGGCTTGTCGAACACGACGGGCTCGGCCGGCGTGCCCGAATAGAGCTTGATGTCGATGACCTTGATGGGCGAGAACGAATAGACGTGATGCCGCACCGTGTCGAAGTTCGGGAAGTTCACCGCCGTGCCCGTCTGCACGACAAGCAGCTGGGGCGTGAACTGGCGGTCGCGCTGGCCCATCTCGGCCTTGGCCGTGGTGGCCTTGCCGGTGCGACCCTTGACTTCGACTGCCACCGCCGCGTTGGCCAGCGGCTGGCCATTGGCGCCGCGCAGCTGCACGGTGACGGGCACGGCGTGCACAGCGAGGGGACTCAGGGCGAGCGACAGGGTGGCGAGACGGCGAAGGGTCATGGCGGAGGAACTCCCACCCCGACGATAGCCGAATCGCGCAAGGCGGACAGCCGGAACTGGCCCTAGAGAAACCGTTGCGGCGCGAAGGCCGCGGGTGGCAAGTCCTGCTGCGTCGCCCAGGCCGCCGCCAGCTGTGCCGTCGCGGCCGCCTGTGTCAGTCCCAGATGCCCGTGACCAAAGGCGTAGAACAGCCGGCCGTCGGCCGGCGAGGGGCCGATGACGGGCAGCGAGTCTGGCAGCGAAGGCCGGCAGCCCATCCACTGCGTGCCGCCCTCGGTGTGCAGGCCGGGCAGGAAGCGACGGGCCTGGGCCAGCATCGCGTCGGCGCGGGCGTAGTTGGGCGGCGCCTGCAGCCCGGCGAACTCCACGGCGCCGCCCACGCGCACGCCACCGGCAATCGGCGTGACGACGAAGCCATGGCCGGGGAAGGTCAGCTGCCGCTGCAGCGCGAAGGCGCCGGGCGGCAGCGTGGTGTTGTAGCCGCGCTCGGTTTCGAGCGGAAAGCGCTCGCCCAGGCTGGCCGCCAACTGGTGCGACCAGGGCCCGGCGCATAGCAGCACGCGCTGCGCCAGCAGCGGCGAGCCGTCGCCCAGTTGCAGCAGCAGGCCGCGGGCCTCGGGCAACAGTGCCTGTGCTTGAGCGCGCGCCAAGCGGCCGCCGCGGGCGATGAAGGCCTGGGCGAGGCTCTGGCACAAGCGCAGTGGGTCGTCGACGGTCTGCCAGTGCGGCACAAAGACGCCATGCCGCAGCGCCGGACTCAGGCCGGGCTGCAGTGCGGCGAGGCTCTCGCTGCCCTCGAGGTTTTGGTAGGCGACGCCATGCTCGGCTCGCTGCGCCCAGCCGGGTTGTGCCGCGCGCCATTGGGCTTCGGAGACGTAGAGATGCAGATTGCCGCCGTCGCGCAACTGGTCCTCGGCGCCGGCCAGCCGCAACAGCGCCGGCCACTCGTCGGCCGACTGCGCCAGCAACGCGGCCTGGGCCTGGGTGCTGGCGGCCACGCGGGCTGTGCGGCTGGCGCGCCAGAACTGCCACAGCCAGGGCAGCATGGCCGGCGCATAGGCCGGCCGCAGGCTCAGCGGTCCGAGCGGGTCGAGCAGCCAGCGCGGCGCCTGGCGCAGGATGCCGGGCGAGGCCAGCGGCAGCACGTCCGAGAAAGCCAGCGCGCGGGCATTGCCGCGGCTGGCGCCGGCGGCCAGCCGCTCGCGCTCGATCAGCAGCACCTGCTGGCCAGCGGCCTGCAGGCGCAGCGCGCAAGCCAGGCCGATGATGCCGCCGCCAATCACCAGCGTCTGCACCGAACGCATGCCGCCCTCCAGCGGCGGCAGCTGTTCCCA
This sequence comes from Roseateles sp. P1_C1_2, assembly GCF_056406535.1. Classification (NCBI taxonomy): domain Bacteria; kingdom Pseudomonadati; phylum Pseudomonadota; class Betaproteobacteria; order Burkholderiales; family Sphaerotilaceae; genus Roseateles; species Roseateles sp. P1_C1_2. The sequence goes on from NZ_JBFUAB010000039.1 coordinate 20,254, forward strand.
GTCGGCGTTTGTCATGCCTGAAGGTAGCCCGTCTTGACCGTCGTGTAGAACTCGGCCGCCATGCTGCCCTGTTCGCGCGAGCCCAGGCTGCTCGCCTTGCGGCCGCCAAAGGGCACGTGATAGTCCACGCCGGCCGTGGGCAGGTTGACCATCACCAGCCCGGCCTGGGCGCGGCGGCGGAAGGCCTCGGCGTGCTTGAGCGACTGTGTGCAGACGCCCGCGGCCAGGCCGAATTCGGTGTCGTTCGCCATTGCCAGACCGGCCTCGAAGTCGGGCACGACCGTCAGGCTGGCCAGCGGGCCGAACGCCTCGACGCGGTCCAGCCGTGTGCCGGGCCGCGCGGGCATCAACAGGGCCGGAGCCAGGAAATGGCCGATCGTCGGCCGCATCGGGCGCTCGCCGCCGCAGAGCACCTCGGCGCCCTCGGCCAGCGCGGCCTCGATCTCGCGCTCGACGACCTCGCGTTGCGCGGCATCGGCGCAGGGGCCGACCTGCGTCTGCGCGTCGAGCGCATGGCCGACGCGCAGGGCCCGCGTGGCCTTGATAAGGGCGTCGCGAAAGCGCGCCGCGATGCCGGCCGTGACGATGAGGCGGCTCGAGGCCGTGCAGCGCTGGCCGGTCGAATAGAAGGCGCCCTGCACAGCGCAGTTCACGGCCTGGTCGAGGTCGGCGTCGTCCAGCACCAGCAGCGGGTTCTTGCCGCCCATCTCGAGCTGCAGCTTCTTCAGCCTGAGGCCGCAGTCGGCCGCGAGGCGCCGTCCCACGGCCTGCGAGCCGGTGAAGCTGATGGCCGCGACCTGCGGGCTGTCCACCAGCAGCGGTCCTGCCACGGCGCCGCGCGCAAGCACCAGGTTGAAGACGCCGGGCGGCAGGCCCGAGCGCTGCACGATGTCGGCCAGGGCCCAGGCGCTGGCCGGCGTGCGCTCGGCGGGCTTGAGCACCAGGGCATTGCCGTAGGCCAGTGCCGGGGCCACCTTCCACGCGGGAATGGCGAGCGGGAAGTTGAAGGGCGTGATCAGGCCGACGACGCCCAGTGGCTCGCGCGTGACCTCGACGCGCACGCCCGGCCGCACCGAGTCCAGCAACTGCCCGGCCTGGCGCAACGCCTCGCCGGCAAAGAACTTGAAGATCTGGCCGGCGCGGCCGACCTCGGCGATGGCCTCGGCCAGGGTCTTGCCCAGCTCGCGCGCCAGCAGCCGGCCGAGCTCTTCGCGGCGGGCCAGGATCTCGGTGGCGATGCGGTCCAACACGTCCGCGCGTTGCTGCGGCCCGCTGGCGGCCCAGACGGGCGCGGCCTCGGCGGCGGCGGCGATCGCGGCCTGCACGCCGGCCGCATCGGTCTCGAAGGCCGTGCCGACGGGATCGGCGAGGTCGGACGGGTTCTCGTTGGGCACGGGCGTGCCGCCCGGCCACCACTGGCCGGCAATCAGGCTGCGGAATTGCATGATCAGAAGAGGCTGTGAATGAACTCCACGCGGCCGAGCAGGCCGTCGCGGCGTCGCCAATCAAGGCGCAAAGCGCAGCCGTAGCCGCTGCTACGGCGAGCATTTGCAACGCCGAGTGGCGGCGTTGCGGCGGGAGGAGCGGGCGTGTGGGGTTTGTTCACAGCCTCTCAGGCAGCTTGGGGCGCGTGGCCAGCGCCTTGTGGATGACGGCCTCGACCTGGGCGCGGCGCTCGCCGGCCAGCGGCAGGCGCGGGGCGCGCACGCGCTCGTTGGACTGGATGGCCAGGGCTTCGGCCAGCTTGATGTTCTGCACCAGATAGCTCGACACGTCCAGGTCCAGCAGCGGGCGGAACCAGCGGTAGATGGCCAGCGCCTCGGCCAGCCGGCCGGCCTTGACGAGGCGGTAGACGGCCACCGTCTCGGCCGGGAAGGCGACGACCAGACCCGCCACCCAACCCTGCACGCCGGCGCACAGCGCCTCGAAAGCCAGGTTGTCGACGCCGGTGAAGACGGCGTAGCGGTCACCCAGCCGGGTCAGGATCTCGGTGCTGCGGCGGATGTCGTCGCTGCTTTCCTTGACCGCGACGAAGCGGCGGTCGTCGGCCAGTTCCTCCAGCAGATCGGTCGTCACATCGACACGGTAGGCGATGCGGTTGGAATAGATCATCACCGGCAGGTCGGCAGCAGCGGCGATGGCACGCAGGTTGGTGGCCGTTTCGCGCACGTCGGTGTGATAGATGGTGCTGGGCACCACCATCAGGCCGTCGGCGCCGGCGCGGGCGGCCTTCTCGGCCAGGGCGCAGGCTTCACGCGTGCCCGCCTCGGCCACGGTCAGCAGCGCGGGCTTCTTGCCCGCAACTTCCTTGGCCAGGCGGAACACCTGCAGGCGCTCGTCGTGGCTGAGCATGGGGCCTTCGCCGAGCGAGCCGCAGGCGATCAGGCCGTCGCAGCCGGCCGCCATCTGCAGCGCGAAGCAGCGCTGCATCTCGGCAGCGTCCAGGCTGCCGTCTTCGTTGAACTTGGTGGTGACTGCGGGAAAGACGCCTTGCCACATGGTGTGGGTACTCCGGTTGGGTGATGACTGGCGCGCAGCATATTGCATATTGGATCCAATTTGCAAGGTTGGATCCAATCCTGCCGACCGCACGGGGTGCCGGTTCACAATGGTGGCATGCCCGACACGCCCCTCATGCTCGCACGCACCACACCCGGCCCTTCGGCGGGCGACCAGGTCTACGAGGCCCTGCACCGCGCCATCATCACGGGCCAGTTCAAGGACGGCGAGCCGCTGCGCCAGGAGGAGCTGGCGCGCCAGTTGCATACCAGCCGCATCCCCGTGCGCGAGGCGCTGAACCGCCTGGAGCAGCACGGCCTGGTGCAGATCAAGCGCTATCACGGCTACACCGTGGCCGGGCACAGCCGCGCCGAGGTCGAGGAGCTGTGCCGCTTTCGCGCGCTGCTGGAAGGCGAGCTGATTCTGAACGCCGTGCCGCGTCTGCAGGCCGGCGCGCTGGCCGAGGCCAAGAAGCGTTGCCAGGCCTTCTCCAAGGAGAGCGACCCGGTGCGCTGGGGCGAGCTGAACCGCGACTTCCACTGCGCTCTCTATGCCAAGGCGGATATGCCCCACCATCTGCAAGCCGCGGTGGCAGCGCTGGACCGCACCGAGCGCTACCTCGTCGACCAGCTGCAACTGACCGACGGCCGAGCCCAGGCGCGTGCCGAGCATCTGGCCATCCTGGAGGCCTGCGTGGCGGGCGACGCCAAGACGGCGGCGCGCCTGACGCGCCAGCACATCCTGGGCGCCTGCGAGCGCTACTCGGCCTATATGCAGGCCCAGGAGGCAGAGCCGGCCGCGCCGAAGAAGCGCCGCGTTCGCGCCGCCTGATTTCTTCGTCCCGAGACATCTCGGGGACTTCCCGAGGATCGCGGCCCTTGTGCCGATTTCCGCGCCGACCAAGCGGTGCGGTTCAAGACGTTCTCGCGGCGGATTTCTAACGTCCGGTGTGTCGGCCGCCAGGGGGTTTCTGGTGGCACTTCGACCCCACCAGACTAAGAGGTCCCCTTGAAGACACCGCAATTCACGCGCAGCACCCTGGCCATCGCCATCGCGCTGCAAGCACTGGCCGCTCAGGCCCAGCAGGCGCCAGCCGACGCCAAGGACCACAAGCTGGACCGCGTCGTCGTCACCGGCTCCAACATCAAGCGCACTGACGCCGAGACCTCGCAGCCGCTGCTGACGATCTCGCGCGACGAGATCAAGGCCTCGGGCGCTCTGACCGTCGGCGACGTGCTGGGCAACCTGACCGACAACGACGGTCGTGCCCTCAGCGACCTGGGCGGCGCCAACTCCTGGGCCAGCGGCGCCTCGGGCGTGTCGCTGCGCAACCTGGGCACCGGCGGCACGCTGACGCTGCTCAACGGCCGGCGCCTGACGAGCTATGGCTTCGCCGACGGCCTGCAGCTGAACTTCAGCAACATCGACGCCATCCCCGCCAACCTCATCGAGCGCGTCGAGATCCTTAAGGATGGCGCCTCGGCCATCTACGGCTCGGACGCCATCGGCGGCGTCATCAACATCATCACGAGCAAGGACTTCCGCGGCGTCGGCCTGGCCGTCAGCGCCCAGCAGTCGCTGCGGCGCAGCTTCCTGGCCAAGGACAAGTCGGGCTCGGTCACGGTGGGCCACGGCAGCCTGGAGGACGACGGCTACAACGTCTACGGCCACCTGGAGCTCTACCAGCGCGGCAGCTACAAGGACTCGGACGTGCGCCCGCTGCTGCCCGGCTGGTACACGGAGCAGAACCCCGCCCGCCTGCAGCTCTCGTCCGGCTCCTTCCCCGGCAACTACACCGGCCGCTACCCGGCCAACTACAAGGACCCGGCACTCGCCGGCAAGAGCTTCACGACGCCGGCCCCGGGCTGCGCGCCGGAGAACCTGGTTGGCGGCGTCTGCCTCTACGACTACTGGAAGGACAGCGACGCCCGCCCCGCGACGGACCGCCTGACTGGCATGCTCGGTGGGCGCTACAAGATCAACAAGGACCTGACGGCCTTCACCGAGCTGCAGTTCGCCGACATCCAGGCCAAGTACTACACCAATGTGCCGCGCAGCCAGGCCGCGGGCACGACGTCGACCTGGTACGACTCGCTGAAGGGCGAGCTGCAGAGCTTCAGCCATCCGGCGCTGCCGGTGGGACACCCGCAGAACCCGTATGACTTCCCGGTCACGCTGGCCTACCGCTTCACCGACAACCCGGAGATGTTCAAGAACGTCGGCGCCTCCTTCGACCACCGGCTGGTGATGGGCGTCGAAGGCCTGCTTGCCGGTTGGGATATCGACACCGCCGTCGGCGACATGGGCTCGCGCGCCACACAGCGCCAGCATCTCTACCTGGACCGCTTCGGCTATGCCGACGCCATCACCAGCGGGGCCTACAAGTTCGGCCAGGTCAACTCGGCCGATGTGCTGAACAAGATGTTCCCGGAGATGGGCTCCACGGGCCACTACCGCCAGCAGTTCGCCGACTTCAAGGGCTCGCGCGAGATCGCCCAGCTGCCGGCCGGTCCGCTGATGATGGCCGTGGGCGCCGAGCTGCGCCACGAGGAGTTCTTCCACCGCAGCATGGACAACATCCTGCAGGCGCGCATCGTCGGCTTCTCGGGCGTCAATATCGAGGGCAAGCGCAACACGGCGGCCGTCTTCACCGAGTTCGCGGCCCCCATCACCAAAGAGCTGGAGGCCACGCTGGCCCTGCGCGGTGACAAGGTCTTCGACGGCTTCGGTGCCATCACGCCCAAGCTGCAACTGGCCTTCCGGCCGACGAAGGCCCTGCTGCTGCGTGGCACGCTGACCCAGGGCTTCCGCGCGCCCAGCCTGCCCGAGACCGGCAACGGCGGCGCCTCCTGGTTCAACAACAGCCTCAACGACCCCAAGCGCTGCGACACCGCCCGTACGCTGCGCGATGCGCTCAAGACCGGCAACGCCGCCGACCAGATCGAAGCCAACCTGGCCTTCAACTCGGGCTGCTCGGTCAGCTTCCCCTCCAGCGTCACGCCCAACCCCGACCTGAAGCCCGAGCGCTCCAACAACGCCTCGGTGGGCCTCGTGGTGCAGGCACTCGACAACGTCAGCGTCTCCATCGACTACTACAACATCAAGCGCCGCGACGAGATCGGCACGCCGGACATCACGCAGATCCTGCAGAACGAGGGCCAGAACCCCGGTCTGGTCCCGCGCGACGCTGTCTCCGTGCAGGACGGGCTCTGGTCGCAACGCGCCAAGGAGCTGACCGGCCAGACCATCGCCTTCCAGGCCGGTCCCATCCGTACCATGCGGCTGCAGTACCGCAACCTCTACAAGACCCAGGTCAGCGGCTTCGACATCGACCTGCGCAGCCGCTGGGGCCTGGGTGAGTGGGGCCGGCTGGATGTCAACCTGGAGGCCAACATCCAGTCCCGGCTGCTGTACTGGGACACGGATGCCAATGCTTATCGCCCGAACCGCATCGGCTACAACGGCGTGCCGCGCGAGCGCGCCGTGCTCAAGGCCAACTGGACCCGCGGCGACTGGAAGCTGGGCAGCCGCGTCAACTACAGCAGCGCCACCAAGCTGGCCTGGGACGAATGGGACGACGACTACTACCAGTCCCAGGGCTGCGCCGACCGCGGTGAGCCCGAGAGCCACTGCCGCGTCAGCAGCTGGACCAGCACCGACCTGTGGCTGCAGTACAGCGGCCTGAAGAACTGGACGCTGTCGGCCAATCTCTTCAACGCCTTCAACGAGCAGCCGGCCGTGTTCCGCCGCCCGGCCGGCCTGCCCAACCTGAATGGCCGCGTGCTGAAGGTCAGCGCGGAGGTGAAGTTCTGATGCGCGCCTTCGCACTGATCCTGGTCGCGAATCTCGCGGCGGCGGCGACACCGCCCGCCGACATGCCCGACCCCTACCGCTGGCTGGAGGATGTCGACGGCGATCGCGCGCTGACCTGGGTGCGCAGCCAGCAGCCGACGCTGTCGCCCGTGCTGCAGGCGCCCGGCTTTGCCAAGCTCGAAGCCGAGCTGGCCGAGGTGATGGCCTCGCCGGCGCGGCTGGCACCGGCTGAGCAACTCGGCCGCCATGTCTACAACTTCTGGCGCGACGGGGAGCATCCGCGCGGCGTCTGGCGCCGCAGCGCGCCCGAGGACTATCTGAAAGGCCAGCCACGGTGGGAAACCGTGCTGGACGTGGACCGGCTCGCCAAAAGCGAGGACGAGCGCTGGGTCTGGGCCGGGGCGAACTGCCTCGCGCCCCAGGCCCGGCGCTGCCTCGTCTCCTTGAGCCGCGGCGGCGGCGATGCGCATGTGCTGCGCGAGTTCGACACCGTCGAGCGCCGCTTCATCTCCGCAGGCGAGGGCGGCTTCGTGCTGCCCGAGGCCAAGGGCGGGGCGGGCTGGGTGGATGCCGACACGCTGGGCGTCTACACCGACTTCGGGCCCGACAGCCTGACCCGCTCGGGCTACCCACGCCAGTTGAAGCTGTGGAAGCGCGGCGCACTGCTGGCTTCGGCCCCGCTGCTGCTGGAGGGCGGCGTCGACGAAGTCGGCCTGTGGGCCTGGGGCGAGCATCTGGGCGGCCGCCAGCAGTTCGTGCTGGAGCGCCGCACCAGCTTCTTCGCCGGCAAGCAGTACCTGCTGCGCGATGGAGTGCTGGTCGAACTGCCCAAGCCCGACGATGCGCAGGTGCAGCTGTTCGGCAATCAGGCGCTGATCGAGCTGCGCTCGGACTGGGGACGCTACCCAGCGGGTGCCGTGATCACCACGCCGCTGCAGGCTTGGCTGGACGGCAAACCGAAGTTCACGCTGCTGCACGACCCGGCGCGGGACGGCGCGCTGCAAAGCCTGGTGCCGCTGCGCGACGCCCTGCTCGTCGTCAGCATGCGGGACGTGCGCCAGCACCTCACCGAATGGCGCCCCGCCGGCCAGCAATGGCAGCGCCGCGCCGTGCCCACCGGTGAGCTGGAGAGCTTGTCTGTCATGGCTTTGGCCGGGCGGACCTCCAACCGCTACCTGCTGACGCGCAGCAGCTTCCTGCAGCCGGCGCGGCTGGAGGCCGCGCAAGTCGGGCAGGCGAAGCGAAACGTCCTGCAGCAGCTGCCCGCGTTCTTCGATACGGCGGGCCTGGAGGTGCGCCAGCTGCATGCCAAGTCCGCCGACGGCACCTTGATTCCCTATTTCATCGTCGCCCCGCGCGGCCCCGTGCCCGAGGGCGGCCGGCCGACGCTGCTCTACGGCTATGGCGGCTTCGAGATCTCGATGCGGCCGGCCTACAACGGCATCCTCGGTCGGGCCTGGCTGGCGCGCGGCGGTGTCTACGTGCTGGCCAATCTGCGTGGTGGCGGCGAGTTCGGTCCGCGCTGGCACCAGGCGGCCCTGCGCGAGCAGCGCCAGCGCAGCTTCGACGATTTCATCGCCGTTGCCGAGGACCTGCAGAAGCGCGGCATCACGCGGCCCGAGAAGCTCGGCATCATGGGCGGCAGCCTAGGCGGGCTGCTCACGTCGGTGGCGATGGTGCAGCGGCCCGAGCTGTTCGGCGCCGTCGTCAGCCAGGTGCCGCTGACCGACATGCGCCGCTATCACGAGATGCTGGCCGGCGCGTCGTGGATCGAGGAGTACGGCAACCCCGACATCCCCGCGCAATGGGACTACATCGGCAAGTACTCGCCGTATCACAACGCCACGGCCGACAAGCGCTATCCGCCGGTGCTCTACACCAGCTCCACGCGCGACGACCGCGTCCACCCCGGCCACGCCCGCAAGATGGTGGCGCGGCTGCAGGAGCAGGGCCACGAGGTGCTGTACTGGGAGAACACCGAGGGCGGCCATGCGGGTGCGTCAACGCCAGCACAACAGGCGAGGCTGTGGGCGCTCAGCTACGGCTTTCTTCAGAAGCGGCTGATGCCGCCGGCGCCCTAGCGCGGGGCGTGGAGCTGGCGGTAGTGCGATGGCGTCAGGCCCACCGTGGCCTTGAACTGGCGGGTGAAGGCGCTCTGGTCGGCGTAGCCGCAGTCCAGCGCCAGCTCGGCCATGCTGACGGGCTGCGGCGCCGCCAGCCGCGCCCGCGCGGCGTTCACCCGCACCTGCACCAGCATCTCGCGCGGCGTCAGCTGGAAGACGCGGTGGAACATGCGCTCCACGCGGTCCGGGCTCAAACCGGCGTCGCGCGCCAGTTCGCCCAGTTGCAAGGCTTCAGCGAAGCGCGTGCGGATGCAGGCGGCGATGTGGGCGATGCACTGGTACTGCGGGTGGCTGTGGTCGGGCAGGCCGAGGTCGCGCGACAGGCCCGCCACGCCGGCCACGCGGCCGGCGGCGTCGCGGATGGGCAGCTTGTGCGTCAGGCACCAGCCGGTGCGCAGGTCGGGGTAGACATGCAGCTCCAGCTGGCGGTGCAGGGCCTGGCCGCTGGCCATGACCTGGCGGTCCTGGTCCAGGAAGGCCTCGCCCATGGTCGCCGGGAAGAGGTCGCGCGCGGTGCGGCCCATCAAGTCCTCGCGCCCCTGCAGGCCGCAGCGCCGCCACAGGCTGCGGTTGGCGCTGCGGTAGCGCCCGGCGCCGTCCTTCACGAAATACACCACGTCGTCGAGCGGCTCGAACAGGTGCTCGAGCAGGCGCAGCGCGTCCTGCCCCAGGTAGGCCACTTCATCGAGCGTCAGCAATTCGGCGGTTTCACTCATCCCACCACCCCACGGACACCATGACTTCCTTCGATGCGGCGCTGAGCGCCTTGCCCGATCTGCGCGCTGGCGTGCAGCCCATCCAGCCCGACGAGTACCGGCAGCGGCTGCGGCGGCTGCAGGCGCTGCTGCGCGACCAAGGGCTGCAGGCCCTCTATCTGCATGCCGGCAGTTCGTTGCGCTACTTCATGGGCACGCCCTGGTATCCCAGCGAGCGCCTGCTCGGCGCGCTGGTGCCAGCCGAAGGCGAGGCGCTCTACATCGCCCCCGCCTTCGAGCGTGACGCGCTGATGGACCGCTGGGGCCTGTCGGCGCCGTTGCAGCTTTGGGACGAGCACGAGGATCCTTGGGCGCTGCTCGCACGGTTGACGGCCGGGCTGCCCTGCGGCGGCCACGGCCTGGCGCTGGACGGCAGCCTGCCCTTTCACTTCGCCAGCCGGCTGCAGCAGGTCGCGCCGGGCTTGCTGCTGGTGGACGGCAGCGAGGCCATCGCCGCGCTGCGCATGCGCAAGTCGCCCGCGGAGATCGCGCTGCTGCAGCGCGCCTTCGACATGACGCTGCGCGTGCAGCAGGCCGCGCGTGAGGTGCTGCGCACGGGCATGGATACACGTGAGGTCGAGGACTTCATCGATCAAGCGCACCGGCGCATCGGCGGTGGCGGCTCGCGCTTTTGCATCGTGCTGTTTGGCCAGGCCACGAGCTATCCGCACGGCGTGAAGAACGCGCAGATCCTGGGCGAGAACGAGGTGGTGTTGATCGACTGCGGCTGCTCGGTCGAGGGCTATGCCTCGGACCTGACGCGCACCTATGTGCACGGCCAGGCCGGCGCCGAGGTGAGGCGCATCTGGGCCATCGAGCACCAGGCCCAGGCCGCGGCCTTCGCGGCGGCCCAGCTTGGCACGCCTTGCGAGGCCGTGGACGACGCGGCCCGCGCGGTGCTGGAGAGCCATGGTCTGGGGCCGGGCTATGAACTGCCCGGCCTGCCGCATCGCACCGGCCATGGCGTGGGGCTGGACCTGCACGAGCATCCCTATCTCGTGCGCGGCAACAGCCAGCCACTGGAGATCGGCATGTGCTGCAGCAACGAGCCCATGATCGTCGTGCCCGGTGCCTTCGGCGTGCGGCTGGAAGATCACTTCTACATGACGGGCCAGGGGCCGCGCTGGTTCACCCAGCCCAGCCCCAGTTTGGAGTTCCCGTTCGGTTGAGCCCCTCGTCCAAGGAGTACCTTGGCCGGGACCGCGCTGCAGCCAG
>NZ_JBFUAB010000040.1:0-28186 GCF_056406535.1 Roseateles sp. P1_C1_2
CCTGCCGCCTGCCGCCTGCCGCCTGCCGCCTGCCGCCTGCCGCCTGCCGCCTGCCGCCCGCCGCCATGGGCAGATTTCGGATGCCCGTTGGGTGCTATTGCCGAATTGAATGCGTAGCGCCAATTCAGGCCCGCTCAAAACAAATCAATTTGCGGAGCCAAGGGCGCCGCAGCCAGTTCCCAACTCGCGACTTCGCTGTAGCGGTAGGCCGCCCCGTCACCCTCGCTGCGGACAAGCAGCACGCGATCAATGGTCCAATCGATGGGTTCTATTGCGATGGGCGCATCGGCGATTGCGGCGCGATAGCTGAGGGTGATGTGCGGCGCGTTCTGCGCCGACGCGCTGAGCCCTTGCTTTGCGAGCGCGGCGCTGATGGCGCGTAGCAGGTCGACGAATCCGGCCCGCATCCCTCTCGGCTTCAATGCGGAATGGCCTTCGTTGCTGACGATCCAGCTGAGCGTCATGGTGACAGCGTGCGCTGCGATCAAGCCACCCGCCCGCAGCAGGAGTTGTTCCACGTCCGGCATCTCGTCCGGCCAATAGCGACCCGACAGTGACTGATGCCAGTTGGCGCGCGCAACCAGCAAGGTGCGCAACCGCTGGTCCAGATGGAGTCCCTGAATTGCCGTTTCGATGCAGTCTCCTGCGTTAGCCGACGGGCAGGCCATGAACAGGTAGCGCGGCCGGCTCATCGGGGCCCTCGCCTCTCATCAAGACCATTTGCAATCGGGGGCATCCGCTCAGTCGCCTTAGCCCTCACGAGCGAGCGCCGCCCAGCGACTGCCGCACAAAGCGAACCAATGCACGTGCGGTTTCCGAGCCGCTGGGAAGCGGCAGCGTCAGCGCTTGCACCGTGTCGATACCGGCCAGCATGCGCCAGCCAGGCAGCACGTCCACCAGCGCAGCTGCCGCCAACGAGCCCAAGCTCGGCGTCCCGGCCGCTACTGTGCCGTCTTCATCCTGCAGCGCCCGCAGCGGCTCCACGCAGAAATCCGGTGCGATGACCAACCCGGCGCCGTGGCGCGCCAGGGCGACAAGTCCGTCCAGGTCACTGCCCCAGGCCACCGCCTGCAGCGACACGCTCTGCCGTCGTCCATCGTCGTGCTGCCACTCGGTGACGAGGGGCTCCTCTCCCTGGCCCAGCAGCAGCAGGGGCGCGTTGGCGAGATCCTGGGGCTCTTGCGCAGATGGGTGTCGGCCGCGACCGTAGACGCGCACCACAAAGGGCAGCACCGGCTGGGCGACCCATTGCTCGGGTGGCTTGCTGGTGACGCGGAACGCGATGTCCAGCCCTTCGCGCATCAGGTCCACGCGGCGATCCGTGAAGAAGAGTTCGTAGCGCACCGCCGGGTGCAGCAGTTGGAAGCGCGCGAGCAAAGGCGCGAGCACATGCCGGCCAAAACCGGCGGTGGCGCTGATGCGGATCGTGCCGTCGAGCTGGTCGCGCGCGTGCCGCAGGGCCAGGCGGGCGCTCTCTGCCGCATCACGAACGGCGCGGGCACGGGCGTGGAGGCGCCGGCCGGCCTCCGTCAGGCCCAGGCTGCGCGTGCTGCGGGCGAACAGCGCCAGGCCGACTGCGTTCTCGATAGCCGCAATGCGGCGGCTGATCGCCGCGCGTGTCAGCCCGAGGTCCCGCGCCGCCTGGGCAAAGCTGCCGGCCTGGGCAATGCGGGCGAAAAGCTCCAGCGCATTCGCGTCCAAAGCCTCTTCGGCAGCGGTCTGGCGGCGTCGACCGACGCCAGGCGGGGTGGGGTTCTTTGTCGACATTTTGTTGACGATCTGGAGCTTGCGGACGCTCTACTGCTTGAAAAGTTGCCAATCTAGACTGCCTCCACCGCCGTCACAAGCGCGCTGACCCGAGGTTCCGATGAACAGCCTTCCCTTGACCCCTGCCGATGCGCTGCCGCTGCCCATTCCGGCGGCAAGTGCACTGGACCTGGACGACATCCATGCCCGCGACCTGCAGGTGCGTGTCTGTCCGACGCCGCTGCGTTGCAGCGATGGCCGCCTGCTCGCGGCGCAGTGGTTCGAGCCCCCGCATGCTGTCGGCGTGCGCGCGGTGGCCGTGATCGGGGCCGCAACGGCGGTGCCGGCCAGCTATTACCGCCACTTCGCGGAGTGGCTGGCCAGGCGCGGCTATGCCGTGTTGAGCTTTGACTATCGCGGCATCGCTGCCTCGCGCCAGGCTCTGCAGTCCGGCGAGGACGTGCGCCTGCGGGATTGGGCTCGGGTGGACATGGGCGCTGCCTTGCACGCGGCAGACAAGCGTCGGCGCGAGGAGGCTGCGGCCCAGCGCCGCGAACTCGGCCTGCTGTGGGTCGGGCATTCGCTGGGTGGCAACTCGGTCGGCCTCGTGCCCGGCTTCGAGGACAAGGTGGACGCGCTGCTTGGCGTTGCGGCCCAGGTGGCCTACCTGGGGCATTGGTCGGGCTTCGCGCGCCTGCAGGCCTGGCTGTTCTTCCATCTGATGCTGCCGGTCGCAGTGAGGCTGTTCGGCCATGCGCCCGGCCGCATGCTCGGCCCGCGCGCCGAGAACCTGCCTGCTGCCGCGGCGCTGGAATGGGCCGCGTGGGGGCGAAAGCCCGGCTTCCTGTTCGGCGACGAAAGCCTGGCGCGCGAGCGCAGCTACCACCGGTTTACCGGCCCGGCGCATCTGTGGAGCGTCACCGACGACCATCTCTTCGGTCCGGCCGCCGCCGTCGACGCGCTGGCCGGCCATTTCAGCGCCGCGCGCGTGCAGCGCCATGCCGTCGCTCCGGCCGATCTGGGCGTCAGCAAGATCGAGCATTTCGGCCCCTTCCGACGTGACCTGGGTGCCAAGCTCTGGCCGCGCCTGCTCGAGCCCATCGAAGCCGCGACGCCTCGGCTTGCAGCACGCTTGCACTCGGCGTAAGCACCGCTGCGGTGCACGCTTGGGCGCGGCTAAGGTCGCGTCATGATCGACGACCGCTTTCTTGCCGACAACATCGCCGTGCTGCGCGCGCCGGTGCGGTTCTATTTCGACTTCTCCTCGCCCTATTCCTACATCGCCTCGGAGTGGGTCGAGGCCGTCGCCGCCCGGCATGGCCGGCGCGTGCAATGGCATGCCATCCTGCTCGGCGTGACCTTCCAGGCTGCAGAGCTGAGATCACCTGTGGCTCACCCGATCAAGCGCGACTACACGCTGCGCGACTTCGAGCGCTCAGCCCATTTCGCCGGACTGCCCTACCGTCAGCCCGATGCCTTTCCGATCGCGACGCAGAACGCGGCGCGCGTGTTCTGGTGGTTGCACGACCAGGATCCGGCTCGCGCCGTCGCGTGGGCGCACGCCGGGCTGCGCGCCTATTTCACGCGCGGTGTCTTGCTCAATGATGTTGAGGCACTGAAGGGGCTGCTGGCCGATTCCGGCATTGATGCCGACGCGGCCGAGGCCGCCTGGAGCGACTTGGTCTGGAAGAACCGCCTCAAAGCCGAGAACGACGCCGCCGTTGCCGCTGGCGTGTTTGGCGCGCCTCATTTCATCGTCGACGGTGAACCCTTCTGGGGCAACGACCGCCAGGCCCAGATCGAGCGCTGGCTGGGCAGCGGCCCGTTCAAGGGTATGGGCTGAGCCACACGTTCACGCGCGCGTCATGAGTGGCGGGCAGCATGCCCGCCATGCCGACGACGCAAGACACTGCTGCTGCCGCCGACACGCCCACGCTGTCGGTGCGAACCGTCTGGATCTCGGACCTGCACCTGGGCACGCCCGGCTGCCAGGCCAAGGCCCTGCTCGACTTCCTGCGCGACGTCGAGTGCGAGACGCTCTACCTCGTCGGCGACATCATCGACGGCTGGCAATTGCGCCGCTCCTGGTACTGGCCGCAGGCGCACAACGACGTCGTGCAGAAGCTGCTGCGCAAGGCACGCAAGGGCACGCGGGTCATCTTCATCCCCGGCAACCACGACGAGTTCGCGCGCAAATACCTCGCGCACAACTTCGGCGGCGTTGACGTGATGGAGGAGGCCATGCACGTGACGGCCGACGGCAAGCGGCTGTGGATCACGCACGGCGACCTCTACGACGGCGTCATCCAGTGCGCGCGCTGGCTGGCCATCGCGGGCGACCTGGCCTACGAATTCACCCTCAAGGTGAATCGCTGGTTCAACCGCATCCGCGCCAAGTGCGGGCTGCCGTACTGGAGCCTGTCGCGTTATCTGAAGCACAAGGTCAAGCGCGCGGTCAGCTATATCAACGAGTTCGAGAACGCCGTGGCGCGCGAGGCCAAGAAGCGTGGCGCGCATGGCGTCGTCTGCGGGCACATCCACCATGCCGAGATCCGCGAGATCGACGGCATCCTGTACTGCAACGACGGTGACTGGGTCGAGAGCCTGACGGCGCTGGTCGAGCACTTCGACGGCCGCCTGGAGATCATCGATCGCGGCGATGAAGCCGCGCTGCCGGGCATGCTGCCGGCTCCCAAGACCACGCCCGTGGCGCTGCCGATGCCGGCGGCCGCGAAGGCCGCGGCAGCGGACGCCGTCAGCTCAGTCTGAGCAGCGCCTGACCGGCGCGGATTTGCACGCCGGGCGCGATGCCATCCGCCAGCTCGAAGCCCCGAGGCACGAACACGATGATGGTCGAGCCATGCTCGAACCAGCCCATCTCCTGGCCCTTGACATGCGGTGCCGAGCAGGGCATTTCGTTCGCGCCTTTGCGGCCGAGATGCAGCAGCACGTCGAGGAAATGCAGGCGGATGCTGGCAACAAGGATGGCCGCCACCGGCACCAGCGCAATGGCGTGGCCGCTGGCCAGCGTCATGCGCACGACAGCGCGCTCGTTGCGGCAGAACAGCCGCTCGACGCGCTTCAAAGCCACCGGGTTCACGTTCCAGGTGTCGCCGCTCAGATAGCTCACATGCTCGACCGTGCCGTCGGCCGGCGCGTGGAAGCGGTGATACATCGCCGACGTCAGCCGCAGCGTGACGAAGCGGCCTCCCTCGAAGGTGCTCGCGTCCTGCGTCGGGCCGAACAGATCCGCGGTCGAGTACGGAAAGCCCTTGGCCTGGTAGACCTGACCGTGCTCGACCACGCCGGTGGCGCCGACGATGGCGTCGCTGGGGCTGGCCAAGACCTCGGGCCGCGCATCGAAGACGCGCGAGCCGGGTTTCAGTTCGCGCGTGAAGCAGTCCTTCAGCGAGCGGAACTCGGTGTGGCTGGCGTCGCTCAGATCGAGCGGGATGAAGCACCGCCACAGGCGAATGGTCAGTTTCGTCAGCAGCGGGCTCTCGATGCGCGAGAAACGCCCCATCAACTTCGTCAGCGCGATGCGTGGCACGCGGTTGGTCAGCAGGAAGTTCAGGTCTTCCTGCGCCACCAGGCGCTTGAACCAGCCCGGCCGGGACGTGATGCTGCCGTTCCTCCCGCCCGCCAGGGCGGGCGCTGCTTCCTGGTCTTTCATCAGAACTTATTGCTCAGCATCTCGCGGAACACGCTGCGGCGGATGGCCTTGGCGGTGAGCTCGGGCGCCGTCCACCACCAGCCGTCGGCTTGCATCTCGGCACAGGCGGCAGCAAAACGGTCCAGCACTTCCTCGAACTCGGCGTCGCCGTAGTTCAGGCTGAAGATGAACCGCCCCGTGCCCACCCAGCTCAGCGCCAGGCCGTGCTTGCGCAGATAGAACTGCAGCATCCAGTGGTAGCGGCCCGGCTGCGTGTAGAGCACCGTCCAGATGGTCGACAGGTTCGCCACGCGCACCGGCGCACCGGCCTGCTGCAGCCGCGCGTTAAAGCGCTCGGCGCGGGCGTTCCAGCGCGCATCCAGGCCGTCGTACAGGGCTTTCACCTCGGGGCGCTCGATGTGCTTCAGGAAGGCCGCCATCGCGGCCACCACATAGGGATGGGCATTGAACGTGCCACGAGCGAAGCAGATGTCGGCGGGCCGGTCCTCGCGGTAACGCGTCATCAGCGCGCGGCTGCCGCAGACCACGCCGACCGGCAGCCCGCCACCCAGCGTCTTGCCATAGGTGACGAGATCGGCCTTGACGCCGAAGTACTCTTGCGCGCCGCCAGGCGCGAGGCGGAAGCCGACGAAGACCTCGTCGAAGATCAGCACGATGCCGCGTGCGGTGCAGACCTCGCGCAGCTTCCTGAGCCACGCGGTATAGGCCTCTCGCTGATCCTTGTCGTAGTTCGCGCGGCGGCTGCCGTCGATCAGCGCGGAGTCACCCGGCGCATTCGCGTTCGGGTGCAGGGCCTGCAGCGGGTTGACGAGCACGCAGGCGATGTCACGGCGCGTGGCCAGCACCTTGAGCGAGCGCTCGGCCATGTCCTGCAGCGTGAAGGTCTCGCGCGGCGGCAGCGGGTTGCCGGGGCCGGGCTGCACGTCTTCCCACCAGCCGTGGTAGGCGCCGGCAAAGCGCACCAGGCGCTTCTTTCTCGTGTGATAACGCGCCAGCCGCACGGCCTGCATGACGGCCTCGGTGCCGGACATGTGGAAGCTCACCTCCTCATGGCCCGAGATGGCCTTCAGCCGCGACAGCACATCCAGCACGCAGGGGTGGTAGGCACCGAGCACCGGGCCCAGTTCGCGCGCCGTGGCCACGGCCTCGTCGATGCAGGCCTTGTAGGCGTCATAGCCCAGCACGTTGACGCCGTAGGAGCCCGTCAGGTCGTAGAACCGGTTGCCGTCCAGGTCTTCCACCTGCACGCCGGAGCTGACCTGCAGGAAGGCCCCCACCTTCAGGTGCTCGCGCAGCACCGGGCTGAACTGGAAGGGCACGCGGTAGCGGCCAGTGAAACGCAGATCGGAGATGGTCTCGCGTGCTGCTTCGGTCGCGGCCAGCGTCTTCGCGAAGCGCCTGTCGAACTCGGCACCCAGGCGCTGCAGCGCAGCACGGCGTTGCGAGGCGACGTGCTCCGGCGCACCATCGGCCGTGAAGAACTGCGCCAAGTCATAGGCATAGCCTGGCACCCAGCGCGCCAGCCGCTTGGCCATGCGCGAGTGACCGGCGAGGGACCGGTGCTTGGCCCGTGACAGCTCAATGCGCCGCTTGACCGCCGGCAGCAGCGCGAGCACGCCGAGGGCCAGCGCCGACAGGGTGAGGGTCTCGTCCATCAGCTCAGTGCGCCTGCTGGCCCACGTGGTCCATCGGGTCGATAAGCTGACCGCGCAGCAGATACAGCGGCGCCTTCCAGTACAGCATCACATCATGGAAAGGGTCGGTGATGATCTTGAAGCCCCAGGCCAGTCCCTGCATCAGGTTCTGCGTGACCCACAGCTGCACCACGCGGAACACCAGGCCCGTCACGCCCAGGCAGAACCAGGCCATGCCGACGTCCTCGAGGAAGCCCGGCAGGCCCACGGCCGGCTGGATCAGGCCGCCCAGCGACGGCGACAGCCACAGCACCAGCGGCAGCGCCACCCACACCGCCATCAGCACGATCTTGCGGCGGATGTTGTAGCCAATCTTGATCTCTTCCTTGTACTCGTCGGTGGCCTGGTTGACATGGTCGTAACCGCGCGGCTCGAAGAAGAAGTGACCCGCCTGGCGCGTCGTCATCGACACGCACCAGGCCAGCAGCGCGGCCCACGCGGGATTCACGAACAGCAGCGCATACGACACCAGGAAGCTCAGCGCGCTGATCAGGTGCAGGCTCTGGTTGATGCGGCTGTGGTGGTAGTAGCGGTGGTCGTCCCAGCGCTGGGTCTTCAGGGTTTGGAAGAACTCGTTCACGTCCCGTCCTCATGTTGGGTGGCAAGCGGGGCGGATGGTGGGGTGCTTGCGTGAAATCGGCGTGACGGTCCTGCTGTCATCGTTCTGTTGCATACCGGCGTGACCATTCGCGCATGAAATCCGCACACGACACCGACGACATCCTGGTCGACGACCTGCCCGCACCGCGCCACTCGCGCCGGCTCGCGGTGGTGACGGAGACCTACCCGCCCGAGGTCAACGGCGTCGCGATGTCGATGGCGCGCGTCGTCGACGGCCTGAACCGCCGCAACCACGACGTGCAGCTCGTTCGTCCGCGCCAGTCCGCCAAGATGGCGCCGTCACCGAGCGGCAACCCCGCCATCGACGAGGTGCTGACCAAGGGTCTGCCCGTGCCCCTCTACCCCAATCTGCGCATGGGCGTGCCGAGCAAGCGGGCGCTCGTGAAGCTGTGGTCGCTGAAGCGGCCCGACGTCGTGCACATCGCGACCGAAGGTCCGCTGGGCTGGTCGGCCCTGCAGGCGGCGCAGCACCTGGCGCTGCCCGTCACGTCGGACTACCGCACCAACTTCCACGCCTACGGGAAGCACTACCGCCTGGGCCTGCTGTCCAAGCCCATCATGGGCTATCTGCGCAAATTCCATAACCGCTGCGACGCCACCATGGTGCCCACCGAGGCCATGCGCGTGCTGCTGGCCGACCGCGGCTTCGAGCGGCTGACAGTGGTGGGGCGCGGCGTGGACGCCCAGCGTTTCGACCCCGCGCGCCGCAGCGCCGCGATGCGCGAGAGCTGGGGCGCGGGGCCGGATGATCTCGTGATGGGCTATGTGGGCCGACTGGCGCCGGAGAAGAACCTGGGCGTCGTGCTCGCCGCCTATGAGGCCGTCAAGGCCGTGCAACCACGAGTGCGGCTGGTGTTCGTCGGTGACGGCCCGATGCGCGCCGAACTGGCCGCGCGTGCGCCGGAAGCGGTCTTCGCCGGTTCGCGCAGCGGCGACGACCTGGCTGCGCACTACGCGGGGCTGGACATGTTCCTGTTCGCGAGCCTGACCGAGACCTTCGGCAACGTCACGACCGAAGCCATGGCCAGCGGCTGCGCCGTGGTCGCCTTCGAAAGCGCGGCGGCCGGCGAGTTGATCCGTAGCGGCGTGAACGGCTGGCTGGCGGGGCCGGGCAAGGAGTCGGACTTCATTGCAGCGACGCGCGTGGCGGCCTTCGACGCGGCGGCGCGGCGTGCCGTGGCCGAGCAGGCCAGGATGACGGCGCGGCGGCTGGACTGGGGCGACATCACGGCGCGTTTTGAATCCGTCCTCGAGGGCGCCATCGCGCACCGCGAGCCGGCCTTCCGACTGACGGGCCTGCAAGCTGCGACCTGAGGCTAGCGCCTCCGGCGCGAGTCCAGCCAGATCAGGCCGGCAATCGCCAGTGCCACCAGCAGTCCCAGGCCGCTGAGCGTCACCCCGATCGGCACGCCCGCGGCTTCGCAGCCCGCATAGGTGGCCAGCATGGCCAACACGCTCAGGTTCTCGTTGAAGCCCTGCACGGCGATCGACCGTCCCGCGCTCAGCAGGGTGGCTCCGCGGTGCTGCAGCAGGGCGTTCAAGGGCACGACCATCGCGCCACCCACGGCGCCGACCAGGGCCAGCACAACAGCAGCGGTGGCCACCTCGCTGACCTGCGCCACGACCGGCATCAGCAGGCCCAGCATCACGCCCGCCCACAGCCCATGCCGCGCCTGATGCAGCGCCAGCCAACGACCCGCCGCCGCGGCGCCGCCGATGACGCCCACCGCCACGGCCGCCTGCAGATACGCCGCCTGGTTMAAGGGCAGGTCGAGTGYCTCCCCCGCCCAGCGCAGCACCGCGAACTGCAAGGTCGCGCCGACGCCCCAGAACAGCGTCGTCGCCGCCAGCGACAGCCCGCCCTCACGATCGCGCCACAGCGTGCGATTGGCCGCGCGGAATTCGCGCAGCAGCGTCATCGGGTCATGCGCCTGGCTGCGCTGGCGTTGGCCGCTGTCCGGGATGCCCGCATTCAGCAGGCTGCTCACTGCATAGATCAGCAGCAGCGCCGCCAGCGAGCCGGTCAGCTTGTCGGCGGCCAGATCCAGCCCGTCGCAGAACTCGGCCAGACCCGAGCCCAGCCATTGGGGGCTGACCAGTGCACCCCCCAGCACGGCGCCCAGCAGCGCCGCGGACACGACGCTGATCTCGATCCAGCCATTGGCCTTCACCAGCGCCTCGGGCTCGGCCAGTTCGGTGATGAGGCCGTACTTGGCTGGCGCATAGGCCGCTGCGCCCAGGCCCACGACGGCCAGCGCGGCGACCGGGTGCAGGCCGCAGGCCAGCAGCCCGAGGCCGATCATCTTGACGAGATTCATCGCCGCCATCACGCGTCCCTTGGCGAAGGCATCGGCCAGCGGGCCGACCCAGGGTGCCAGCAGCACATAGGCCAGCATGAAGCCGAACTTCAGCAGCGGCGCCCACCAGGCCGGCCAGCCCTGCTGAACCAGCAGCGCGATGGCGACGATGAGCATCGCGTTGTCGGCCAGTGCCGACGCGAACTGCGCGCCGATGACGATGCCGAAGCCGCGCGGCAGCCGCGCCTGCCGTGAACAGGAGGTGGCAGCGGGCGCGAGGTCGGTCGTGGCGGTGGGCACAGGAGGCGCACTGTGGCTATGCGCCGTGAAGCGCCGATGAAACGGCGCATGAACTTCCGGTGACGGATGGAAATGCTGTAGTTGTATACAGTATCGCCATGGAAGTTCAGGACAAGCTCGCCATCCTCGCGGACGCCGCCAAGTACGACGCCTCCTGCGCGAGCAGCGGCGGCGAGAAGCGGGACTCTCGCGATGGCCGCGGCATGGGTTCGACCACCGGCGCCGGCATCTGCCACTCCTTCACGCCCGACGGCCGCTGCGTGTCGCTGCTCAAGGTGCTGCTGACGAACTGGTGCGTGTACGACTGCCTTTACTGCATCAACCGCAAGTCCAGCGACACGCGCCGCGCCCGCTTCGCCATCGACGAGGTCGTGGAGCTGACGCTGTCCTTCTACCGCCGCAACGTCATCGAAGGCCTGTTCCTGTCCAGCGGCATCATCCGCACGCCCGACTACACGATGGAGCAGGTCATCGAAGTTGCGCGGCGGCTGCGCGAGCAGCAGCACTTCAAGGGCTATATCCACCTGAAGACGATTCCCGACGCCAGCCCCGAACTCGTCGAGCGCGCGGGCCTCTATGCCGACCGGCTGTCCATCAACGTCGAGCTGCCCAGCGCCACCAGCCTGAAGGCCTTGGCGCCCGAGAAGGATGCTGACGGCATCGATCGCACGATGTCGCGCATCCATCTGCGCCTGCAGGCCGCGYGCGAGGCCAGGCGCGAGGCGCAGGCCGTGCGCTCGCTGCCCGGCGCCGCGGCACGCGCGGCCAGGCCGCCCAGCTTCGCGCCGGCGGGCCAGAGCACCCAGCTCATCGTCGGCGCCGATGCGTCGGACGACCGCGCCGTGCTGCAGTTGTCCAGCCGGCTCTACACGGGGCAGGGGCTGAGGCGGGTCTATTACTCGGCCTACAGCCCCATCCCGCATGCCAGCGCGGCATTGCCGCCGCAGGCGGCGCCGCTGATGCGCGAGCACCGGCTCTACCAGGCCGATTGGCTGATGCGCTTCTACGGCTTCGGTGCCGACGAGATCGTCACCGAGGCCGGCTTCCTGTCGCTGCACCACGACCCCAAGCTCGCCTGGGCGCTGGCCCATCCGGCCAGCTTTCCCGTCGACGTGGACCGCGCGCCGCGCGAGGCCCTGTTGCGGGTGCCGGGTCTGGGCGTCGCCTCGGTCGACAGGCTGCTGGCCGCACGCCTGCGCCGCCGGGTGCGCCGGGCCGACCTGCTGGCCCTCGGCCCGGCGGCCCGGCGCGCCTTGCCTTTCCTGGTCGCCGTGGATCACCGGCCGAGCGCGACGGATGTGCAGACGCTGGCGCGGCCGGCGCTTGCGCCCGAGCAGACCGCCTTGTTCTGATGAAGCTGCCGCTGCGTCACCCTGCCGACTGGGCCGGCTTTGCCGCGCAGCTGCCGGCGCTGCTGGCCGGCGGTGACGCGAGCTGGACCCGCGACGTCGGCGCCCAGGCCGCGCTGTTTGGCGAGGCCGCTGAGACAGGGGCGCGGCCATGGGCGCCGCCCGACGGCTGGGACGAACTCGGCCACCGGGTGGCCATGCACGCCGACGATGCACGCTACGCCCGCCTGCTCGCCTTTGCGCGCCGACTGCAGCGCGACGCTAGCCTGTGGGCCGACGTGCTCGATGCCGAGCGCCGCGGCCTGCAATCACTGGCCCGGCAGGTGGACCGCGACATCCACAAGATGCATGCCTTCGTGCGCTTTCGCGAGGTGACCGACGCGCAGGCCGCCGGGGGCCGCCGCCATGTCGCCTGGTTCGAGCCGACCCATCACATCCTGCGCGCCGTCGCGCCCTTCTTCGTGCGCCGCTTCGCCCAGCATCCCTGGGCCATCCTGACGCCGCGGGGCTGCCTGCACTGGGATGGCCAGCGCCTGTCCGGCGCCGGACCGGCGAGTCGTGAAGACGCACCGCCCCAAGACGCCTGCGAAGCGTTGTGGCTGACCTATTACCGCAGCATCTTCAACCCGGCCCGCCTCAAGGTCGCGGCGATGAAGAAGGAGATGCCGGTGCGCTACTGGGCGCTGATGCCGGAGACCACGCTCATCAGCGAACTGGTGCGCGAAGCGCCCCAGCGCGAGGCCGGCATGCTGGCGCCGCGTGATCAGTAGGCGAGGCGCAGGCCGATGCCGATCGAGTTCTGCCGCTGCGTGTAGTTCGACAGCGTGTTCATCGGGCCGAAATGCGCCTGCAGATAGATCGGCAGGTTGACGGCGCCCCAATTGAATTGCGGTTGCCAGCCGATGGTGTGCGAGGCGTGCCTGAAGCCACTGTCACCGATCTGCGACGTCAGCTCAAAGCGCCCCAGCCCGGGCCAGAACGCGCCGGCACGCACCGTGAGCCGTTCGTAGTCGGCGAACTTCAAACCCTGACCGGCCAGCGGCCCCCAGGTGATGGCCGAGTCGCTGCTCACATAGGCCTTGAGCTTGGCCCGCACGTCGTAGACGGGGGCACTGTCGTCCTGTGCGCCCCAGACCCATTCGCCCTGGACCGCCACGTAGTTCATGCCGCGGCTGATGGTGTCGAAGAAATGGCGATCGCCGCGCTCATAGGCCCGCTGGGCGTGCAGCCGGTCGTCGGCGTTGCTGACGGGCTCGACGACCTGGCCGTCGGACATGTGCTCGAAGCTGAGCTGCCAGGCGCCGCGGTTGTCGCCGCCAAAGAGGCTGGCCGGCAGCCGCAGGTGCAGGCCGGGGTTGTTGACACGGTTGATGACCGGCCCCGAGTCGCGCGAGCCCACATAGAAGTCGAAGCGGTTGGTATAGGAGACGAACACCTCGGCGCTGCGCAGTCGTTCCCAGAAGTCGGGGCGCTTGCTGTCGGCCTCCAGTGGCTGGACGACGCCGGCGCTGTCTGCCGTATCCGCGGCGGCCGGTGCGGGCTTCAGTGCGCGGGTTTTCTCGTTGCGCCGCTGCGGGCAGTTCACGAGGGAGTACTTCACCGACACCTGCCCGCGCAAGGCCCGCTCATCGCGCGGCGCCCAGCCGTTGTTGCTCATCTGGTTCCAGAGCCCATAGTTGTCGTGGAAGGCAACGAAGCGTTCCGGTCCTCCCGCCTTGCCGCAGCGCTCGGGTTTCTGGTCATCCTGCGCCTGGCTGGCCGTTGCGGCCAGGGTCAGAGCCGCGAGCAGGGAGCAGGCGGCGTGATTCAGAAGGGGTTTGGGCATGACAGGGCCTCGCAGGTCGATGCGGCACTGTCCCGCCCACGCGCGTCCCTGACATCGTCAAGTCTGAGGTGGCTGCGCCCACCTCGCTGCGCTCAACCCCGGCCCACGCCTTCGAACAGCAGGGCCAACTGGCTGGCGATCAGCAGCTCCTGCCGCGTCCAGGCCCGCGTGGCGCGGGCGTCCACCAGCCACAGCGCGCCGGCCAACTGGGCACCGTCGTAAAGCGGCACCTCGATGCGCGCTTCGGCGGCGCCAGCCAGTCCGGCCAGCTCGGCGTGGCAGGGATGGAGGGCCGCGTCCGGCAGCGCCAGCGGAGCGCCATGACGGGTCAGCAGGTCCACATAACGCGGCTGCTCATTGGCATTCAGCCCAGCGCTGCCGACCGGCCAACGGATGACGCTCGCCAACCCGAGGATGCGGGCGCTGGCCGTCTTCAGCTCGGCCAGCGCTTCGGGCGGCGGCGCGGCCGCCAGGCGCTGGCGCTGGCCGCACAGATGCAGCAGCAATTCTTCCGGCGTCAGCGGCGCGCCGCCCTCATCCGCCGGCGGCGCGGCGAGCGTCGCGCGTGCCGGCAGGCTCAGTCGCTCGATTTCGGACTGAAGTGCCAGGTGTTGCCAGAGGTGGTCCAGCGCGCCGGGCGCGTCGCCCTCGGCCTGCAGCAGCTCGGCCAGTTGCAGATGGGCCTGGCGAGCCTGGGCGCGGGCCTGGATGCGCTGGGCCAGCGCGAGGCCGTGGCGGGTGGAGCGCACGGCGCCCGCGTTGTCGCCGCGGGCCAGCGCGATCTCGGTCCAGGTGCGGCTGGCCGCCGCCTCCAGCCACGGGTAGCCATGGCGGGCCGCGATGTCCAGGGCCAGGCGGCAATCGGCCACGGCCCAGTCCATGCGCTGGCGGGCCAGGGCCGCGCGAGCCAGATGCCAGTGCGCTTCGGCCTCGAAGACGCGATGGCCACCGCGCCGCGCCGCCGCCAGGCCGTGGCTGAAATGCCGCTCGGCGGCCGGCAGGTCGCCGGTCTCGATGCTGCCGACGCCGATGTTCAGCGCCAGCTTGGCGGCCAGATAACTGTCGTCCCCGTCATTGCTGGATTGGGCGAGGTGCTCGCCGGCATCGCGCATCTGGCGCAGGCCGCGCGACCAGTCGGCCTGGGCGTAATGGATCTGGCCAAGGCCGATGCGCGCGGCCACGCCGGTCTGCAGATGGCCACTGACCTCGGCCAGGTCCAGGGCCCGCGACCACTGCTCGCTGGCGAGCTGGTACTCGCCTTGCTGATAGGCGATGCGGCCCAGCGCCTCGCACACGCGGGCGGCCTGCACCGGGAAGTGGCCGGCCGCCGCCAGCGCGCCGGCCTGTTCCAGCGCCGGCAGCAATTCCAGCGCCTGGCCTCGGGGCTCCAGCAGACCGAAGCGCGCATAGAGAGCGTCGACGCCGACAGCGGTGTCGCCAGCCGTGAAAGCGTTTACGCTGAGGGCTTCCAGCAACCGGTCCGCCGCGGCCGGATGGCGATGGGCGACGCGGGCGATACGGCCCAGCAAATCGGCCAGGGCCTCGCTGGCGGCAGGGTGAAGAGTGAACACGGCGGCAGATCCGGAAGAGAGAGCGGGTTGGTTTCTCACTGGTATTCTTGTCGATTCCGAGAGCTGATCACACTCTGACTCGGGCTGATCCTTAGCCTGATTGAGTGGCCGTAGACCAGTTTAAAACCAATTGACGACCCTCGCCGTTGGTATTAGAGTGGTATCGACTAAACCCCGTCGACCATGCCGCTTGCTCTCGATCCCTCCCTGCTGACTTCCCACGACTCCGGCCGTCCCGCGCGCTGGTGGGTCGGCATCGATGGGGGCGGTACCAGCACGCGGGCCGTGGTGGCGGATGCCGAGGGTCGCATCGTCGGCCGCGGCGAGGCGGGCGCCTCGGCGCTCAACCAGGGCACCGAGCAGGCCTGGAAGCATATTGAAGAAGCCATAGCCCGTGCCGGCGTGGCCGGTTTGGCGCTGCGGGATTGCGCTATCGGGCTGGGCCTCTCCGGCACCGGTGTGCCGGCGCAGTTGCGCGCCTTCGTGGCTGCCGATCCTGGCGTGGCACGCTTCTCTCTGGTGACCGACGGCCTCGTCGCCCTGCTGGGGGCCCATGGCGGCCGGCCGGGTGCGCTGTTGATCTCCGGTACCGGCTCGGTCGCCGAAGCGCTGTTGCCCGACGGCAGCCGCCGCATGGTGGGCGGCTGGGGCTGGCAGATCGGCGACGAAGGCAGTGGTGCCTGGCTGGGCCAGCAGGCCATGAAGCTGGCCCAGGCCGCCTACGACGGCCGCGCCGCCACCGGTCCGCTGGTGCAGGCCGTCTGGCGCCAGGCCGGCGCCACGCGCGAAGACATGCTGGGCTTTTGCGCCCAGGCGGGGCAGGGCGGCTATGCCAGCCTCGCGCCCCTGGTCTTCGAGCACGCGGAAAACGACGCTGCCGCCAGCGCGCTGCTGGCCGAGGCCGCCAGGGCGTTGGACGCCCTCGCAGCAGCCCTTCATCCCACCCTGCCGCTGGCCCTGGCCGGCAGCATCGCGCTGCGCCTCGCGCCGCGCCTCAGCCCGGCCTTGCAGTCACGCCGTGTCGAACCCCAAGGCGAGCCGGTCACCGGCGCGCTCTGGCTGATTCAACAACAAGAAATGAACCCCGCATGAGCGCTGTTTTCGCTTTCAAGCCCGACCCCAACGCGGCGTCGCCTCTCTATATGCAGCTGGCGCAAAGCCTGGCGACGGCCATCCGCGACGGCGTCTTCCACGCCGACGAGGCCTTGCCGAGCGAGCGCGTGCTGGCCGAGCAGCTCGAGCTGTCGCGCGTCACCGCGCGCAAGGCCATCGACCGTCTCGTCGAGCAGGGGCTGATCATCCGCAAGCGCGGCTCGGGCAACTACATCGCGCCCAAGTTGGAGCAGCCGCTGACGCGCCTGACCAGCTTCTCCGAAGAGCTGCACCAGCGGGGCTTCGTGCCCAGCTCGCGCTGGCTGCTGCGCGGCTTCACGCCGGCGGCACCCGACGAGCAGCTGTCGCTGGAGCTCAAGAGCGGCGAGCGCGTGGCGCGCCTGGAGCGCCTGCGCCTGGCCGACTCGGTCGTCATGGCCTACGAAGTCTCGGTGCTGCCGCAGACCGTGCTGCCCGACCCGCAAAAGGTCGAGGCCTCGCTCTACACCCACCTCGGCGACCGCGCCCCGGTGCGTGCCCTGCAGCACATCCGTGCGCTGAATGCCGACGCCAAGCTCGCCGGTCTGCTGGAAGTGCCGTTAGGCGCGGCAGTGCTCTTCATCACGCGGGTCGGCTATCTGTCATCCGGCCAGGCCGTCGAGCTGACGCATTCCTACTGCCGCAGCGACTACTACGACTTCGTCGCCGAAATGAGGCGTGACTGATGCGGCTTGAAGGCGACATCGTCACGCCGCAAGGCGTGATCACCGGCCACCTGGACATCGCGCACGGTCGCATCGCGGCCCTCAGTGGCACGCCCATCGACGTCTCGCGCGCCGGCGAGGGTGGCCGGCCCATCCTGCTGCCCGGCTTCGTCGACACCCATGTGCACGGTGGCGGTGGCCGCGACACGATGGAGGGCGGCGACGCCATCACGACGATTGCGCGTCGCCATGCGCGCCACGGCACGACGGCCTTCCTGGCCACGACGATGACCGCGCCCGTCGGCGAGATCGAGGCCGCGCTGAAGGCCCTCGGCCCGGTCTGCCGCGAGCGCGGCCGCCAGTCGGCGCGCGTGCTCGGCGTGCATCTCGAAGGTCCCTACATCAGCCCCGACAAGCTCGGTGCCCAGCCCGCTCACGCCATTCCCGCGACGCTGGAAGAGGTGCAGCGCCTGAACGAATTTGCGCCCATCAAGGTGCTGACCATCGCGCCCGAGATGACCGGCCACCTGGCCCTCATCGGCCCGCTGCGCGACGCTGGCATCCGCGTGCAGATCGGCCACAGCAACGGCGGCTACGACGACGGCGTGGCCGCCATCAAGGCCGGCGCGGCCGGCTTCACCCACCTCTTCAACGCGATGACGGGCCTGCACCACCGCGAGCCCGGCATGGTCGGCGCTGCGCTGGCGCATGGCGAACACGCCGAGCTCATCCCCGACCTCATGCATGTGCACCCCGGCGCCATCCGCGTCGCGCTGCGCAGCATCCCGGGCCTGTTCTGCGTCACCGACTCGACGGCCGCCGCCGGCATGCCCGATGGCGAATACCGCCTGGGCGAATACACGGTGCAGAAATGCCTGGGCGGCGTGCGCCTGGCCGACGGCACGCTGGCCGGCAGCGCACTGACCATGGACCAGGCCCTGCGCAATCTCGTGCAGGTGCTGGGCCTGGATTTGATGGATGCCGCACGGCGCGTGTCGACCGCGGCGGCCGAGTATCTGGGCCTGGGCGACCGGGGGCGCCTCGCCGCCGGCGCCTGGGCCGATGTGGTCGTGATGGATGCCGCGCTGAACCTGCGGCGCGTGTTTGTAGAAGGTGAAGAGATCGATGTCGTCGTTGATGCTTGAGGAGGCGCTGAGCGCGCCGGACGTGGTGGCCCGCCAATTGGCCGCGGACCCGCTGAGCTATGCCCGCCTGGGCCAGGCACTACAGGAGGTGCCGCCCACCAGCGTGCTGACGATTGCACGTGGGAGCTCCGACCACGCCGCCCATTACCTCGCCTATCTCGTCATGGCGCGCCTGGGCCGGCTGGTCACTTCGCTGCCGATGTCGCTGATCACGCTCTACCAGAGCCGCATCCACTGCCAGGGCCTGTTGTCCATGGCCTTCTCGCAGTCGGGCCAGAGCCCCGACCTGATCGCGCCGACGAAATTTTTCCGCGAAGGCGGTGCACGCACCGTCGCCTTCGTCAACGCCAGCGGCTCACCGCTGGCCGCCGCCGCCGAGCATGTGTTCGAACTGCATGCCGGCGCCGAGAAGAGCGTGGCCGCGACCAAGAGCTATATCGCCCAGCTCGTCGCCGGTGCCCGCGTCGTGGCCGCGTGGCAGCAGGACGATGCACTGCGTGCCGCGCTCAACGTGCTGCCCACCGCGCTGGAACAGGCCGCCAGGCTGGACTGGAGCGCGGCGCTGCCGGTGCTGCAGAACGAAGAACGCCTCTTCGTGCTCGGCCGTGGCACCGGCCTGGCCGTCGCGATGGAAGCGGCGCTCAAGCTCAAGGAAACCTGTGGCATCCAGGCCGAGGCCTTCTCGGGCGCCGAGGTCAAGCATGGCCCCATGGCTCTCGTGCGCGACGGCTACCCGCTGCTGATCTTCGCGCCGCGCGGCCCGGCCCAGGCCGGCCTGCTGGCCATCGCCGAGGAAATGCGCGGCCGCGGTGGCCGTGTGCTGCTGGCCGCGCCCATCGGCACGCCCGGCGCCGAGCTGCCCCTGGTCACCACGGGCAACGAGGACCTCGACCCCATCGCCCTCGTGCAGAGCTTCTATCCCATGGTCGAGGCGCTGGCGCGTGCCCGCGGCTTCAACCCCGACGTCCCGCCCAACCTCGCCAAAGTCACCAAGACGCATTGATCATGACCACCTTTGATCCTGGCCGTCTCGTGATGGTCGACATTCCCGGCCCCTCACTTGACGCGGACACGGCCGCCTTCCTGCGCGAGCAGAAGATCCGCTCGGTCTGCCTGTTCCGCAAGAACATCGGCACGGAGAGCGAGGTCAAGGCGCTGCTGAGCGATCTCATCGAAGTGCTGGGACCCGAGGCCCTGATCGGCATCGACCAGGAAGGTGGCGCCGTCGTGCGCGTGACCTTCCTGCCGCAGCCGCCCTCGGCGATGGCCCTGGGCGCCAGCGGCGACGCGGACCGCGCCGAAGCCGTGGGTGCGGCGGTGGCGCGCGGCTTGAAGTCGCTGGGCATCAACTGGAACTTCGCGCCGGTGCTGGACGTCAACAACAACCCGGCCAATCCCGTCATCGGCGAGCGCAGCTTCTCCAACGACCCGGTCGAGGTCAGCCGCTTGGCGGCCGCGTGGATGCGCGGTTCGCTGGGCGCGGGCGTCGCCTGCTGCGTCAAGCACTTCCCCGGCCATGGCGACACGCATGTGGACTCCCACCATGCGCTGCCGACCGTCGACAAGACGCGCGCCGAACTGAACGCGCTGGAGCTCGCGCCCTTCAAGGCGCTGGCGGGCCAGGCGCCGGCCATGATGACGGCCCACATCGTCTATCCGCAGATCGACCCCGACCGCCCGGCCACGCTGTCGCCGCAGCTGATCGGCGGCATCCTGCGCCAGGACTGGGGCTATGACGGTGTCGTCATCACCGACGCGCTGATGATGAAGGCCGTGGCCGAGCGCTTCGGCTACGCCAAGTCCGCCGTCATGGCCATCGAGGCCGGCGCGGACATGGTGCTGGCGCAAGGCTCGCTGACCGAGCAACTCGTCGCCATCAATGCGCTGCGCGAGGCCTTTGCCAGCGGCCGCCTGACGCCCGAGCAGGGCGAAACGGCCAACCGGCGCCTGGACAGCCTCGCCGCCGCCTACCCGGCCCGTGCCGTGGACGACAGTGCCGCTCGCGCCGCCGATCATGCGCTGATGGCCGAGGCCTGGGCCGCCGGCCTGACGGCGCTGCGCGGTGCGAAGCCGCCGGCGCTGAACGCCCCCATCCGCGTCATCGTTCAGGGCGACGTGCCGACCGACATGGTGTCGGAGGCCGGCCCCACCGGCCGCCAGGCCGTGGCGCTGTTCGAAGCCTTCACCGACGCCCAGGTGCAGATGGTCGACGACATCGCCCAGCTCGACTGGAAGACGGTACCGCGCGACGGCCGCGTCAACGTGCTCGTCTCCACGCGCCGCGCCCGTTACGGTCTGGCGGCGTCCGAGTGGCGGCCCGACCTGCACCTGTCGCTGTGGAACCCCTACCAGGCGCTCGACGTGCACGGCCCCACCGTGCTGACCTGGGGCTTCGCGCCCGGCGCCCTGGCCGGCCTCAAGGCCTGGCTGGAAGGCCGTGTTCAAGCCACCGGCCGCGCGCCGCAAGGACTGCAGTGATGGAGCAAGCCAAGAAACCCATGCGCTGGGTTCCCACCCTGTACTTCGTGCAGGGCATGCAGTTCTTCGTCGTCATGCTCATCGCGGGCCTGATGTTCAAGAACCTGGGCGTCGAGAACGACCAGATCGCGCGCTGGACGGCCGTGCTGAGCCTGGCCTGGGCCTTCAAGTGGGTGTGGAGCCCCTTCCTGGAACTGCTGCGCAGCAAGAAGCTCATCGTCGTCGCGATGCAGTACCTGGGCGCCGTGGGACTGGGCCTGATGGCGCTGGCCCTGCACCTGCCGCACTGGTTCGGCGCGGCCATCATCGTGCTGTTCCTGATCGCCTACGCGTCGGCCACGCACGACATCGCCTGCGATGGCCTCTACATGGCCTCGCTGGACAACAAGCGCCAGGCCACCTACGCGGGCTGGCAGGGCGCCTTCTTCAACGGCGCGCGCTTCTTCATCACCGGTGTGCTGCTCAAGGTAGCGGGCTATCTCGAAGGCCAAGTCGGCGTGTTCAACGCATGGAGCAGCGTCTTCGTCATGCTGGCCGTGCTGGTGGCCGCGCTGGCCACGTACAACGCGCGCTATCTGCCCGGTACGCTGAGCACCGAGCACAGTGAACTGACCGCCTCGGGCGTGGCCAAGTTGCTGAAGGACGTCGTCATCGACTTCTTCAGGAAGCCCGGCATCTGGCTGGCCGTGCTCTTCATCATCATCTTCCGCCTCGCCGAAGGTCAGGTGCAGACCATCGGCCCGCTGTTCCTGCTGGAGGCGCGCGCCAAGAACGGCCTGGGGCTGACGACCAGCCAGGTGGCCGATGTCTATGGCCTGGTGGGCACCGGGGCCTTCCTGGTCGGCTCGGTGCTGGGCGGCTATCTGGCCAGCGCGCTCGGATTGAAGCGGGCGATGCCCCTGCTCATCGTCGCAATGATGGTGCCCAACGCGACCTTCTACTACCTCGCCAGCGCGCTGCCTCAGGATATGGTGCACATCGGCGCGGCGGTGGGCGTCGAGATGTTCGGCTACGGCTTCGGCTTCGTCGGCATGATCCTCTACATCATGCAGGCCGTGGCACCGGGCCGCTACCAGACGGCGCATTACGCCCTGGGCTCGGGTGTCATGCAGCTGGGCTTCAGCATCGCCAAGTTCATCAGCGGCGACATTCAGGTCAGCGTGGGCTACCAGCATTTCTTTGCCTGGACCATAGGCTGCGGCCTGCTGCCCTTGCTGCTGCTGCTGTTCGTGCCGATGCCGCGCGCCAGCGCGGCGCCCGAGGCGGTGCCCGCGTGAAGGCCGTCGCGCTGTTGCTGCTGGCCGCCGCACCTGCGTTTGCGGCCGGCGAGTTCTTCGACGACTTCTCGCAGCCCAGCCTGGCCGCCCTGCGCGACAGCGGCTGGGTGCTGCGCGAGGGCACGGGCCACCCCGGCCTGCCGGGCGCAAGCTTCAAGGCCAGCCAGCTTGCGCTGGATGGTGGCCTGCTGAAGCTCAAGCTGTCCACCGACGGCACGCCCGCCAACACCACGCTGGCCCAGCTCTGCGCGCCGCGCAAATTCCTCATCGGCACGACGACGGCACGCGTGCGCTTTCGCGACACGGCCGGTTCGCGGGATCCCATCATCCAGAGCTTCTTCCTGGCCGGTCCGCTGAAGCACGACTACGACCCCGATTTCAGCGAGGTCGATTTCGAATACCTGCCGCATGGCGGCTGGGGCGAGCCCGAGACGCGGCTCTACGGCGTCAGCTGGCACACGGTGCGCATCGACCCCTGGGAGTCCTTCAACCAGGCCTCCATCGTGCAAGGTTCCTTCGACGGCTGGCAGTTGCTGACCGTGCAGGTCGAGGCCACGCGCACCCGCCATTACGTCAACGGCAAGCTGATGGGCGAGCACACCGGCCGCAATGTGCCAGCCAAGCCCATGGCGATCAGCTTCAACCATTGGCTGGCCGACGGCGCGAAGGCCGGTGCGCCGCGCGACTACGAATTCGAGATCGACTGGGTGCTGCACGAGGCCGGCAAGACGCTGAGCCACACGGCGATGCAGGCCCGTGCCGCTCAATTGCGCAAGCAGGGCGTGGCCCACCGCGACACCGTGCCGGATGCCGGCCTGACCAGCGAATGCAATCTATGACGAAGAAGTTCCTGATCGCAGCCCTGGCGCTGGCCGCGGGCCTGGCCCAGGCGCAGACGAAACCCGTCGTCGGCACCTACATCCTTGCCGAGCGCGGCGTCGACGTCGTCGAGCAACTGCAGCCCGGCCGCGTCACGCATCTGCTCTACGCCTTCCTGCTGATCTGCGGCGAAGGCGAGCGCAAGACGGAGGCCGCGGCCTGTGCCGGCAAGCCCAACTTCAGCATCGCACCGCATGCCGACCAGGACGTCTTCTCCGCCGCCTTCCAGCGCCTGAAGGTTCGCGACCCCAAGGTGCAGGTGCTGGCCTCGGTGGGCGGCTGGGGCGGCTCCGACCCCTTCTTCCACCTGGCCGCCACGGCCGCGGGCCGCCAGGCCTTCGTGAAGCACTCGGTCGATTGGCTGCGCGCCCACCCGGGCTTCGACGGCCTGGATATCGACTGGGAGCACCCCGGCTCCAATGGCGCCGTCAACGGCGTGCAGCTGGGCAGCAAGGCCGACGCCGAGAACTATGTGCTGCTGATGCAGGACCTGCGCGCGGGCCTGGACGCCTTGGGGCGCGACGCCGGCAAGCGCTATGCGCTGACCACCGCGATTGCCACCACCCGGGAACAGCTGGCCCGCATGGCCATGGGTCGCGCGGCGCCGTCGCTGGACCTCGTCTTCATGATGACCTACGACTTCGCCGGCCCCTGGACGAAGAAGGCGGCCAACCACACCGCGCTGCGCAGTGCCAAGCCCAGCGACGACACCAGCCTGGAAGCGTCCGTCGCCAACCTGAGGCGCGAAGGCGTGCCGGCGGCCAAGCTGGTGGCCGGTGTCGCGATGTATGGCCGAGGCTTCGATGGCGTGAAGGCCGATGGCAGCTATGCCAAACCCTGGCCCAACGAGGACGGTTCGGTGCCTTTCAAGGACATCGATTCGCTGACGGGCATGAAGGCGCATTTCGACAAGCGCACCCAATCCTGGGCCATGGTGGGCGGTGGCCGCTTCGTCGGCTATGACGACCCGCGTGCGGTGCGCGCCAAGGTGGCTTTCGCGAAGAAGGCGGGCCTGGCCGGCGTGTTCGCGTGGGAGCTCAGCCAGGACAACGGCGAGATCCTGAACGCGATGCAGCAATGACGGCCCTACCCCTCGCCCAGTCTCGCCCCGCTGAACGCGGGCGCACCTGGTCGGTCCCCCGAGGGGACGGCGATGCTCGCGGCATCGAGCCGCAAGCACATCGCCAGAGCGGGCCGGCTAGGGAGCGGCCCGGCGCTCGGCCCGCGGAATTCATGCGCCGCGGGCGCGTCGTGAGTCATTGAGATGGCAGCGCGTCGCATCGCGTCGGTCGACGCGCTGCGCGGCTTGGCCGTCGCGGCCATGCTGCTGGTCAACAACCCGGGCGACTGGGGCCATGTCTACTGGCCGCTGGAGCATGCGGACTGGCATGGCTTCACGCCGACCGACCTGATCTTTCCCTTCTTCCTCTTCATCGTCGGGGTGTCCGCCGCGCTGGCCCTCGGTCCGCGCGTGGATGCGGGCGCCGCGTCCGGGCCGTTGCGCAGCGCCGTCGTGCTGCGAGGCCTGCGCATCTTCGGCCTGGGCCTGGTGCTGCATCTGCTCGCCTGGTGGCTGATGCACAAACCTGAGTTCCGGGTGCTGGGTGTGCTGCAGCGGATTGGCGTTTGCTTTGCCGTCGCGGGCGTGGCGGCCCTCCATCTGCGCGCGCGTGGACAGTGGGCCTTGCTGCTGACCTTGTTGATCGGCTATGGCGCGCTGCTGCTGTTCGGGAGCCCGACGCTGGACAAGCTGGGCAGCCTGAACCAGCGCATCGACACCCTCGTGCTCGGCCGCTGGGCCTATGAATGGGACGCGGCGACCGGCATCGCTTTCGATCCCGAGGGCCTGCTGTCCACGCTGGGCGCGCTGGCCACCACGGTCTTCGGCCTGCTCTGTGGCGGCCTGCTGCGGCGCGAGCAGACCCGCGGCCTGCTGCTGACCGGCATCGCGGCGGCCCTGGTCGGCTGGTGGTGGTCGCGCTGGCTGCCCTGGAACAAGCAGCTGTGGACGCCGTCCTTCGTGCTGTGGACCGGCGGCCTGTCCGCGGTGGCCCTCGCCGCGGCGCATCAGTGGGTCGATCACCGCGGCCGGCGTCCATGGGGCCGCGCCTTCGGCTTGAACGCCATCGGCGCCTATGCCGGAGCCTGGATGTGCACGGTGCTGCTGGTGGCGACCGGCTGGATGGAGCCGCTCTACCGCACCGTGTTTGGCCCGCTCGGCCCGCTGATCGGGCCGTATGGGCAGTCGCTGGCCTTTGCCGTCGCCTTTGTTGCGGTCTGGGCCTTGATCGTCTGGGCCTTGGACAAGCGGCGTCTCTACTGGAAGATCTAGCCATGAAGACGCGACGCATCGCGATCATCGGCGGCGGCACGGCCGGCTGGCTGGCGGCCAACCACCTCGGCTATGAGCTGAGCGCCGACACCGACGTCGAGATCACCGTCATCGAGTCGGCCGACGTGCCCATCATCGGCGTCGGCGAGGGCACGGTGCCGGCCATCAAGACTTCGCTGCGCAAGTTCGGCATCTCCGAGGCCGACCTGCTCGTCGCCTGCGACACCACCTTCAAGAACGGCATCAAGTTCCAGGGCTGGCTGGATGCGGCCAAGCATGGCAGGGACCATTTCTACTACCACCCCTTCGCCTCGCCGTTCCCTGAGGGCCTGGACATCACGCCGGCCTGGCTGGAGCAGACGCAGCGCCCGTTCTCGGATGTGTCCATCAGCACGCGTGTCGCCGAGGCGGGCCGCAGCCCGAAGGCCATCTCATCGCCGCCCTACGCTGGCGAGGTCGAGTACGCCTATCACGTCAACGCCCACAAGTTTGCCGCGCTGCTGGCGGAGAACGCGAAGCAGCGCTTTCGCGTGCAATACCGGGTGGCCACCGTCGTCGACGCGGAGCGCGCCGAGGACGGCACCATCGCCGCCTTGCGCATGGCTTCCGGCGAAGTGGTCCCCTTCGACTTTTACGTCGATTGCAGCGGCTTCGCGTCGCTGCTGACCCAGCGTGTGCTCAAGGTGCCCTTCGTCGACAAGTCGCACCAGATCCTGACCGACACGGCCATGGTCCAGCAGCTGCCGACCGATCCCGACGACGAGATCCCGCCCTACACGCTGGCCGTCGCGCACGAGGCCGGCTGGATCTGGGACATTCCCGTCACCCACCGCCGTGGCACGGGCTTTGTGTACGCCAGCGCCCACATGAGCGAGTCGCGCGCCATCGAGTGCTATGCGCGCCACCTCGGCGTCAGCCCCGATACGCTGTCGCCGCGCAAGATTCCCATGCGCATCGGCTACCGCCAGCAGTTCTGGTTCCAGAACTGCGTGGCCCTCGGTCTGGCCCAGGGTTTCGTCGAGCCGCTGGAGGCGACGTCCATTCTGGTGACGGACTTCTCCGCCAGCTTGCTGTCGCGCAACTTCCCGCGCATGCGCGACGACGCCCAGGCGCTGCGCCGCAGCTACAACGAGGCCGTGACCCTCACCTGGGAGCGGGTCATCGACTTCGTGCAGCTGCACTACCACCTGTCCGATCGCAGCGACTCGGCCTTCTGGCTGGAGAACCGGCACGAGGCCCATCTGTCGGAGGTGCTGCGCGAGCGCCTGGCCAAATGGGCCATCCGCCATCCGCAGAAGAACGACTTCGGCAGCCGCTTCGACCTCTTCGACGTCGACAACCACCTCTATGTGCTCTACGGCATGCGCTTTCCGACGCGGCCGTTGCCCATCTCGGACTTCGAGCGGCGTGAATGCCTGGCGCAATTCGAGCATGTGACGCGCGCGGCCCAGCAGGCCATCCGCACGCTGCCCAGCCACCGCGACTGGCTGATGGGCCTGCGCGCCGCCTACACACGGGCATGAGCGACGCGCCGGGCCGCCCCAAGCTAGCTCGCTCCCGCTTGGCGGGAGTGAGCCCGGACTTGGGATGCCCAGTGGGCATCCCATGCCTGGCGAACGCCTGGCCGCACTGTCGGCCAGGCAAGGCCGCAGGCCGAAGTGTGCACCCATGAGCGATCCCTTCGCCATCCGCATGCCGCCGGACATCCAGTCCGTGCAGGTCGGCGAGCACGCCATCGTCTTCATCGACGACTTCCTCGAAGACCCGCAGGCCCTGGTCGACATCGCCAGCCGCAGCAGCTTCGAGCCTTACCCCGGCGTGGCCGATCGCAAGGGCTATCCGGGCGTGCGTGCCGTGGCACCCGCCGACTACTCGGCCAAGCTCACGGCGCTGATGGAGCCGCTGATGCGTCTGAACTTCGGCGTGCCCGAGTCACTGGCGCTGCGCAAGGCCGAATGCGCCTTCTCGCTGACGACGATGCCGCCCGGCGAGCTCGGCCCCTTGCAGCGCACACCGCATTTCGACGCCAGCACGCCTCACCACATGGCCGTGCTGCTCTATCTGTGCAACGAGGAACATGGCGGCACGGCCTTCTACCGCCACAAGGCGACGGGCCTGCAGCAGGTCACGGCCGAGAACCGCGAGCACTTCCTCGACGTCTATTACGAAGAGCTCAATGCCCGCCCGCCGGCCCAGCGCTACTTCGACGACTCGGATGCGGGCTTCGAGTTCCTGGGCATGATGCCGGCCCGCTTCAACCGCCTCGTCGTCTACCGCGGCAGCCTGCTGCACTCGGCCGTCGTCAACCCGCAGCTCAGCATCAACGCCGACCCGCGCACGGGGCGGCTGACGCTCAATTCCTTCTACGACTTCTAGGCTCCCGAACCCTGGTTGAACGCGCGGCCAGGCCGCGCGTTTTGCTTTGCATCGCCAAAAAAAAGCCCGGCAGATGCCGGGCTGGAAAGGAGACAAGAGGTCGCGGGTCAGAACTTGGCGGTCAGGCCGATCTTGTAGGTCGTCTCACCCTTGAAGGACCAGGCCGGATAACCTGCCTTCAGCGGATCCTTGTGCAGGCCATCGGCCGGCAGGCTGGTCGACATGACGCCGTACTGGATGTCGTCCTGCTTGGTCAGGTTCACCGCGTCGAAGCTCAGCTTCAGCCACTTGCTGATGTTCCAGCCGAAGCTCGCGTCCAGCGTGCCGGTGTTGGCATGCATGCGGTTGCCATACCAGTAGGCGTTCTCGCGAATGATGTACTTGGAGCGCCAGTTGTAGGCCACGCGGCCGAAGTAGTCGGCCGTCTCGTAGTAGCCCACCAGGTTCACGTTGTGCTTGGACGACTGCGTGAACAGGCCCAGCTGGTCGGCGAAGCTCTCCTTGGGCGCCGTGCCTTCGGTGAAGGTGTAGTTCGCGACGAAGCCCAGGCCGCTGCTGAAGGCATGGTTGGCCTGCAGCTCGATGCCGCGCAGGCGGCCACCGCCGGCGTTGACGAAGTTCTGCACCGTCCAGTTGTCCACCTTGCTGAACGGGTCCACCAGGCCGATCTTCTGGTTCTGCAGCACGTTGGTCGTGATGAAGTTCGAGATGTCCTTGTTGAAGAAGGTGGCCGACAGCACATTGCCCTTTCCGTAGTAGTACTCCAGGCTCAGGTCGACCTGGCTTGACTTCATGGGCTTGAGCTCGACGCTGCCGACGGTCCAGGT
>NZ_JBFUAB010000041.1:0-15956 GCF_056406535.1 Roseateles sp. P1_C1_2
CACCTGGGCCTGGACTGGGTCAACGAGCAACTGGCGCTCAGCCTGGGCGAGCCCACCGACGCCGCAGCCCAGGGCCTGCGCGGCCTGGTGCTGACCGAACCGGGCGCGCGCAATGTGGCGCCGGCCACCGTCGTGCCTGCCGGCCTGCTGCCCGCCCACCCCAACCCCCAGCGCTGGCGCGCTGACGACGGCGAGGCCTGGTTGCTGGCCCAATCGGCCCTGCGCGGCCTGGACCGTGGCGACGCGCCGCTGCTGCCGTGGCGGGCCGTGGTGCTGCAGCGCGAGGACGTGGCCCTCGCCCCGCTGTACCAGCTGACCTCTTCCATGCTGTGGGTGGGCATCGCCGCCGCGCTGCTGCTGGCCGCCGCGGGCTTCTGGGCCGCGCGCAGCTTGCTGGCGCCGTGGGGTCGCGTCTTCGACAGCGCGCTGGCCGACGCGGCCGTGGACACTCTGCTCGCGACGCTGGACATAGGCGGCCACGTGCTGGAGTGGAGCCGCGGTGCCGCGCAGCTCAGCGGTCACGCGCCTGCCGACGCCATGGGCCGCAAGCTGGACACGCTGCTGCCCGGCTTCGACGGCTGCGCCGCCTGGATGGGCGCCGCCCAGATCGACGGCTGGTGCGAGTTGCGCGTGCTGGGCCGCACGCCCGATGGCCGCGAACGCCGCTTCGAGGGCGCGCTCTACGCGCTGGGCGTGACGACCGGCTCGGCCCGCTTCGGCCTCATCCTGCGCGACGTCAGCGAGCGCGCCGCCCAGACCCGCCTCATCGAGGTCACCCGCGACGAGCTCACCCAGCTCAACCGCCGCCTGCTCGACCAGGAGAAGCGCACCAGCCGCCGACTCGCCCAGTCCCTGCACGACGAACTCGGCCAGACCCTGGCCGCGCTGCGCCTGCACTGGGAAGCCTGGCGCGGCGCCACTGCCGAGCAGCGCGAGCGCATGGACGAGCGCATCGCCAACCTCATCGTGCTGGCCAACCGCCAGGTGCGCGGCGTGCTGGCCGAGATGCGCCCGCCGCTGCTGGACGAACTCGGCCTGGCCGCCGCCATCGACAACGAGATCCGCCAGCACCAGGGCGGCGAGGGCGAGGCGCGCATCGAGCTGCAGGCCAGCGAGGCGGCCCAGCAGCAGCGCTGGCCGGCCGACATCGAATACGCCGTCTTCATGATCGCCCGCGAGGCGCTGCTGAACGCCATGCGCCACGCCGGCGCCCAGGCCATCACCGTGAGCCTGGAGGGCGATGAAGGCCAGCTGGAACTCGCCATCAGCGACGACGGCCAGGGCTTCCAGGCGGGCACCGGGCGGCCCGGCCATCTCGGCCTCATCGGCATGCGCGAGCGCGCCCTGGCCATCGGTGCCGATCTGCACATTGACGGCCGCCCCGGCCGTGGCACCATGGTTGCACTGACCTGGGACGCCACCGACGAGGCCGACGCCGATGAGCCGCATCTACCTGATCGATGACCACGCCATCATGCGCGACGGCCTGCGCATCGTGCTCGAGACGGCCGGCCACGAGGTCATCGGCGAGGCCGCCGGCCCCACGCCCGCCCTGGCCGACCTCGGCCGCCTGCTGCCCGACGTCGTGCTGCTGGACCTGCGCCTGGGCCAGCGCTCCGGCTTCGAGCTGCTGGATGAGCTGCGCAAGCGCGGCATGCAGCTGCGCGTCATCGTGCTGACCATGTCCGACCAGCCCCGCCACGTCGCCGAGGCGCTGCGCCTGGGCGCCTGGGGCTATCTGCTCAAGGGCTCGGCCAGCTCCGAGGTGTTGCAGGCCGTCAAGGCCGTGGCCGCCGGCGAGCGCTTCCTGAGCCCGCAGGCGGCCGAGTTCGCCGCCTCCATGCTGACCGGCGCCGGCACGGCCCCCGACGAGGAGGGCCTGTCGCCGCGCGAGCGCCAGATCCTGCTGATGGTGGCCCAGGGCGCCACCAGCGCCGCCATCGGCGAAGCCCTGCACCTCAGCCCCAAGTCCGTGGACACCTACCGCAGCCGGCTGATGAAGAAGCTCGGCTTGAACGACATCGCCGGCCTCGTCAAATGGGCCATTCGTGAGGGGCTGATCAGCCTGGACGAGAGCTAACCCTCCGGTATTTCGTTGCCCGCGTCACGCAGTGCCTTGACCCAGCGGCGGATGGTTGCGCGCAGGCTGCGTTGCTGCTGGCCATCCAGCGGCATTTGCCGGACCAGGTCCAGGGCTTGGTTCGGCTGCAGATAGCGGTGCTCGAGCATGGCCATGCAGAACTCGCGATCCTTGTCTCGGCCTGCCGCCGCCTTTGACATGAAGAGGTCCGGCAGGTCCAGGCAATAGCCGACCCGGCCGTTGGTGTTGCTGTTCTGAACTCGATGCACGCGCTGGAACCAGCCATCCGGCAGGATCGCCGTGTCGGGGCCGACGCCCTGCGCGTAGTAGCCGTTCTGTTCGTGGAACTGCGACCCCTCACCGATGGCGCCATCGATCTTGTCGGCCAGCTCAGGCGCCTGCAGAGGGTAGATGTCTGCTTCAGCCGAAGCCGTGAAGACCGGGTCAGGGTTGGGGACGGCACCCAGGATGGACTGGCTTCCCACGATGATGAATTCGTACTGGTCGGTCACGTCCGCACTCG
The DNA here is from genome assembly GCF_056406535.1 of Roseateles sp. P1_C1_2. Lineage (NCBI taxonomy): Bacteria > Pseudomonadati > Pseudomonadota > Betaproteobacteria > Burkholderiales > Sphaerotilaceae > Roseateles > Roseateles sp. P1_C1_2. Next base: position 2,604 of record NZ_JBFUAB010000041.1, read on the forward strand.
CGCGGATGATGTGTTCCAGCTCCTCGCGGGTCACGGCGCTTCCCCATCGAGGTCGCCCCCAAGTCGCACGCCGCTCTTGAGTTCGCTGACTGCTGCCAGTATTTTCTGTCGCACTGCCGCAGGCAGGATGGTCGGCAGCGGCGAGGCCTGGCGCAACTCCTGCGCACGCCGCGTGCGACCCAGCACCTTGCGCCAGTTGCGGCCTTGAAGAATGTGTTGCCACTCCTCCCACAGGCTCGCGGAGAGAGAAGAGGGCTTGGTGCTCAGCCAGAGTTGCAGCGTCGCCTTGGCCTTGTCGAGCAGCGCAGGACTGCGCTTCACGGCCCGGACCGCCTCCGCATGCAGAGCGATGCTTTGGAGGTCCTGGATCTGGTGGCGGGACTCGTCGGCGGAGACAAGCACTTGCACGACGGGCTTGCTGCGCTTGGAACGAGCTGCCGCTGAGCCTGATGAGGCCGGCTGCAGCGCATCGCCGGCCAACAGTGCAAGCTCGCCACTGACACCCAGCACCGCCATGACCCGCAGATACGTCCCGATGGCAGTGCCTGGGTCGCCGGCTTCAACCGCGCTGAGCGTGGAGCGAGAAACGCCGACGCGGCTCGCCATCTCGACTGTGCCAATGCCTTTTTCCTGGCGCAGGCGCTTGAGACGGTCGCTCAGTTGCAGCAGCAGCTGGCGGTCCAGCAACGAGAGACTGGTCGTGGTCATTTGTCCAATATTTTAGGCAAAACTTGCAAATTTGCCTACTTTGTTGGACAGCTGATCGAATGGATTCCCTTCAGCTTGCTGGGGCTGGCTGTTGCGGTGTCGGCAAGGGCTGCGCCGAGTTACCTCATGGTCGGTCCACTCCTACAGCACCGGGGCGCCCGGCCCGACTGTGCCGGCAGGCGCCGCCATGCATATTGGAGCCATGGTGCACAGCACCTGGCGGAGCAGGCCAAGGCCGGCCCCGTGACCCGTGTTCAACCCTGTCAGGAGTTCCATCATGGCCAGCGTCACCCCCACCATCTCTTCCTCCAAGGTCGAAGGCACCAAGGTCTACAGCCCCAGCGGCGACAAGCTCGGCTCCATCGACGACCTCGTCATCGACAAGAAGTCCGGCCAGGTCCGCTACGCCGCGCTGGAGTTCGGCGGCTTCCTCGGCATGGGCACCGACCGCTACCCCCTGCCCTGGGACCAGCTGAAGTACGACACCAGCAAGGACGGCTATGTCGTCAATGTCGACAAGGCCCAGCTGGAGCGCGCACCGCGCTACCCCAACGACGAAGCGCCCACCTACAACGACGAGTACGGCCGCAAGGTCTATGACTACTACGGCTCGACCTGGTGGATGTAAGCCGGCCCTTGCCGTTTGCTGATTGAAGGGGCGGCGCTGCCGCCCCTTTTCATTGACCCCCGGAGGCCACCATGCCCGACCCGACCCGCTCGCCCCCCATCCCGCCCGAACCCGCCACCACCGCCCCGCAGTCCGGCGACGTCGAAAGGCCGACCGCCAAGCAGCGGCCCGCCCGCGACGTGAAGGACGGCGCCTTCGATGACTCGGTAGCCGGCGAGGAAGACCCCGGTGCCGGCATCGACACCATGACGCCGCGGCACGGCCGCTAGCCGCCCAGCAAGCGCATCAGCGGCGACGCGCCGTGCGATACGGCGCGTTCGTCCTGCTCGTCCTTCAAGCCCACGCCACTGAGTTGGCGTGTTCGCGCTTGTTGCAGCAGGCCGTGCAGCTTGGCCGCAGCTGCGTGCGGTGCCAGGCCTTCGGGGCGCACGTTGGAAATGCAGTTGCGCTCGGCATCCAGCAGGCCCGGGCGCGGCGCCCAGCTGAAATAGACGCCCAGGCTGTCCGGTGCCGACAGGCCCGGGCGCTCGCCGATCAGCACGACCACGCAACGCGCCTTCAGCAGCGCCCCCACCTCGTCGCCCAGCGCCACGCGCGCCTGCGTCGCCACCACGGGCGGCGCCCAGGTCCAACTGCCCACCTGCAACAGCCGCTCGCGCAGCGCCGTGAACAGCGGCAAGGCCTGGCGCTGCAACGCCAGGGCCGAGAGGCCGTCGGCCAGCACGAAGGCCAGATCGCTTTCGGGCGCCTGCAATGCGGCCAGGGCCGTGGCGCTGGCGTCGGCCAGATGCCGGCCGAGGTCGGGCCGCTGCAGATAGACCGCCCGGTCCGCTGCCCGGCTTTGCACCTGCAGCGGCGCCTCGCCGAGCGCGCGCAGGCCGGCCAGCAGCGCCGGCGCATCCAGCGGCGCGTGCACCGCGTCGCGCGCCTCGGCGTGGGCCTGCTGGAAGGCGAGGTGGGCGGCGGTGGGCACACTGGCGCCGGCACGACCCAGGCCGATGCGTGCGGCCGTGTAGCGGCGCAGACTGGACCAGGGTTGCTCGGCGACGCTCACTGGTGCACCCTTCGGCCTGCGGCCTGTCCCGCCAAGCGGGAGCGAGCTTGCTTGGAGCGGCCCGGCGCTGAGCTCATGCCTGCTCCGGCAGCGCCGCCAGCATTGACGCGAATGGCGCCGGCAATCCGTCCGCCAGCCGCGGCACGTCACCCGCCTCGAAGATGCCCACCCGTTGCAGCCAGGCCTCGAACTCCGGCGCCGGCCGCAAGCCCAGCAGGCGGCGCATCGCCAGCGCGTCGTGGAAGCTGGTGCTCTGGTAGCCCAGCATGATGTCGTCCGAGCCCGGCACGCCCATGATGTAGTTGCAGCCACTGGCGCACAGCAGCGTCAGCAGGCTGTCGACGTCGTCCACGTCCGCCTCGGCATGGTTGGTGAAGCACACGTCCACGCCCATCGGCAGGCCCAGCAGCTTGCCGCAGCAGTGGTCCTCAAGCCCGGCGCGCAGGATCTGCTTGCCGTCGAACAAATACTCCGGCCCGATGAAACCGACGACGCTGTTGACCAGCAGCGGCTCGAAGCGCCGCGCCACCGCGTAGGCGCGGCACTCCAGCGTCTGCTGGTCGCAGCCGTGGTGGGCACCGCTGGACAGGGCGCTGCCCTGGCCGGTCTCGAAGTACATCACCTGCCGCCCACCGCGCTTCAATGCCAGCGCCGCTTGCTGCGCTTCCTCCAGCAGCGCCAGCGTGATGCCGAAGCCGCGGTTGGCGCCTTCGGTGCCGGCGATGGACTGGAACACCAGGTCCACCGGCGCACCGCGGTGGATGGCTTCCAGTGTCGTCGTCACATGCGTGAGCACGCAGCTCTGCGTCGGGATCTCGTGGCGGGCGATGACGGCGTCCAGCATTTGCAGCAGGCGCATCACCTGCGGCAGGTTGTCCGTTGCCGGGTTGATGCCGATGACCGCGTCGCCCGCGCCCATCAGCAGGCCGTCCAACAGGCTGGCCGCGATGCCGGCCTCGTCGTCGGTCGGGTGGTTGGGCTGCAGCCGCGTGGCCAGCCGCCCGCGCAGGCCCAGCGTGCTGCGGAACTGCGTGACGACCTCGCAGCGCCGCGCGATCAGCATCAGGTCCTGCACGCGGCAGAGCTTGCTGACGGCGGCCACCATCTCGGGCGTCAGGCCGGCGGCAATCTGCGCCGGCTCGAGGCCTTCAGCCAGCAGCGCATCGCGCAGGCCGCCCACGGTCAGGTGGGCGATGGGTGCGAAGGCAGTGGCGTCGTGCGTGTCGACGATGAGCCGCGTGACCTCGTCGCTTTCATAGGGCACGACGGCTTCGCTCAGAAAGTCCTTCAGCGGCAGATCGGCCAGCGCCAGCTGCGCCGCGACCCGCTCGCGCGCGTTGGCAGCCGCCACGCCGGCCAGCTCGTCGCCCGAGCGCCGTGGGCTGGCGCGGGCCAGCAGGGTGCGCAGATCAGCGAACTGGAAGCGCTCGCCGGCGAGGGTATGCGAATGGCCCATGGCTCGAGTGTGCGCAAAAGCCGGGGCCGCTGCATGAACAAGCGGTGACGCGGTGTCGAGAAACTTGACGCCACGCCGCCGCGGCCCGCACCGCGCCGGTGCAAGTGGCTGTGGGCGTTGGCGTTTCCCGACCGGGCTCGCGACTTGCATGCCCGGCCCCGCACTCCAACAAGAGGTGGTTTCATGAAGGTATCCGCTCCCCTGGCCACCTGGCTGCGTCGTGGTCTTGCCGGCTGGCTGATGGCCTGTGTGGCCGCTGCAGCGAGCGCAGCGCCCGCCTGGGTCGAATCCAACGCACTGCAGAGCACGCTGGACAGCAACTGGACCTATGCCTCCGACGCCGTCGCCCGCACCGCCGCGGTCACCTTCCACGACCAGGTCGCCACCAACACCGGCGCCAGCGCCGCCCACCTCGGCATGTATCTGGGCTGGGCCTGGAGCTACGAGTCCAGCGGCACCGCCACTTCCCTGCTTTGGAGCAACGCCGACCAGGCCTTCGTCGGCGGCGGCGTCAAGCTCAGCATCGGCGGCGCGACCGGCAGCCTGAAGCTCGGCGACGTCGGCAACGACAGCTGGATCGGCAATCCCTGGACGCCGGGCGGCGTGGCCGCCGGCATCGCCACCCAGGCCGACTGGGTCGTGCCGCTGTTCGACTTCGGCCAGATTGGCGCTGGCTCCAGCGTGCTCTACGACATCACGCTGAACTTCAGCTTCGCCACCCAGGCCGCCTTCGACGACTGGGACCGCGGCGGCAGCTTCTACTTGGGCGGCCAGGGCGTGGCCTTGCTGCCCGAGCCGGCCAGCCTGGCGCTGGTGCTGCTGGCTTTGCTGGCGCTGGTGGCCAGCGTCAGGCCCCGCACCCGCTAAACGCCGCGGCGGGGCTCCGCAAGCCTGAGGATGCCCCGCGCGGCCATGCCGGCTAGCGTGGCGGACTTTCCTGCACAGCGCGAGGCGGCCATGGACGACGACAAGATTTCCCGGCGGGTCAAATGGGGCGTGATCGGCCTGCTGGCGGTCTGCGCCGTGCTGGCCCTCATGTTGACGTTTCCAAACAGGAGCAGCGACTCCGCCCTCTGGTTTGTCGGCCTGCTGGTGTTGACGGCCACCGCGCTGACGCTGACGGCCATCGTCTTCGGCGGCCTCAAGCTCAACGATCCCAGCGAGGCCTTTGGCCTGCCGTCGGGCTCGGTGCGCACGCTGCTGGCTGTCGGTGTGATGGTGCTGTTCGCCGTGTTCGGCCTCAAGTTCTTTGGCGACCCCGAGAACCAGGCCAGTCAATCCCGCCTGGGCGACAAGCCCTTCGAGCAGACCGAGGTGGCGGCGGCGAGGCTGGCTGACGAACTGGCGCGCTACAAGGAGGTGCCGTCCGTGTTGCCCGTCGTCGTGTCACCTGGCCGCGTGGCGTCGGGCACCGACCCCGGCGCCAATGCCAAGCTCAATCTGTATGCGGTGAAGCCCGGCCGGCCGGCGGAGGCCGTGGACGCCCAGAAGCAACTGCTCACCGCCATCATCACCTTGCTCACCACGGTCGTCGGCTTCTACTTCGGCAGCAAGAGCGCCGGCGACGGCATGCGCGGGCGGGCCGATGGCGGCACGCCGCCAGCCGACCCCGCCCTGCAGCGGCAGCAGGCGGCTTTGACGACCGAGCGTGACGGCCTGGAAGCTCACATCAAGAGCGATCGCGAGACCCTGGACGGGCTGCGCAACGCACAGGGTGACATCGAGCCCGCCAGGAAGGAGCTGCTCGACGCCGCGCAGAAGCAGTCGGACGGCCTGGACGCCTTGCGCGACCAATTGGCCCGCGCACTGACGGAAGCCCAGACCCGCATCGGCGCCATCACCGCGGCACCGGCCGGTGGCGAAGCCGCGGCGCGCGAAGCCGCCCAGAAGACCCTGGCGCGGGCCAACGATGAGCTCGACAAGCTGAAGCAGGCGGCCCAGCAGTTCGAAGCCGCCGTGGCCCAGCTGCGCGGGACCTGATCAGACCCAGGTCTGCGCCACCGCATCCCGCACCGCCGCCACGGCCGGTGCGGCCATGGCCGCCGGGCTGCTGATCCAGCAGAACCACGTCGGCGCGGCCCAGCCCGGCCAGATGCGGGCCTGGCCGGCGGTCTCCATCAGCACGGCCTGGTCGCGCCTGACCATGCCGGCGCCCATGCCCGCGGCCACCATGCCGCGCACGGCCACCTCGGTGTCGGCCTGCAAGCCCACCTCCAGCACGGCACCGGCCTGGGTGAAGAGGCGTTCCTGGTGGATGCGCAGGCCGCAGTCGGGCGGCGTCGTCACCCAGGGCAGGGCGGCCAGGCCGGCCAGGTCGGGCGGCAGGCCGCCGCTCAGCAGCAGGCGCTGCGGCACCACGGGCACGATCTCGCAGGCCTGCAGGCGCCGCAGCTCCAGGCCTTCGATCTCGGCGTGCTCGTGCAGCACGCAGGCGCAGTCCAGCTCGCCCTTGCGCACGGCGGCAATCGCGCGCAGCGACACCAGCTGCTGCAGTTGCAGCTGCACCCCCGGGTGGTGCTCGGCCAGGTGCACGAACACCTCGCCCAGGCGCAGGGCCACCGCGTCGCTGACCGTGCCCATGCGCACCTGGCCACGCGCCTCGCCACGGATCTGCGCGGCCGCGGCCTGCATGCCCTGGGCGGCCGAGAGTGTGCGCCGCGCCTCGGCCAGCAGGCGCTCGCCGGCGGGCGTCAGCGCCATGCCGCGCGCGCTGCGCTCGAACAGCTTCACGCCGAACTCGTCCTCCAGCGCCTTCAGCTGGGCGCTGACCGCCGGCGGGCTGGTGAACACGCGCTCGGCCGCCCGCGTCAGATTGCCCTCGGTGGCCACGGCGACAAAGGTCTTGAGCTGGTAGATCTCCATGGCCTGCATTCTGGGCACAGCTGCCGTGGGGCGCTTGCGGTTTTTCCGAACGGGGCGGTCGGCCGAAACGAATGGATGGTTTCGCGCGCGGCGCCCAGACTGATTCCCATCGAAATCCGTCTGGAGCAACTCCATGACTGCCAACTCCAACCCCCGCGCCATCGTCGCCCTGCTGCTCGCCACCTCGGCCTGGGGCAGCCTCTTCCTGATCGGCAAGCCCGTCGTCGCCCAGCTTGATCCGGTCTGGTTCACGCTGGTGCGCTACGTCCTCGCCACCAGCGTGCTGGCCCTGCTGGTGCACTTTGCCGGCAGTGAGCCCTGGGCCAAGCTGCGCCGCCACGCGCTGCGCCACAGCCTCGTCGGCCTGGCCGGCTATGGCGTGTTCAGCATCATGGTCTTCCACGGGCTGCGCCTGTCGCTGCCGTCGCACGGCTCCGTCATCATGGCCACCATGCCCTTCACGACGCTGGGCCTGCGCTGGCTGCTGGACGGCCAACGCCCGCCGCTGCGCGCCGTGGCCGGCGCCGCCCTCGCACTGGCTGGTGTGGCCACCGTGGCCAACCTCATCGGCCAGGCTGGCGAAGTCAGCTCCCGCATGCTGCTGGGCGACGCCATCACGCTGGCCGGCACGCTGGGCTGGGTGTTCTACACGCGCTCCATGGCCAAGCTGCCCGACCACAGCCCGCTGGAGTACGCCGCCTTGACGGCGATCGGCGCCCTGCCCTGGCTGGCCGTGGCCGCAGTGCTGGCCACCCTCGTGGGCTGGGCTCCCGCCCCGTCACCCGAACTGGTGCTGGGCCTGGCGCCGAAGCTCGTCTACATCGCCCTCATCCCCACCGTGCTGGGCGTGCTGGCCTTCAACGCCGGCGTCAAGCAGCTCGGCGCGCCCATGGGCACGCTGTTCCTGAACATGGTGCCGGTGTCCGTCATCGCCGTGCGGGCCGTGCTCGGCGAGGCACCGCATGCCAACGAGATCGCCGGCGCCGCCCTCGTCGGCCTGGGCCTGGCGCTGACGGTCTGGACGCCCAAGGCCGCGCCGATGGTGGCTCCGCGCTCGCTCGGCACGGTGCCCTGCACGCGCTGAGGCTCACAGCCCTGTCATGCCCGCGGCCTAGGCTCGGCGGTTCAACCCGCCGACGCCCATGCTGCTCACCAACCTTCCACCCTGGGCCTGGGCCCTGCTCGCCGGTGCCGCGCTGGCGGCCGCCATCACCGCCCTGCAGGGCAAATTGCTGTTCGGCCGCACCTGGGTCATCCGCCGCACCGACCCCGGCCCCGCCGCCGCGCGGCGCCGCGCCGAGGCCGTCTGGCTGGAGCGGCCCGGCGGCGTGCGCCTGCAGGGCTGGCTGACCTTGCCGCTCGATGCGCCGCCACCGCGCCGCCTGCTGCTGTGGTTTGGCGGGCGCAACGAGCACGTCGCCTGGACGCCCGACCTCGCCGGCTGGCTGCCCGACGACTGCGCGCTGCTGGCCTTCAACTACCGCAGCCTCGGCGAGAGCGGCGGCTGGCCCAGCGAGGCCGCCTGCGTGGCCGATGCCGAAGCCGCCGCGGCCTGGGGGCTGGCCCGGCTGGATCTGCCGCCCGGCGCCCTGCACCTGGCCGGCCGCAGCCTGGGCACCGGCGTGGCCATGCAGCTCGCCGCTCGCTTGGCTGCGGCGGGCCGGCCGGTGGCCAGCGTCGCGCTGATCAGCCCGCTGAAGAGCCTGCGCGCGGTGCTGCGGCGCAACCTGCTGATCGCACCGCTGACGCCCTGGCTGCGCTCACCGCTGGACAGCGTCGCCGCCGCGCGGGCGGTGAAGGGCGGCGATGTGCTGGTGCTGCTGGCCGAACGCGACAACCAGGTGCCGCTGGCGCATTCGCACACCCTCGTGCAGGCCCTGCAGCGCGCCGGCGCGGCCGTCACCGTGCACCAGTTCGCCGGCACCAACCACCGCAGCCTGGCGCGCACGCCCGCGGCGATGCAGCGGCTGGGTGGCTGGCTGCTTACGGAAGAGCCGGCGCCAGATCCAGCCGCATGATGGCCTGGTGCAGCGCTTCCACGGCAAAGCCGCAGCGCAGCAGCGCCTCGCCGCCCAGGTCGCCGCGCTGCAGGGCCGGCACGCTGACCTTGGCGCCGGGGTAGGCCGCCAGCAGCGCCTGCATCAGGGTCTCGGCGTCCTGCTGGGCAGGGTTGCGGTCGCTGCTTTTGTCGATCAGCGAGCGCACGATGACGCCCTCCTCCTGGTCGCCCGTGAACACCAGTTGCGCGCTGCCGCGCCGCCAGGCTGTCCAGGGCACCGTCAGCACGCCCACGACATCGGCGCACACCTGCAGCGGCAGGTCGACTATGGTTCCCTCCGCCTCGCGCAGCCAAGCCAGCGCCTCGGCGGGGGTGCAGGCCAGTTCGGCCAACGGCGGGCGGGCCTCGCCGGCTTCGGCCATGCGCTGGTAGCCGTGCAAGGCATGCCGCTCCACGAAGCCATGGCGGCGGTACAGGCGGGCGGCGCGCTCGTTCTGCACGAACACCTCCAGCTCCACCGCCTTCAAGCCGGCCTCGCGGCCTCGCTGCACGAAGTCCTCCAGCAACTGCACCGCCGCGCCGCTGCCGCGCGCCTCCGGCACCGCGCCCATGGTGCCCAGCCGCCACCGCTGGAGCGCCGGCCGCGGCGCCACCAGCGCGAAGGCGAGCACGCTGCCGTCGGAACTGACCGCCGCACGCCCCAGGCCCAGGTCCACGCCCTGGCGCAGCACAAAGCCCGGCCATTGGTCCAAGGCCAGGTTGAAGGGGCCGATCAGATAGTCGGCAAAGGCTCGCACAAAAGCCGCGTGCAGGGCCTCGGGGGCGAGCTGGTCGGTGGGAACGAGGGAGAAGGTGGTCATGGGAGCATCGAGCGCGAACGGCCCGGGCATTCTGGCCATGCCTTGCCTTCGGCCTCAAAGTCATGCGGACCTTGCTCAATAGCTTGAGCGCCGCCCGTAACTCCCCGGTGGAAGAATCGGCCGCAACATGATCATGAAGAAGACGCTGCAGACCCTCGCCGTGGCCGCCACCGTTGCCACGGCTTCGGTGCCCGCCCAGGCCGGCGACGGCCAGTTCTCGCTGCTGGTGCTGGCCATGCCCACCAAGTACCACTACGAGTACATCCCGATCGCGCGGGACAGCTTCGAGAAGCTCGCCAAGCTGCACGCCTTCGAGTTGACCTGGACGGCCCAGCCCGGCGCCTTCGAGGGCGACCTGAGCAAGTACGCGGCGGTCGTGCTGCTGAACAGCTCGGGCGAGGAATTCAACGAGGCCCAGCGCGCCGGCCTGGAGCGCTACATGAAGGCCGGCGGCAACGCCGTCGTCGTGCACCGCGCCATCATCAGCAAGCCGGGCCTGTGGCCCTGGTACGAGAAGCTGGTGGGCCGCTCCTTCGTCATCCACCCCATGCTGCAGACGGCCGTCGTCACCAAGGCCGACGCCAGCCACCCCGCCACCTTCGGCCTGCCGGACCGCTGGATCTGGAGCGACGAGTGGTACGAGTTCAGCAACCCGCACGGCGTGAAGATCAACCCCGTGCTGGCCGTGGACGAGCGCACGTACGACCCCACCAAGATCTGGCCCGGCCAGGTTGCCAAAGGCATGGGCGCCGACCACCCGGTGAGCTGGTGGCACCCCTACGAGAACGGCCGCGTGTTCGTCACGGCGCTGGGGCACAACGTCGAGGTGTACAAGGATCCGCGGTACCTGGATCACCTGTGGGGTGGGGTGTGGTGGGCGGCGACGGGTTTGGGCGTCTCACCCAAACCCTGAAAGTCGACCCAGCCGATATTTACGCTTTATCGGCCAAGTCGATATTTGGCTTACATCGACTAAATCGATACGACGCAAAACCGGCCAGATCGAGATCGCCCCATGACGCAACGCCTTATCTACTCGCTCGAGCAACTTGCCGTGCTGCTTAAGACCACCCGCAAGGCGCGTCGGCTCACCCAGGGCGAATTGGCCGCGCGGATAGGCCTGAGCGCCAACCGCTTCTCTGAATTGGAATCGGACCTGGGCGCGCTGAGTGTGCAGCGCATGTTCGAGCTGACCCAGGCACTGGGTTTGGAAATCTTCATAGCCAATGCCGACAGTGCCGCCAGCCCTCCCGCAGACGCCACGCCGGCGCAGTGGTGACATGGCTGGCGCCCCTCCTCGCATGCCAAGGCGCTTACCTTCTGGGCGGCATGGTGCGCCGCTCGCTCACAGCGCCGGGGCACAAATTCGAGATGTACCGCGAGGCGCGGTACCTGGGCTACGCGTTACTTCGAGAACCAGCCGACGATGCGCTGCTTGATGCGCAGGAAGAAGCCGGCGCGCTCCACGTCGGCCAGCGCGACGACCGGCACCTCGCCGAGCGCCTTGCCGTTGGCCACCGCGACCAGCTTGCCGATCACGGCGCCCTTGGCGATGGGTGCCTCGAGGCCCGGGTTCAGCGTCACCTCGGTCTTCACTGCGGCGGCCTGGCCCTTGGGCACCACCAGCGTCCACGGCTTGGCCATGCCCGCCGCCACCTCGGGCGCCACGCCGTACACCACCTTGGCGTTGGCCAGCGCCACGCCCGGCTGCGCCGGCGTCGCCTCCTCGAAGTTGGCGTAACCCCAGTTGAACAACACCCGGGTCTGGTCGGCGCGGGCCTGCTTGCTGTTCGCGTTCATGATGACGGAGATCAGGCGCATGCCATTGCGCTTGGACGAGGCGGTCAGGCAATAGCCGGCGTCGTCCGTGTGCCCCGTCTTGAGCCCGTCGACGGTCGGGTCGGTGTAAAGCAGCGCATTGCGGTTGCCCTGCTTGATCTTGTTGTACGTGAACTCGCGCTCGGCGTAGATCGGGTAGTACTCGGCGCTGTTGCGGATGATGGCCGCGGCCAGCACGGCCAGGTCCTTCGCCGAGGCCTTGTTGTTGGGGTCGGGCAGGCCGGCCGCGTTCGCGAAGTGCGTCTTCGTCATGCCGAGCTTGGCGGCTTCGGCATTCATCAGCGTGACGAAGCCGGCCTCCGAGCCGCCGACGTGTTCGGCCAGCGCTTTGGAGGCGTCGTTGCCGCTGGCGATGACCACGCCGCGCAGCATGTCCATCAAGGAGGCCTTCTCGTTGAGCGGCACGAACATGCAGCTGTCGCCGTCCTTGCCGCCGCGGCACCAGGCGCTTTCGCTCATGGTGACCATCTCGTCGGGCTTGAGCTTGCCGTTCTTCAGGCCCTGCTCCACCAGATAGCTGGTCATCATCTTGGTCAGCGACGCGGGCGGCAGCGGCTCGTCCGGGTTGGACGACGCGAGCAGCTGGCCCGTGTTGTAGTCCATCAGCACCCACGCCTTGTTCTCGAGCACCGGCACCGACTGCCCGCTGGCGTCGGTCGTCATCGCCTGCTCGGCGGGGGCGGCCTTGGCCTTGCGGGCTGCAGCCGCGTGGGGCTTGGACTTGGCATGCGCCGCGCCGCTGGCGGCCCCGGCCATGCCGATCAGGATCGCGCTGGCAAGAAGGGAAGGGAGCAGAGGGGTAATGCGCAGGGTGCGGGGCATGGAGAGATGCTTGCTGAAGAAGCCGGTAGATGGCTCAGAGACGGGCGCTCAGAGACGGGCAGTTTGTGTGCTGGCGCGATGCGCACCCAGGGTTTGCCATCCGCTGGACGGGCCAGGGACGGCGGAACCGCGCCCGGGATGCCCTGGTCACGAGATCGCGCCAGGCGATTCGGGGCCCAATTGTGGCCGCTTGACCGTGCACCCGCCGGGCCGGCGACGGCGATCTCACGAATCTCTACAACTGCACCCGGCCTGCGGGGCCACTTCCGGTGGGTGACCGGGCTGCCGCAATCACTCACCGCCGTGAGCGCCCTCCACGGGCAAACTGCACCGCAACGCCTCTGAAGGGCCCGAGCACCGGCCCGCCGAACGCATGCAGCGCCGCCCACTGATCCTGTCGCCCTGGTTGTTGACCCTGCTGCCGCCGCTCAGCCGGGCCGCGCCCACGCCGACCGTGCTGCCGCTCTGGCCCGAGGGCGTGCCCGCCGCCGTGCGGCCGGATGCGCCAGCAGCGCGCGGCGACCTCGGCCCCGAGAGCGTGGACGCGAACGGCGCCATCGCCAACGTGTCGGTGCCCACGCTCACCGTCGTGCCGCCCGCCGTGGACAGACCCAACGGCACGGCCGTCATCCTGTGCCCGGGCGGCGGCTACCGCTACCTGTCGTGGCAGCGCGAGGGCCTGCAGTACGCCGCCTGGCTGAGCACGCTGGGCATCACCACCTTCATCCTGAAGAGCCGGCTGCAGGAGTGGGGCCACCCCGCGCCGCTGCAGGACGTGCTGCGCGCGCTGCGTCTGGTGCGCTCGCGCGCGGCCGAGTTCGGTGTCGACCCCCAGCGCATCGGCGTGATGGGCAGCTCCGCCGGCGGCCACCTGGCGGCCAGCGCCAGCACGCTGTTCGACCATGCCGACGGCCGCACTGGCGCCGCGCTGGACAACGCCAGCGCCCGGCCCGACTTCGCCGTCCTCGTCTACCCCGTCATCACGATGACCGACTCCTCCGCCCACGCCGGCTCGCGCCGCGCGCTGCTCGGTGCCAACCCCGCGCCCGCGCTGCTGGTACTCGCCTCGCTGGAGCAGCAGGTCACGGCCGCCACCCCGCCCACGGTGCTGCTGCACACGCAGGG
>NZ_JBFUAB010000042.1:0-13390 GCF_056406535.1 Roseateles sp. P1_C1_2
GCTGAGACGATCAACGGCCTCTACAAAGCCGAGTTGATCCATCGCCGGGCGCCGTGGAAGACCAAGGAGTCCTTGGAGCTGGCGACGCTGGAATGGGTGTCCTGGTTCAACCACCACAGGCTGCTCGAACCCATCGGCTACATCCCGCCCGCCGAGGCTGAGTCAAACTACTACCGGCAACTTGCCAATCAGGCCGCGATGCCCGCCTGACTTAAACCAACCGGCCTCCATGGAACCCGGGGCGATTCATATTGACGGACGCCGGCCTCGCACTAGAGGCACTGAGGGGGCACCACACGTACCTTCGCCAGATGCTGCAGTCACACCAGTTGGTGAGCGGCACGGCCGCGCAAAGAGACCAGGGCGCGATTTGGCTGCTGAGCGAGGTGCACTGCCGGGAGTTCAAGGACGATATTGAGCCTTTGTCGAACCGGCGCGGCAATCTAGGCACCGTCGCGCCAGCAGACCGCGATGTGGGTCGATTGATGTCGACCTTGCAAGCGATTTTTGACTCGGTGGCTCGCGAGCTGTCGGGACCCCTGCGTCAAGACAGTGTGCATAGCTTCCGCACGATTCGCTTGTCAGCCACTGACGATTCCCAGTTTGTCAATCTAGACGCGAGCGTGCACTCCGATGGTCGCCTGCTCGAGCTGGCCTGCGTTGCGTTCGCTGGCCTGGCGATCGGGGACTCGGGGGCAAACCTCGCACAGATTCAGCGCTTTGAAGAGCCAGACGATCTTCTGGACCAACTGGCCAACCCGGACCGAGTCAATCTGACCCATCGGGTGGTCAAGCTACGTGCTGGCGGCAAGCTGGTGCCGGTCAATCTCACCACAACCACGCTGAGTCGATGGACGACTTACCTGACGCTCCGCGAGCGCCTGGTGGCGCTCTTGGGGGGGGCTGACGTCGCGCCGATATTCGTTCAGTGCTGGTATCGCGTTGTAGGAAATGCCAAGTCCGAGCCAGTGGCGATACGCCCGCTAGACGGCTCCTTTCTGGCTTACCTGCGTGGAAAGGTGAAGGCTATTGGTGCTGAGCTTCCGAAAGTCACTCTCAGACAGCTTCGTTCGTTCAAGCAGCAAAGTGTGGTTCGTAAGCAGGGCGTGAGGGCCGCCGCAGACACGCTGGGGCATTCCACCAAGACGGCTGTGATGGCGTATTGCAACGCCCAAGAAGACGTCCGTAGGGGTGAGATGGGGCAGTTTCTCGCCTCCCTCGAGACCGCAATCCTGCCCAGTGATGATGGTGGCGGTTCTGGGGTGCAGATTGTCTCAACCCCGGCCGGCGGCTGTAGGGAGCACGGCAAACCCATCGCCCTCGAGAAGGACCCCGTCATCGAGCCGGCTTGTGACAAGACGGAGGGCTGTTTCTTCTGTGCTCAGTTCCGCGTCCACGCGGATGTTGAGGACACTCGGAAGCTTCTTTCATGTCGCCTTGTTCTACAGCGCCTCGCTCCATTGCAGGGTGAGTCGGCGAGATCCGACAAGGCGTACGCAGCGGTGAAGGACCGAATCGACACGGTACTGGCAGAGCTACGCGAGCGCGCTCCTGAGATGTACGAGCAAGCGCGCATTGACGTTGAGGAGCTTGGCAATCTCAGTCGGTACTGGGCTGCAAAGCTGCAGCAGCTCCATCTGCTCGGAATGCTCCGGCAGGCGTGACAGCCGCTGGCGCCCGCTAAACCGCGCACAAGTCTCCGAGTCCCAGAACGCGACCCTGAACGGAATGAACCAGTTTGCAATCTCCCCAGTCGAACACAGTCCCTCTGGCCAGGTGGGCAGCAATGACACGTTTCCCGACGTGCGACCGTTCTTCGACTTGGCGCTTGTTGTCAGCCGAGACGCCGAAGGCAACGCAATGTCTAGGTATGGCGATGCGTCCTGGAATCTCGGTGCTCAGAGCACGGATGGGACCTCCGGAAACAACCTGCATTTCTTCAATCTCCAAGGGGTAGTAGACGGCGTACTCGTTGCCCGCATCCGTGAACAGCACAAGGCGTTGATGTGGCTTCACATGGATGCCGGCAAGATGAGAGCACCCGAGACGGTCCGGCGGGCCAGCTACGCTGCCGCGGCATGGTGCAGCAAAGCCATCGCCCGTGGGATCGACCTCTTCAGCATTCTTGGGAGCCCCGAGCACGTCGCCGAGGAGCTGGAGTCGCTCAGCCAAACCTATGTCCGACACACCTCTGCCTTGGTCAAGACTTTGGCACGGCACGGCAGTGCTTTGGATGTGGGGATGAAGCTCCCACTTCAGCGGCTCCGAGAGCTCATCACCGCTGCGGACCGCGGTCGCACGGCGAACAGACAAACACCGCTCATCCCGTCGGCGGTCTACTGCGCCATCCTGCGCGGGCTCGTAGCTGAGCTAGACGACATTGAGCAGGAACTTGATTCGTTGCTGAACGCGTATCGCCAAAACATGGCGGCGACCAGGTCCATTGCGTCCGGAGCCACAAAGGGCCAGAGAAAGAAGCATCGCGGCCAATCCCTGGCTGAGGTGCTACAACTGATGAAGGCCAGTGGCTATGACCCGAAGCACGGGGCGTCGCTAGACCACTTCATCGCGTTCCGCATCAACCGCTGCCAGGTCAGCCTGATGCACACGGTTGCTGCCTTCTCGGGCATGAGAGTTGGAGAGGTAGGCATCTTGCCCCTGGCGAACGTCGTCGAAGAGTTCGAGGACCGGGGTAGCCGGCACTACGTCATCAACGGCTACACGCACAAGCTCAACCGCGGCGTGAAGACCAGGACGTCGTGGATCACAAGCCGAGAGGGGCATCGTGCGATTCTCTTGGCACAACGTATCGCCAAAGCGATCTTCGAGGAGGACGGGCGCAAGCCATCGAAGGGGCAAGAGGCGCTGCTGTTCTGCTCGACTGAACATCCATTTCGCAAGAAGAACCACCGAACGATCGGTGTGCATCAAGCACTGTTGAACGATGCGATATGCCCGGCCGTGACCGCCGCTGACCTCGACGAGCTGAACAGTCTGGAGCTCGACAGGCCATGGCAACGGGCAGGCATCGGAGTGGGGATGCGCTGGCCTTTGGCCTTCCATCAGCTCCGCCGCAGCCTCAGCGTCTATGCCCATCGCTCGGGTATGGTGACACTTCCAGCTCTGAAGGCGCAACTGCAACACGTCACCGACGAGATGCGCTCCTACTATTCGGACGGCTACTCGCGCGCGGTGAATCTTGTCTTTGACAAGGATCATTTCAGCCACGAATGGAATGCCGCCAAAGCCGAAAGCTCGTTCTTTGGCTACACCCTTGGCCTCTTGTTCTCAGACGACGACTTCCTGGGGCGAGGGGCTGAGCGCATGGCCTTGACGATTTCATCGCGAAACCGCCAAGACACGTTGAAGCTGTTTGAGCAGGGGAAGCTGGCCTATCGCGAGACCCCGCTTGGCGGCTGCGTGTCGACTGAGGAGTGTGTGAGCAAGCCGCTCCAGCCGATCCCGTTCGATTGCCTGGAGTCCAACTGCGTGAATCAAGTGGTCGCGGGGAAGCGCCTGAACCTTGTCATCACGACCCAAGAGGCAGTGGTAGCCAGGCTGGCAGATGGCGAGTCGGGAAGCGTTGAGCACCGGCTGGAAGCGAATCACCTTCGGGTGCTGCTGAAGGCTCGTCAGCAACTCACGGAGCGGGCGGCATGAGTGCCAAGATCCAGGTCGAGAAATACTTCGCTGCACTGCAGCGGCTCGTAGATCGAGGCGCGCCGATCAACAACGACACCGTGGCGTTGGAGGCCAGGAGCGGCAGGGGCAGCATCAAGCGGTCCAGACCGGCCTATGCCGAGCTCATCGCAGCCATCGACGAAGCTGCGAAAGCGCAAGCCGAGAAGAAAGCTGCCGCGGATCCGCTGCCCGCTCTCAAGGAGGAAGTCGCCGCCCTCAACCGGCGACTGGATCAAGCCCTTGAGCGTGAGGTGTGCCTGCTACAAGAGGTCTACACGCTGCGGGAAGAGCTTCGACAGGCGCGGGCTGGACGACTCACCGTCCTCATGAACCCGGTTCTATGACGTGGACACATCGGGTGCTGATGTGTCAATAGTGCCATTGCGTCGGATGGACAGACCGCCGACGCTAACCTGTTGATTTACAACCGATCGCAAGTGTCCATTTTGGGGTAGCCTGCTAATACGTCACCGCCTCGAAAGGGGCGTACGGGTTCAAGTCCCGTCCCGCGCACCAGTCTTCTATACGGTCAGCACCTGCTGGCCGTTTTTGTTTTCCGGTTGCCAGGCGTGCACGGCCATGCCTTGCCAGCCCAGCACGCGGCTTATCCAACTCTGCAGCGCGACCGGATCGCCGCTGGTCTCGATGTCCAGCGCCGGCTCGCTCTCAGCCTGGGGCCACAAGTTGGCTGCTCGGCGTGCGACGGCGGTCTCGATGCGCAACAGTTCGACGCCGGGGCCGAGCGCGGCCCGCCACAGCGGCTCGATGAAGGGGTAGTGCGTGCAGCCCAGCAGCGCCGTGTCCACGCCGGCGGCGCGCAAGGGCTCGCAATGTCGGCTGACGAGGGATTGCAGTTCAGCGCTGTCCAGGTCGCCGGCTTCGATGCGGTCGACGACGCCGGGGCAGCCCTGCACGATGACTTCGCTATCGCCGATATGTCGCTCGATCAAGGCCCGCAGCCTGGCGCTGGCGGCCGTGGACGGCGTGGCCAGCAGGCCGATGCGGCCGTTGCGTGTTGCCGCGACAGCAGGCTTGATGCCGGGCTCGGTGCCGACGAAGGGCAGGGCGGGCCAGCGGGCCCGCAGGGTCTCGATGGCGTGAGCCGTGGCCGTGTTGCAGGCGACGACGATGAGTTCAGCACCCCGGGCGATCAGATGCTCGGTGATCGCGATGCTGCGCGCCTGGATGTCCTCGGGGCTGCGATTGCCATAGGGTGCGTAGGCCGTGTCGGCCACATAGCGCAGCCGGGCCGTGGGCAGCTGCGTGCGAAGTTCGCGCAGCACGGTGAAGCCGCCGACGCCGGAGTCGAAGACGCCGATCTCGCGGCGCGTGTGGGGATCAATCTGCATGGGCAAAAAGCAGTCTAGCTTCACGAATTCGAGAGGCCTCTCCAAAAAAGCTTCGCCCGCCGTCAACAAGGGTCTGGCTAGAATCGAACGATCGTGCTTTTTTAAGCGCGGCTCCCACGGGGAGCGCCCCTTAGAATCTGGTTAACGTTTACGTCAATTCGAGCTGGAGTTTCCGATGAAGGTCTTGGTTCCTGTCAAACGCGTCGTCGACTACAACGTCAAGGTGCGCGTCAAGAGCGACGGCACGGGCGTCGACATCGCCAATGTGAAGATGTCGATGAACCCCTTCGACGAGATCGCCGTCGAAGAGGCCGTGCGCCTGAAGGAGAAGGGCGTTGTCACCGAGGTGATCGCCGTGTCCTGCGGCGTCACGCAGTGCCAGGAAACCCTGCGCACCGCCATGGCCATCGGCGCCGACCGCGCCATCCTGGTCGAGACGCCGGCCGACGTCGAGCTGCAGCCGCTGGCCGTTGCCAAGCTGTTGAAGGCGCTGGTCGACAAGGAAGGCCCCTCGCTCGTCATCCTCGGCAAGCAGGCCATCGATGACGATTGCAACCAGACCGGCCAGATGCTGGCCGCGCTGACCGGCATGCCGCAAGGCACCTTCGCCTCCAAGGTGGAAGTGGCCGGCGACAAGGTCTCCGTCACGCGTGAAGTGGACGGTGGCCTGGAGACCGTCTCCCTGAGCCTGCCGGCCGTCATCACGACCGACCTGCGCCTGAACGAGCCGCGCTACGTCACGCTGCCCAACATCATGAAGGCCAAGAAGAAGCAGCTCGACATCGTCAAGCCGGCCGACCTGGGCGTGGACGTGACGCCGCGCATCAAGACGCTGAAGGTCAGCGAGCCGCCCAAGCGCGGCGCTGGCGTGAAGGTGGCCGATGTGGCCGCCCTCGTCGCCAAGCTGAAGAACGAAGCCAAGGTCATCTGACCGCTCGCCCCCGATTTGGAGACTTTGAGATGACCGCACTCGTCATTGCTGAACACGATAACGCCCATATCAAGGGCGCCACGCTGAACACCGTCACCGCCGCCGCTGCCACGGGCGGCGAAGTCCATGTGCTGGTCGCCGGCCACAACGCCGCCGCCGCTGCCGCCGCTGCTGCGCAGATCGCCGGCGTCACCAAGGTGCTGCACGCCGACTCCGCGGCCCTCGCCGAAGGCCTGGCCGAGAACGTCGCAGCGCAGGTGATCGCGCTGGCCTCGGGCTACAGCCACCTGCTGTTCCCCGCCACCGCTGCGGGCAAGAACGTCGCGCCGCGCGTTGCCGCGCTGCTGGACGTGGCTCAACTGAGCGACGTGACCAAGGTCATCAGCGCCGACACCTTCGAGCGCCCCATCTACGCCGGCAATGCGATTGCCACCGTGCAGAGCAGCGACGCGACCAAGGTGCTGACCGTGCGCACGACCGGCTTCGACCCGGCTGCCGCCACCGGTGGCGCCGCTGCCGTCGAGACCGTGGCCGCTTCTGCCGACAGCGGCAAGAGCAGCTTTGTCGGCCGTGAAGTGACGAAGAGCGACCGCCCCGAACTGACCGCCGCCAAGATCATCGTGTCCGGTGGCCGCGCCCTGGGCTCCAACGACAAGTTCATGGAAGTGCTGACGCCGCTGGCCGACAAGCTGGGCGCCGCCCTCGGTGCCTCGCGCGCTGCCGTCGACGCGGGCTATGCCCCCAACGACTGGCAGGTCGGCCAGACCGGCAAGATCGTCGCGCCGCAGCTGTACATCGCCTGCGGCATCTCGGGCGCCATCCAGCATCTGGCCGGCATGAAGGACTCCAAGGTCATCGTCGCCATCAACAAGGACGCCGAAGCCCCGATCTTCTCGGTGGYTGACTACGGCCTGGAAGCCGACCTGTTCGTGGCCGTGCCCGAGCTGGTTGCCAGCCTGTAATTCGCTGCACTGACCCCACTCCGGGCGCCCCGACTGGACCTGTCGCGGCGCCCGTTTTGTTTTCTCATGGAGTAACAGATGAGTTACCGCGCTCCCGTCAAGGACATGCTCTTCAACATCCAGCACCTGGCTGGCCTGGAGACCCTGACTCAACAAGTCCCTGCCTTCGCCGACTTCGGCCTGGACACCGCCGCCGCCGTGCTGGAAGAGTGCGCCAAGCTGACCGAGGACGTCATCGCGCCGCTGAACTTCGAGGGCGACAAGAATCCGTCGAGCTGGAAGGACGGCGTGGTCACGACGACGCCCGGCTTCAAGCAGGCTTTCCGCGCCTACGCCGAGGGCGGCTGGCAGGGCCTGGTGCATCCCACCGAGTTCGGTGGCCAGGGCGCGCCCAAGACGATTGCCGCGGCCTGCAACGAGATGCTGCAGTCGGCCAATATGAGCTTCGCGCTGTGCCCGCTGCTGACCGACGGCGCCGTCGAGGCGCTGCTGACCGCGGGCAGCGACGAGCAGCGCTCGGTCTACATCCCCAAGCTGCTGGACGGCTCGTGGACCGGCACGATGAACCTGACCGAGCCACAGGCCGGCTCCGACCTGGCCCTGGTGCGCACGCGTGCCGAACCGCAGGGCGACGGTACCTACAAGGTCTTCGGCACCAAGATCTTCATCACCTACGGTGAGCACGACATGGCCGAGAACATCGTCCATCTCGTGCTGGCCCGCGTGGTGGGCGCGCCGGAGGGCGTGAAGGGCATCAGCCTCTTCCTGGTGCCCAAGTTCATGGTGAATGCCGATGGCACTCTGGGTGCGCGCAACGACGCACATTGCGTGTCGATCGAACACAAGATGGGCATCAAGGCCAGCCCAACCGCTGTCCTGCAGTTCGGCGACCACGGCGGCGCCATCGGCACGCTGATCGGCCAGGAGAACCGCGGCCTGGAGTACATGTTCATCATGATGAACGCAGCCCGCTACGGCGTGGGCCTGCAGGGCATCGCGGTGGCCGATCGCGCCTATCAGAAGGCCGTCGGCTACGCCAAGGACCGCGTGCAGTCGCGCCCCGTGGACGGCTCGGTGGCCGGCAGCGCCGCCATCATTCATCACCCCGATGTGCGCCGCATGCTGATGACGATGCGCGCGCTGACCGAGGGCTGCCGTGCGATGGCGAGCACCGCGGCTGCGGCTTTCGACGCGGCGCATCACCACCCCGATGCGGACGCACGCAAGCAGAACCAGGCCTTCTACGACTTCATGGTGCCGCTGGTGAAGGGCTACAGCACCGAGATGAGCCTGGAGGTCACCAGCTTGGGCGTGCAGGTGCATGGCGGCATGGGCTTCATCGAGGAGACCGGCGCGGCCCAGTACTACCGCGACGCCAAGATCCTGACGATCTACGAGGGCACGACGGCCATCCAGGCCAACGACCTGGTGGGCCGCAAGACCTCGCGTGACGGTGGTCAGCTCGCTCGCGCTGTGGCCGGGCAGATCGAGGTGACTGAGGGTGAACTCGCCAAGCGCGACAGCGTGGCCGCGCGTGCCGTGCTGAAGGCGCTGCGCGCCTCGCGCGAGGACTTCCTCGCCGCCGTCGGCTTCATCGCCGGCTCGGCCAAGAGCAACCCCAACGCGGCCTACGCTGGCTCGGTGCCCTATCTGATGCTGGCGGGCAATCTCGTCGCCGGCTGGCAACTGGCGCGCGCGCTGATGGCTGCGGAAGACGCCTTGGCGACTGACAAGGAATTCATGGCCGCCAAGATCACGACGGCGCGCTTCTATGCCGAGCACATCCTGCCGCGCACCGCATCGCTGCGGGCCGCCATCGTGGACGGCGCGGACAGCGTGACCGAACTGTCGCTTGAAGCATTCTGATGATCTTGCGGGTTGGACCACACGCGCACCGTGCGCGTGCTCCGACCTCAACTGACTAGGAGAGACTGATTTGGCTTTGCCCCCCATCCTGAAGAACTTGCCGCTGCCGGCCATCGGCTCGCCGCTGTTCATCATCAGCAACCCCAAGCTCGTCATCGAGCAGTGCAAGGCCGGCATCGTCGGCTCCATGCCGGCGCTCAACGCCCGGCCCGCCGAGCTGCTCGACGAGTGGCTGGCCGAGATCACCGAGACCTTGGCGGCCTACAACCGCGCCAACCCGGACAAACCGGCCGCGCCTTTCGCCATCAACCAGATCGTGCACAAGAGCAATGAGCGGCTCGAGCACGACATGCAGGTCTGCGCCAAGTACAAGGTGCCCATCATCATCACGAGCCTGGGCGCGCGTGAGGACGTGAACAACGCGGTACACGCCTGGGGCGGCATCGTGCTGCACGACATCATCAACAACAAGTTCGCGAAGAAGGCCATCGAGAAGGGCGCCGACGGCCTCATCGCCGTGGCGGCCGGCGCGGGCGGGCATGCCGGCGTGAAGAGCCCCTTCGCACTGGTCCACGAGATCCGCGAATGGTTCGACGGCCCCGTGGCGCTGTCGGGCTCGATGGCGACGGGCGATGCCATCCTGGCCGCCCAGGCCATGGGGGCCGACCTGGCCTATATCGGCTCGGCCTTCATCGCGACCGAAGAGGCGCGCGCCAGCGACGAGTACAAGCAGATGATCGTTGCCAGCAACAGCGACGACATCGTCTACAGCAACCTCTTCACCGGCGTGCACGGCAACTACCTGCGCGGCTCCATCGTGGCCGCTGGCATGGACCCCGACAACCTCCCCGAGAGCGACCCGAGCGCGATGAACTTCGGCGGCAGCGCGGCCAAGGCCTGGAAGGAAATCTGGGGCAGCGGCCAGGGCGTTGGCGCGGTCAAGGAGATCGTGCCGGCGGCAGCACTCATCAGCCGCCTCAAGCGCGAATACGCGGCAGCGCGCGCGCGCCTGGCACTCTGAGCCGGCGCCAGGCATCACTGCATCACGGCCGCCCTCGGGCGGCCTTTTTTGTTGGCGAGAACTCAGTTGGTCGCGTCACCCGATGCTTGCAAGCCTAGGGGGAGTGAAGCCTCAAATGAGGGCGGTGCCGTTGCTACCATCGCGCCCCTCAACAGCTCCCACCGATCCGCAGATGCCCTTGATGTCCAGAGCCGTCCTCGTTTCCAGCGCCGCCTTGCTGCTCAGCCTCCAGGCCGCCGCCCAGGAGGCCCAGCCGTCCCCGCCCGCGTCGGCCCCCGTGGTTGCGGCAGAGCCGGCAGCAAGGCCCGCTTCGGCGAGCGACGCCAAGGTGCTGCCCCGTCTGTCCGTGCGGTGGGACTGCGGCGATTGCGAGCAGAACCCCAAGGTCGGCCCGCTGATCGAGCAGAGCTACGAAACCCAGGCGACGTCCAAGGGTTTCACCGTCGCCCCTGCCGAGAGTGCCGAGATCGTCATCAAGGAATACCGCCAGCGCCCGCCGGCTGCGCGGGTCATGTTGGGCATCTTTGCGGGCAAGGACAAGCTGGCCACCAAGCTGAGCTTTCGCGGCAAGGAATACGTCGCCAGCGACTATTCGGCCAATGCCTTCCAGGGCATGAACAGCCTGTGCGAATCGGTGGCGAAACAGGCACTGTCGCAATTGCTGTCGGCGATCAAGGAATGAGCGAGTTCCGCTGAACAGCTTTCGCCCATCAACGGCCGCCCCTGAGGCGGCCGTTTGCTTTGGTGGATTTCCTGTCCCTGAAGCGAGCGACTCATGAAAACGTCTCGCACGGGTTTTCCATGAAAGCGCTTTCTCGCGTCTCCCGGGACGATGCTGTGCAATTCTGAAAGCGCTTTCATGCGGTTTTCGGATGGCGACCTGACCCGGCAGCGACTGCATGCCGTGGCCGGCAGTAGGTCATCGCAGTCGAGACACCGGCCAGGGATGGGCCATTCCGCCCTCTCCCAGCGTTGGGACCCCGAACGACCCGCCGATCCTTGACGACGAGCGGGCAAGGAGACAAAGGTGAATCTTGTTTTGCGTTGCTTGCGCCTGCTCGGCGCGTGCTGGTTGCTGGTGCTCGGCCTGCTCGGCGCGACTCCGGCTCTGGCCCAGGACTACACCCAGGGTGTGGACGTCAGCGGCACCACCGCCACGATCTGGTTCAAGTCCAATGTGTCGACCACCTGGGTCGACGCCCACTACACCGTCAACAACGGCCCGCAGCAGAACATCCGCATGACGGCTGCCAATGGCCGCCATGAGCAGAAGATCACCGTCGCCACGGGCAATGTGATCGGCTACTGGTTCACCTACAACAACGGCACGCCGGCCTACGACACGCCCAAGTTCAGCTACACCGTCGGCACGCCCCCGGTGGCGAGCGGGCCGGTCTGCTTCTACGCCGACATCAACTACACCGGCGACAGCTTCTGCGCGAGCGCGGATTCGAGCTGGATAGGCGCCGCCTGGAACGACCGCGTGTCGTCCGTGAAGGTGCAGGCCGGCTACCAGGCCACGCTGTTCAACGACGTCAGCTACGGCGGCGCTTCGCTGGTGCTGACGGCCAACGAGCCCAATCTCGTCAACCGCGGTTTCAACGACCTGACCTCGTCCTACCGCGTCGGCACCAGCACCAACACGGGTGCCTGGAACGGCCGCACGACCTTCAACATCGTCAACCAGACCGGCGGCCGCTGGCCCGATGATCAGGTCTACTGGGCCATCATTGGCAAGGACTGGGCCACCGGCAAGTTCGTGCGCGTGGATGCCGCGGGCAACTTCATCCCCATGTCCACCGCCGACAACGGCGCGCTGACCAAGGGTGGCCAGACGTACACCAACTACTTCCACAAGCTCAGCGCCACGCGCTCGATCACCATCCCGGCGCTGAACTCGGCCCGCATCCTGATGTCGGTGGGCTCGCCGATGTACATCAAGGTCGTCGTCGATGGCAACGGCAACATCGGCTACGCCGGCGCCAACATCGAGAACCCGACCGACCCCAACATCGACGTCTACTTCGACTTCGGCGAGATGGCCATCATCCCGCTGGGCCAGCCGGACCAGGGCATCTTCATCAACACCACGCGTGTCGACCACTTCGGCTTCCCGCTGAAGCTGCGCGTGCAGGGCGGTGGCGGCTATGACCAGACCGTCGGCGAAGCGCTGACCGAAACCCGCGACCAGCTCTTCAGCAAGTTCATCGCTGAAGTGCCGGCGCAGTTCAAGCCCCTCGCGCAGTCACCGTACTCGCCCTACCGCATCATGGCCCCGGCCCACGGCACCTTCAAACCCGGCCAGGCCAACGCCAACTATCTCCAGCCCTATATCGACGCCGTCTGGGCCCGCTACCGCAACGAAGACCTCGTCTTCACGCTGCAGAACCTCGGCACCTTCCGCGGCCGCGTCAGCGGTGACCGCTTCACGTTCACGGGCGGCTCGCCGGCCGGCACCTTCTACATCAATGGCAAGCCCGATACCGCCATGGTGCTGCTGGGCGCCGGCCTGCTGGCGGACGCCAGCGGCGGCCCGACCAACATCGGCACGCAGCTGCAGCTGCAGGCCCAGGTCTGCGCCGCGCTGAACCGCCATGTGATCGAGCAGCCGGCCAACTGGTATGTGCAGACCGCGCACTACCCGGCCGGTCAGTTGGGCAACTGGTACGCCAAGTTCTGGCACGACCACAGCATCAACAAGAAGGCCTATGGCTTCGCCTACGACGACGTGGGTGACTTCAGCCCGTCGCTGCACACGACGGCGCCGACGACGGTGACCTACACCATAGGCTGGTAAGCCTTCCGGCCCGCAGCGGCCCCGTCAACGAAGAGGCCCCGCAGTGCGGGGCCTCTTTCTGTTCAGCGCTTGGCGTTGATCCGCCAGGCTGGCAGCGTCCACCCCGTCCACAGCGCCACGCCGCGCAGCAGCACGGCCGTGCCGGCCGCAGCGCTGATGACGGCCCATTGCGGCGCTTGCAGTTGCACCGCCCCCACCAGCACCCAACCGCCGACAAAACTGCACAGCGCATAGGGCCGGTGGTCGTGAAAGGCCGCGGGGATCTCGTTGCAGACGATGTCGCGCAGCACGCCGCCGAAGGTGGCCGTGATGACGCCCATCAGCACCGCGACGATGGGCGGCTGGCCCATGTCCAGTGCCATCAGCGCGCCGTTGGCCGTGAACAGGCCCAGGCCGAGCGCGTCGGGCCACTGGATGGCCTTCTCCGTCAGCGCCAGATGGCGGCGGCGCAGGAAGAGCATGGCGGCGAAGGACAGCGCCATCAGCGCCCACAGCCAATCTGCATGCTCGACCCAGAAGAAGGGCCGGCGGTCTAGCAGCACGTCGCGCAGCGTGCCGCCGCCAAAGGCCGACAGGCCCGCGACGATGCACAGGCCGACGACGTCGAGGTGCTTGCGCGCGCCGGCCAGCAGGCCGGACAGCGCGAAGGCCAGGGTGGCGGTGATCTCGACGACGGCCTGGATCGTCGAGAAGTTCAGGATGGGAGGTTTCACACCGGCATCATCGCCCGATGGCTGTGATTTGCGGGCCGAGCGCCGGGCCGCTCCCTAGCCGGCCCGCCTT
>NZ_JBFUAB010000043.1:0-11948 GCF_056406535.1 Roseateles sp. P1_C1_2
CGGTTGAGCCCCTCGTCCAAGGAGTACCTTGGCCGGGACCGCGCTGCAGCCAGAGGCTGCAGCGCTTCGTCGGGCACAACGCGCCCACTGGGCGCGTTGTGTCCGGACTCAGCCCCTGAGGGGACGGCGATGCTTGCCGGATTGACCGGCAAGCACATCGCCATGACGGGCCGGCTTGGGAGCGGCCCGGCGCTCGGCCCGTAGCGCCATGGACACCTGACATGCTCAGAAGCCCCAGCGCATGGGGTCTGCCGGGTCGAACACGACCCGGGCGTCCAGCGTCACGTGGGCGCGGCCGCGGATGAAGGGATGGATGGCACCGTCTGCGCCGGCCTCGTAGCGGGCCTCGAACACCGAGCCGATCACCGACTCCTGGCGCCAGACGGCGCCCGGCGCCAGTTCGCCGTCCGCCGCCAGGCAGGCCAGCTTGGCGCTGGTGCCGGTGCCGCAGGGAGAGCGGTCGTAAGCCGCGCCGGGGCAGAGCACGAAATTGCGGCCGTTGTTGGCGGCATCAGCGGGCGGGCCCAGCAGCTCGATGTGGTCGATCTCGGCACCGTCCGCACCAATGATGCCCGCACGCTGCAATGCGGCGCGCACCTTCAGCGCATAGGCGGTCAGCGCCTGCGTGCGCTCAGCTGCCAGGGCCTGGCCATGGTCGCCGCACAGGAAGAACCAGTTGCCGCCCCAGGCGATATCGCCATGCACGGTCTGGCCGTCTTCCAGCGTCAGCGCGACCTGTCGCGCCAAGCGGTAGGACGGCACATTGGCCACCGTCACCGCGCCGTCCTCGTGCAGCGTGGCCTGCACGGCGCCGACCGGCGTGGCCAGCCGCAGCAGGCCCGGCTCGATGAGGCCGAGGTGGCGCAGCGTCGCGACGACGCCGATGGTGCCGTGGCCGCACATGCCGAGGTAGCCGACGTTGTTGAAGAAGATCACGCCCCAGTCCTCGCCCGGCTGGTGCGGCGCGCACAGCCAGGCGCCCACCAGCACTTCGGAGCCGCGGGGCTCCAGGATCAGTGCGCGGCGCCAGGCGTCGTGCTCGCCGCGCAGCCGTACCAGCCGCTCGGCCATGCTCCCCAAGCCCRGGTCAGGCCCGCCGCTGACGAGCACGCGCGTGGGCTCGCCGCCGGTGTGTGAATCGATGATGCGTGCGCTGCCGTCCATGCCAAGCTCAAAGTGGATCCAATAATTGGATCCAATATACAAGAGCTGCGCGCGTGTTTCACCCCGGCCTGGCCCGAGGTGTGGGGTTGTGTTGTGTGCGCGCGCCGGGGCGTGCCCGGCGCCGCGTCAGCGGGCGCTGAGGACTGCGCCTGCTTTACCGCTCGCGGCCTCGGCCAGCATCAGGGCCAGGCGGCGCAGCGCAGCCCAGGGATCGCTGGGCCAGTCGGGGTGGCGCAGGCCCTTGACCAGGCCGTCGCAGACCTGGGCGGCCTGCACCAGGGCGCCGGCCTGCACGGTATCCAGGCGCGGTGCGATGCGCTCGATGAGGCGCTCCTTGGCACCCCAGACGCGGGCTTCGCGCATCGCCATGGGCAGCGGGCGGCCGGCGTCCAGCGCGGCGCGCACGCGAGACAGCGCGCGGGCATCTTCGGCCAGCGTCCAGTGCACCAGCACGGCGGCTTCGCCCTCGGCCTCCAGGCCATCCAGCATGCGCAACAGCCGCGGAATGGCGCCCGACAGCACGGCTTCGCTGAGCTTGAAGACGTCGAAGCGGGCGACGTCGAGCACGGCGGCCTCGATGTGTTCAAAAGTCAGTTCGCCCTTGGGATGCAGCAGGGCGAGCTTCTGCAATTCCTGGTGGGCGGCCAGCAGATTGCCCTCGACGCGGTCGGCGAAGAAGGCCAGGGCCTTCTGGCCGTCCTCGCCCTCGGGCACGGACTGGCCCTGGGCCTTGAGGCGCTGGGCCAGCCAGGCCGGCAGCATGCGGCGCTCGACCGGTTCGACGCGCAGGGACACGCCGTTGCCGTCCAGCGCCGTGAACCAGGCGCTGGAGAGCTGGGTCTTGTCCAGGCGCGGCAGGGTCACCAGCGTCAGCACATCGTCGGGCGCGGCCTGGGCATAGCGCTGCAGCGCGTCGGAGCCGTCCTTGCCGGGCTTGCCGCTGGGGATGCGGATCTCGATGAACTGGCGCTCGGAGAACAGGCTCATGGCCTGGGCCGCGGCCAGCACCGGGGCCCAGTCGAAATAGGCGCCGCTGACGATGAAGATCTGGCGTTCGCCAAAGCCCTGGGCGCGCGCGGCGGCACGGATCTGGTCGGCGGCCTCCTGCGCGAGCAAGGGCTCGTCACCGTGGACCGTGTAGATGCGGGCCAGGCCCTTGTTCAGATGGGCCGCCAGGCCCTCGGCACGCAGCTGCATCAGGTCGGGAGCTTGACGGCCGCCAGGCGGCGCATGACCTGGGCGATGGCGTCGGAATGCATCGCACCGTAGAGGTTGGCGGCCTCCTGCTCCTTGGCCAGGGCGGCCGTCTCGGTGAAGTTCATGTCGCGCGACAGGCGCAGCTCGACCTTGGGCACGAGCAGTTCGCCGGCCGCCGTGCGGATCAGGTAGTCGAACTGCAGGCGCAGCGACCACTCACGCACCTGGCCGACGCTGGTGGACGCGACGACGGTGCGGTCGCGGTACTCGCGCGTCGCCTCCAGCACGACCTGGGCGCGCGCCGGGTCGTCCAGCAACTGCACCGGCGTGCGCTTGATCTGGCGCTTGAGCCCGGCAGCCAAGGGCGACTCAGGTGGGAAGCCGGTCAGCGCCAATGTCTGGAAGGACAGCACCGGTTCGTGGCGCAGCTCGAAGCCGCAGCCGGTGAGGGCTGCGAGGCTGAGCAGGGCGAGGCGACGGTCCATCAGACGACGATGTTGACGAGGCGGCCGGGCACGATGACGACCTTCTTGGGCGCCTTGCCTTCGCTGAACTTGGCGAACTCGGGGTTGGCCAGCGCGGCAGCCTCGATGGCCGCCTTGTCGGCCGAGGCCGGCACCTTGACCGCGCCGCGCAGCTTGCCGTTGACCTGCAGCATCAGCTCGATCTCGTCCTGCACCAGCGCGGCCTCGTCGACCGTGGGCCAGGGTGCGTCCAGCAGATCGCCGAGCTCGGCGGCAAAGCCGAGGTCCTGCCAGAGCTGGTGGGCGACGTGCGGCGTGGCCGGGTAGAGCACGCGCAGCAGCACCGAGAAGCCGTCGCGCACTGCCGCCGACTGGCCTTCGGCCTTGAAGGCTTCCAGCGCGTTCAGCAGCTTCATCGCGCCGGAGACGACGGTGTTGTATTGCATGCGCTCGTAGTCGTAGCTGACCTGCTTGAGCACGTTGTGCACCTCGCGGCGCAGCGCCTTGCCGTCGCCGTTCAGCGCGGCGTAGTCCTGGCCGCCAGACTTGATGGCGTCGGCATTGCGAGCGCCGAAGTTCCATACGCGCTTCAGGAAGCGGTGCGCGCCTTCGACGGCCGCGTCGTTCCACTCCAGCGTCTGCTCCGGCGGGCTGGCGAACATGACGAACAGGCGTGCCGTGTCGGCACCGTACTGGTCGATGAGGGCTTGCGGGTCCACGCCGTTGTTCTTCGACTTGGACATGGTCGTCATCTCGTACTCGAGCGGCGTGCCGTCCTTCTTCAGCTTGGCGCCGGCGATGCCGCCCTTCTCGTCGTGGATGACGTCGATCTCGTGGTCCCAGTAGTAGTCCTTGCCGCCGCCCTCGGGCTTGTGGAAGAACGCACCCTTCAGCACCATGCCCTGGGTCAGCAGCTTCTCGAACGGCTCGCTGATCGTCACCAGGCCCAGGTCGCGCATCGCCTTGGTCCAGAAGCGCGCATACAGCAGGTGCAGGATGGCGTGCTCGATGCCGCCGATGTACTGGTTCATCGGCATCCAGTACTTGGTGCCGTCCGCGACCATGGCCTGGTCGTTGGTCGGGTCGCAATAGCGCATGAAGTACCAGGACGAATCGACGAAGGTGTCCATCGTGTCCGTCTCGCGCTGGGCCGGCTTGCCGCACTTGGGGCAGCCGACGTTCAGGAAAGCGGCGTGCTTGTTCAGCGGGTTGCCGCTGCCATCCGGGATCAGGTCGTCCGGCAGCACGACGGGCAGGTCCTTCTCGGGCACCGGCACCACGCCACAGTCTTCGCAATGGATGATGGGGATCGGCGTGCCCCAGTAGCGCTGGCGGCTGACGCCCCAGTCGCGCAGGCGCCAGGTGGTCTTCTTCTCGCCCAGTTCCTTGGCCGCCAGCAGCTCGGCGACCTTGTTGACGGCGTCGACATGCGAGAGGCCATCGAGCACGCCGGAGTTGATGCAGCGGGCCTTGCTCTTGTCGCCGTACCACTCGGCCCATTGCTTGTCGTCGTAGGCCTGGCCTTCGACGTCGATGACCTGCTTGATGGGCAGCTGGTATTTCAGCGCGAACGCGAAGTCGCGCTCGTCATGCGCCGGCACGCCCATGACGGCGCCGTCGCCATAGCTCATCAGCACATAGTTGCCGACCCAGACCTCGACCTGGGCGCCGGTGATGGGGTGGGTGACGAACAGGCCCGTGGGCACGCCCTTCTTGTCCTGCGTGGCCAGCTCGGCCTCGGTCGTGCCGCCGGCCTTGCATTCCTCGATGAAGCGGGCGACTTCGGGCTTGTCCTTGGCGGCAACCGTCGCGAGCGGATGCTCGGGTGCGACGGCGCAGAAGGTCACGCCCATGATGGTGTCGGCGCGGGTCGTGAACACCCACAGGCGGCCACCGCCGCCTTCGATGGAATGCGGGAAGGCGAAGCGCACGCCCTGGCTCTTGCCGATCCAGTTCTCCTGCATCAGGCGCACGCGCTCGGGCCAACCGCTGAGGTAGTTGGGGTCGGCCGGGTCGGCCACCGCCGACAGCAGCTCCTCGGCGTACTGGGTGATCTTCAGGTAGTAGCCGGGGATCTCGCGCTTCTCGACCAGGGCGCCCGAGCGCCAGCCGCGGCCGTCGATGACCTGCTCGTTGGCCAGCACGGTCTGGTCCACCGGGTCCCAGTTGACGACCTGGGTACGGCGCTCGGCGATGCCCTTCTCCAGCATCTTCAGGAACAGCCACTGGTTCCACTTGTAGTAGCTGGGCTGGCAGGTCGCGACCTCGCGGCTCCAGTCGATGGCCAGCCCCATGGCCTGCATCTGGCCCTTCATGTGGGCGATGTTGGAATAGGTCCACTGCGCCGGCGGCACCTTGCCCTTCATGGCGGCGTTCTCGGCCGGCAGGCCGAAGGCGTCCCAGCCCATGGGCATGAGGACGTTGAAGCCCTTCATGCGCAGCTGGCGGGCCAGCATGTCGTTGATGGTGTAGTTGCGCACATGGCCCATGTGCAGCTTGCCCGAGGGGTAGGGCAGCATGGAGCAGGCGTAGAAGTGCGGCTTGCTCGCATCTTCGGTGACGCGGTAGGCGTCGCGCCCCGTCCAGTAGGCACGGGCGGCGGCTTCGATCTCGTTCGGGTTGTAGCTGGGCGCTTCGGTCTTGGCGTTCATGCGCCAAATTGTAGGTTGCGCATCCTGCGCAACCCTTCGGTCAGGGCGCCGATGCAGCCGCTTGCGCGACGAAGGCGATGCGGTTCAGCCCGGCAGCCTGCACCCAGCCGATCAGCTCGGCGACCTGGCCATAGGGCACGACGCGGTCGGCGCGCAACTGCACTTCCAGCTGCGCGTTGGCGCGGCCCAGTTCCGAGATGCGCTTCTGGAAGGTTTCGGGCGCCAGTTCCTCATCGCCCAGATGCAGCTTGCCGTCCGGCGTGATGGCCACGGCAATGAAGCTCGGCGCGTCGCTCGGCGTCGCGGCCTCGCTCTTGGGCAGGTCCAGGCGCAGCGACGCCGTCATCAGCGGCGCCGTGATCATGAAGATGACCAGCAGCACCAGCATGACGTCGATCAGCGGCGTCATGTTGATGTCGCTCATGGGCCGGGAGCCCTCGGGCTTCTCGAGGCGGCCAAAAGCCATCAGTCGTGGTCCAGCAGTTCGCGCAGGTCGTGCGCGAAACCTTCCAGGTCCGCTTCACAGGCCGCGACCATCTTGCCGAAGACGTTGTAGGCCAGCACGGCGGGGATGGCGACCGCGAGGCCGGCGGCCGTCATGATCAGCGCCTCGCCGACCGGGCCGGAAATCTTCTCGATGGTGATGTTGCCGGCCGCCGAGATGCTGGCCAGCGCGTGGTAGATGCCCCAGACGGTGCCGAACAGGCCCACGAAGGGCGCCGTGGCGCCGACGGAGGCCAGCAGCACCTGGCCGAACTGCAGCTTGGCCAGTACGGCATGCAGGGCGTCACGCAGGCGGCGGGTCAGGCGGGATTCGCGTTTGCCGGCGGCGTCCAGCGTGGCGCTGCGGGTCTCGGCAGTTGCAGCGTCCAGCAGCGGCAGCAACAGGCCTTCGGTGTCGAAGCTCTGCAGCGCGCTGCGGCCTTCAGCCACACCGGCTGCGCCCCAGAAGGCTGGCACGGCGCGCACCAGGCCCTTGCGGGCGCGGCGCAGCAGCCAGGTCTTCCACAGGATCAACGCCCAGGCGCTGACCGACATGGCCAGCAACAGCAGCGCCACCGCGCGGCCGACCAGGTCGCTTTGGGCCCAGAAGTCCGCGAAGCCGCCCATCAGTGCTGCCCGGCCGCCCGAAGGCGCTGATGCGCCCCCTTGGGGGGCAGCGAACGAAGTGGGCGTGGGGGCTTCGTCATTTCAGGTGTTGAGTCCCAAGACGTCGTTCATGCCGAACAGCCCGGCGCTCTTGCCCACCAGGAAGCGCGCGGCGCGCAGGCTGCCCTGGGCATAGATGCCGCGGTTGCTGGCCTTGTGGCTGATCTCGATGCGCTCGCCGGTGCCGGCGAACAGCACGGTGTGGTCGCCGATGATGTCGCCGCCACGCACGGTGGCGAAACCGATGGTCGACGGGTCGCGCACGCCGGTCACGCCTTCGCGGCCATAGACGGCGCAGGCCTTCAGGTCGCGGCCGAGGGCGTCGGCGACGACATGGCCCATCTGCAGCGCCGTGCCGCTGGGCGCATCGACCTTGTTGCGGTGGTGGGCTTCGACGATCTCGATGTCGAAGCCTTCGTTCATCGCGCGGGCGGCCAGGTCCAGCAGCTTGAGCACGACGTTGACGCCCACGCTCATATTGGGCGCAAAGACGATGGCCGTGCGTTCGGCGAACTTCGCGATCTCGGCCTTCTGGGCCTCGTCGAAGCCGGTCGTGCCGATGACGGCCTTGACGCCCAGCTCGGCGCAGACGGCCAGATGGGCCAGCGTCGCCTCGGGGCGCGTGAAGTCGATCATCACGTCGGCGCCGGTGAGGCCGGCGCGCACATCGTCGCCCTTGTCCAGCGTGACGTGCAGCGCGCAGTCGTCGGCGGCCTCGACGGCCTCGATGAGCATCTTGCCCATGCGCCCGGAGGCGCCCATGACGGCAACCTTGATCACGAACCTGCCTTGGCCGGAGCAGCGTCCAGCGGCGGGTAGGTGCGGCCCGGCGCCGGGCCTTCGGCGGCGGCCGTGGGGGCGGCCTCGGCGCTCTTCTTGGGCGGCGGCAGGGCTGCGCGCTCGGCTTCGCTCAGGTCGAGCTTGGGCGACTTGCTGCTGGGCTTGAAGGTGTTGATGGCGGCCACGAAGTCGTTCTCGGCCGGCAGGTCATCAGGCACCGTCAGTTCCTTGAGCTTGTCGCCGTCGAAGACCGCGACGACCAGGCGCTGCTGGTTGGCAGCACCCTGGCGGCGGATCGTGAAGACATAGTCCCAGCGCGACTCGTGGAAGACGTCGGTCAGCAGCGGCGAGCCGAGCAGGTCGCGCACCTGGGCCTTGGGCATGCCGGGCTTGACGCGGGCGACCATCTCCTTGGTCAGCACATTGCCCTGCACCACCTCGACGCGATAGGGCGTCAGCACGCCCAGCACTCTTTCGCCGGTGACGTTGGGCAGGGAATCCCAGGTGGGGAGGTAGGAGCAGCCGCCAAGCAGCGCAAGCAGCGGGAAAGAGGCAAGCAGGGGACGCATGGGCGGCTGACGACAGAGGGCGGGAAGCACCAGTCGGAAGTCCGGCTGGCTATGATCGGGCGGATTCTAGCGGGGCCCTCTCGCCCCCCTTGCCTGCCCGCCATGCCCACCAAGAACCAGACCAGCGACATCAAGAACAGCGGCCTCAAGGCGACGCTGCCGCGCATCAAGATCCTGGAGATCTTCCAGCGTGCGGCGCAGCGACACATGACCGCCGAAGATGTTTACAAGGCTTTGCTCGGCGAGGGTGCCGACATCGGCCTGGCGACGGTCTACCGCGTGCTGCAGCAGTTCGAGCAGGCCGGCCTCTTGAGCCGCAACCATTTCGAGACCGGCAAGGCCGTCTACGAGCTCAACGAGGGGCATCACCACGACCACCTCGTCTGCCTGAACTGCGGCAAGGTCGAGGAGTTCTTCGACCCCGGCATCGAGGAGCGCCAGCACGCCATTGCGAGCGAGCGCGGCTTCCAGCTGCAGGAGCACTCGCTGGCGCTGTACGCGACCTGCACCAAGACCGACTGCCCCAACAAGGGCTGATCAGCCGCCCAGCGGTTCAATCCATCGAGCCGTTGTCGATGGCGCGCTGGTGGCGCTCGACGAATTCCTTGTAGGTGTCGATACCGCGCAGCTGCAGGATGGTGTTGCGCACGGCGGCCTCCACCAGCACGGCCAGGTTGCGGCCAGCGTCCACGGCGATGACGACCTTGCGCACCGGCATGCCCAGCACGTCCTCGTACAGCGGCTCATAGGGCAGGCGCTCGAAGTCGCGCTCCATCGTCTCCTTGCGCACCAGGTGCACGATGAGCTTGAGGCGCATCTTGCGCCGCACGGCCGTCTCGCCAAAGATGGACTTGATGTCCAGCAGGCCGATGCCGCGCACTTCCAGCAGATTCAGCAGCAGCTCGGGGCAGCGGCCCTCGATGGCGGTCTGGGCGATGCGGAAGAAGTCGACGGCGTCGTCGGCCACCAGACCATGGCCGCGCGAGATCAGCTCCAGGCCGAGTTCGCTCTTGCCCAGGCCCGATTCGCCGGTCAGCAGCACGCCCAGGCCCAGGATGTCCATGAAGACGCCGTGGCGCGTCGTGCGGTTGGCGAACAGCTGGGACAGATAGCCGCGCACCAGGTCGATGACATGGCCGGCGGATTCGTTGGTGCGGAACAGCGGGATCTCGGCGCGGTCGCACATCGCGACCAGGCGCGGCGGCGGCACGGTGTCGTCGGCGACGATGATGACCGGCGGCTCGAGTGTGACGATGCGTGAGATGCGGCGGTCCTGGACCTCGGTGCCTTCCTGGCTCAGATAGGCCACCTCGCGGCGGCCGACGATCTGCACCCGGTAGGGATGGATGTAGTTCAGGTAGCCGACCAGGTCGGCCGCGCTCTGGGCGTCGCGCACGGCGGCTTCGTCGAAGCGGCGCTCGGGATGGGCGTGGCCGGCGATCCACTCCCACCGCAGGGCTTCGCGGTGCTCTTCAAACAGCCGCTCGGCGCTGATCGAGGTGGGTTTCATGGAGCCCCTCGGCTGCCGGGTACGTCAGCCGGCCTTGCAGGCCGCGCTGCGGCAGTGGCCGCAGTTCCTCGGTAGGCTTGGCAAGTCCACTGGACTTGCCCAGTCCGACCTCGGCCCCCGAGGGGGCGGCGGGCCGGCTTGGGGCGGCCCGGCACTCGGCCCGCTATCAAGCCATCGCCATAGGGTTTACGCGAGGCGCCAATCAGCGGCATCAAGCGACGGACTTCAGCGGCTCCCAGGCCGCGATCAGCTTGTGCAGGGTGGCGGCGTCGGGCTCGGCCTTGAGCTGCTCGCGCAGTTCGCGGTCGGACAGCATCTCGGCGATCTCGGACAGGATTTCCAGATGACGCTGCGTGGCCGCCTCGGGCACCAGCAGGAAGATCAGCAGGCCGACGGGCTCGTCGTCCGGCGCATCGAAGCCGATGGGCTGGGCCAGGCGCAGCACGGCGGCGAGGGGATTCTTCAGGCCCTTGACGCGACCGTGCGGGATGGCAACGCCATGCCCGAGGCCGGTCGAGCCCAAGCGCTCGCGGGCGAACAGGTTGTCGGTGACCAGCGCGCGGCCCATCTGGTGATGGTTCTCGAACAGCAGACCTGCATGTTCAAAGGCGCGTTTCTTGCTGGACGCATCCACATTCACCAACACATTGTCGGCGGGCAGGATGGCGGCGAGACGGTTCATGGGCTGAGGCCAAGCTTTCGGGGGCGCCTGATGGGCGCGGCCGCTGCCGGGCTGGTGGGTCAATCAGAGCGACAGATTATGGAACCCAGCGCCGTTTTGGGGTGGGCGGCAGACCCTAGACGCGTGGAAAACGCCTCTGCGCACCCATGAATGAGGGTTTTTGCGGCACTGCAGCAACAACCGATTGCCGCGGATGGCGCCCGACGGCGCAGTGCAAAAACAAAAGCGGCCCGCAGGCCGCCGTGAGATGAGCCGGTGGGGCTCAGCGTGCGGGCACCTCGAGGCGCTTGGCCGAGGCGTGGTGGTGATCCTGCACCTTGTCCTTGTGGCGGCAGACCTGGCGGTCCAGCTTGTCCATCAATTGATCAATGGCGGCATACAGATCTTCGTGGGACTGCTCGACAAAGATGTCGCGGCCCTTCACGTGCAGCGTCACTTCGGCGCGCTGGCGGCGTTCCTTCTCCTTTTGCTTCTCTACGGTCAACAGGACGTTGATATCAACAACCTGGTCGAAGTGGCGGGTCACACGGTCCAACTTGGTTAGCACGTACTCGCGCAGCGCTGGGGTGACTTCGAGATGATGGCCACTGATCGTCAGATTCATAAAGCCTCCTTTCAGAGGATGGGACGGAAAACAAACCAGAAAACTGAGACGAAAGGGGGAGGAGGGAGAGGGGTCTTTCGGGTAGCGGAGGTGGGTGGGAGTGGGGAAATGGACGAGTCCAGTTTGCTCGCGAAGCCGCTGCGTGACAAGGGGATGACGGTGACCGTTTGTCGGCTGGAGGGCCTCGTTTTCGCGGCTTCTTTCACGTCTTGCACGGGTGCAATAATCCGCGGATTCCCCCTACGGAGAGTTTCTTGGACTGCGATCACCCTCGGTGACCGTCCACTCGCGCTGCTGGCCTTTCTCAGGCCCGCCCGCCCGGAGTGAGACGGTTGACTGAACCCCGCCACCCCGGACGGCGCCAGCCGTCGTCCCCCTCGCCAGCGCTGCTGGAGACGATGCATGCTGAATGTGTTCACGCTGGACAACGGGCGCCTGAAGGGCGGCCTGTTCCAGGAAGAAATCGAAACCGCCGAAGACCTGGCCCAATCGCGCCCGGTCTGGGTCGACCTTGAGAGCCCGAGTACCGAGGAAAAGGGCTGGATCCGCGACCGCTTCGGGCTGACCATCCCCGAGGACATCGTCGACGAGGACCTCGAAGAGTCGGCGCGCTTCTACGAGGAAGACAACGGCGAACTGCACATCCGTTCCGACTTTCTCATCGAAGGCGACGAAGGCCCCGACGGCAAGTCGGCGCGCAATGTGCGCGTCGCCTTCATCCTGTTCAACAACATCCTGTTCTCCATCCACAACGAGGACCTGCCGGTGTTCCGCCTGCTGCGGCTGCGCGCGCGGCGCATCCCGGCCCTGATCGAGGATGCCAAGGACGTGCTGCTCAAGCTCTACGACGCCGACGCCGAATATTCGGCCGACGTGCTGGAGGGCATCTACGACAAGCTGGAGGCCGTCAGCGTGCGCGTGCTGAAGAGCGACGTGACCGACGCCGCCGCCGGCGAAGTGCTGTCGGCGATTGCGCGCGAGGAAGACTTGAACGGCCGCATCCGCCGCAACGTGATGGACACGCGCCGTGCGGTCAGCTTCATGATGCGCAGCCGCATGCTGAACGCCGAGCAGTTCGAGGAGTCGCGCCAGATCCTGCGCGACATCGACTCGCTCGATTCGCACACGGCCTTCCTCTTCGACAAGATCAACTTCCTGATGGACGCCACGGTCGGCTT
>NZ_JBFUAB010000044.1:0-11609 GCF_056406535.1 Roseateles sp. P1_C1_2
TTCTAATCTGCTTTTTGCTTCGTCGTCAAGTATTTTTGAAAATTTCTTTTCTCAATACTCGGCAACTTGCTTTCCTTACTACCGCCGATTTGTTCGTTTCCGAAGCGCTTCGTCAGCAGCAAAGAGGCGAGATTTTGATCTGCTTTCGCAGTGTCGTCAAGTACTTTTGAAAATTATTTTCGAAGCACTCGGCAACTCTCTCAAGCTCGCCACCAGATCCAAACCGAAGCCCAGATCCAGCCCCTCTCCAACCACTCCACCACTGCTGCCGTTCCCGACAAGCGCTGCGTTGTGATCAGCGAAGCCCACGACTGTAGCACAGGTTTTTCCGTACGTGAAAGCCCTGCTCTGCTTTCTTTGAATTAAGGCCGCGCAAAGACCTGCACGCATTGATAGGCGGCTCATTGGCGCCAAAAGTAGAAAAGACCGGGACGCTCCCGCATCCCGACCCCTTTGATCTATCTACGGGCTGACCGTCACGCCTCTTCTTGAAAAGCTTCTTCGCGCTTGTTCTTGATGGATGGCAGCATGACGACCACGATCATCAGCGCTGCGGCAATCAGCAGGCCGGCAGACAACGGGCGGGTCAGGAAGGTGCTCCAGTCCCCGCGCGCCAGCAACAAGGCCCGGCGCAGGTTCTCTTCCATCATGGGACCCAGGATGAAGCCCAGCAGCAGCGGCGCCGGCTCACAGCTCAGCTTGTAGAAGATATAGCCCACCAGCGCGAAGGCCGACGTCAGGTAGACGTCGAAGCTGTTGTTGTTCAGGGAGTAGGTGCCGATGCAGCAGAAGACGACGATGGCCGGGAAGAGAAAGCGATAGGGCACCGTCAGCAGCTTGATCCAGATGCCGATCAGCGGCAGGTTGAGCACGATCAGCATCAGATTGCCGATCCACATCGACGCGATCAGGCCCCAGAACAGCTCCGGATTGCTCGTCATGACCTGCGGGCCGGGCTGGATGCCCTTGATCGTCATGGCGCCCACCATCAGCGCCATCACCGCATTCGGCGGGATGCCCAAGGTCAGCATGGGGATGAAGGACGTCTGCGCGCCGGCGTTGTTCGCACTCTCCGGACCAGCCACGCCCTGAATGGCACCTTTGCCGAAGGGGACGCGGGGGTTGCGTACGACCTTCTTCTCCAGCGTGTAGGAGGCGAAGGACGCCAACAGCGCGCCGCCCCCAGGCAGCACGCCCAGCACCGCCCCCAGGGCCGTGCCCCGCAGCACCGAGGGCCACGCCTCCTTGAAGTCTTCCTTTGTTGGCCACAGGCCCTTGACCTCCTTGGTGAACACTTCGCGGTGTTCCTCAGGCTGGCCGAGGTTGGCAATGATCTCGCCGAAACCGAACACGCCCATGGCGATGACGACGAAGCCGATGCCGTCGGTCAGTTCGGGAATATCGAAGGAGAAGCGCGCCGTGCCGGTGATGACATCGGTATTGATCTGGCCGAGCAGCAGGCCGAGCAAGATCATCGAGATGGCCTTGATCAGCGACCCAGACGCCAGCACGACGGCACCCACCAGGCCGAGCACCATCAGGGAGAAGTACTCCGCGGAGCCGAACTTGAAGGCCAGTTCAGTCAGAGGCGGCGCGAAGGCCGCAATGATGATGGTGCCGACGCAACCGGCGAAGAAGCTGCCCAGGCCGGCGGCGGCGAGCGCGGCGCCGGCACGCCCGCGACGGGCCATCTGGTAGCCGTCGATGGCGGTCACGACCGAACTGGACTCGCCCGGCACATTGATCAGGATGGCCGTCGTGGAGCCGCCGTACTGGGCGCCGTAATAGATGCCGGCCAGCATGATGAGAGCGGGCGTCGCATCCAGCGTGTAGATGGACGGCAGCAGCATCGCGATGGTGGCGACTGGGCCGAGGCCGGGCAGCACCCCGATCAGCGTGCCCAGCACCGTGCCGAAAAAGGCGTACAGCAGGTTCTGCAGCGTCAGCGCCGTCTGGAATCCGAGACCGAGGTTGTTCAGCAGGTCCATGTTCGCCCTCAGCCGGTGATGTAGATGGGCCAGAGCGGGATGGTCAGCTTCAGGCCAAGAATGAACAGGGCCCAACTGCCCACCGTCAGCACGACGCTGCTGATCAGCACGTCACGCCAGTGGAACTCGCTGCCGGCGAGTGCCGACAGCGTGATGAGAATCGGCAGGGTGCAGGCCAGCCCCAGGCGCGGCAACGCGACGCCGAAGACGGCGATGGCGGCAACGATGATGAGCAGGGGGCGCCAGGCGATAGGGCCGATGGGATCGCCCCCTTCGGATTCCAGCGTCAGCGCCTTGAACAGCACCAGGCCGCCAAGCAGGGCCAGCAGGATGCCGAGGCCAAAGGGGAAATAGCCGGGACCGGGCCGGGCCGAGGTGCCGAAGGAGTATTCGGTCGACCCCCATGCGAACGCCACGCCCACCACCAGGAACATCAGCCCGGACCAGAAGTCCCGCTGGCTTTTGATCTTCATTGCTTGTCGCCTCCGGCGCCGTAGGGCGCGCGTTCTGTTGCGGACGATTCTGTCAGTCGGATCCCATGGGCCCGACTGTGGATTACACGTAAGACAAACGGCGCCCTAGCCTTCCCAGGCGGGTGTGCTGCGCAGCACTTCTTCCACGGTCGTCATCCCTTCCGCGACCTTCATCGCTCCGGCCAGGCGCAGCGGGCGCAAGCCCTCCTGCATGGCCTGGCGACGCAGGGCCGTCAGATCGGCCAGTGCACCCTTGACACCTTCTGTCACCGTCAGCAATTCGTAAAGGCCGGCGCGACCGCGGAAACCGGTGTTGCGGCATTCCAGGCAGCCCACCGGCTTGAAAGGTTTGACACCCCCGCCCAGGCGCCAGTGGCGCACCAGGTCGTTGAGGCTCTCCCGCGTGACCATCGGGTCGGGCTGCTTGCAATGCGGGCACAGCGTGCGCACGAGACGCTGGGCGAGCACGCCGATGACGGTGGCGCTGATCAGATAGCTGGGCACGCCGAGGTCCTGCAGGCGCGTGATGGCCGAGACCGAGTCGTTGGTGTGCAGCGTGCTGAAGACGAGGTGACCCGTCAGCGCCGCCTGGATGGCCATCTCGGCCGTCTCCAGGTCGCGGATCTCGCCGACCATGATGATGTCCGGGTCCTGGCGCATCAGCGCGCGCAGCCCTTCGGCGAAGCCGAAGTCCAGCACGTTCTGCACCTGGGTCTGGTTGAAGGACGGCTCGATCATCTCGATCGGGTCTTCGATGGTCGTGACGTTGACCTCGTCGGTGGCCAGGCGCTTCAGCGTGGAGTACAGCGTCGACGTCTTGCCGCTGCCCGTGGGCCCGGTCACGAGGATGATGCCGTGGGGCTGCTTGACCAGCCCCTCCCAGCGGTCCGCATCGTGCTGGCCGAAGCCCAGGGACGACAGATCCTTGACCGCCGTCTCCGGGTCGAAGATCCGCATGACCATTTTTTCGCCAAAGGCGGTCGGCAGCGTCGACAACCGCATTTCGACTTCGTCGCCGGCTGGGTTGCGCGTCTTGATGCGGCCATCCAGCGGGCGGCGCTTCTCGACGACGTCCATGCGGCCGAGCAGCTTGATGCGCGAGGTCATCGCGCTCATCACCGTCGGCGGCAGCTGATAGACGGTATGCAACACGCCGTCGATGCGGAATCGGATGACCCCCATCTCGCGGCGCGGCTCGAGGTGGATGTCCGATGCGCGCTGATCGAAGGCGTATTGCCACAGCCAGTCGACGACCTGCACGACGCCCTGGTCGTTGGCGTCGAGCTGCTTGTTGGTCTTGCCCAGCTCGACGAGTTGCTCGAAGCTGGCCACCTGGCTCTGCTCGCCGGCCTTGGCCGCGGCGCGCACCGAGCGCGCCAGCGTGAAGAACTCGGTCGTGTAGCGCGCGATATCCAGCGGGTTGGCAATGACGAGCTTGATGGGCTTGCGCACATGCGACTCGATCTGCGCCACCCAGCCGGTGTCGAAGGGCTCGGACGTCGCGACCGTCACGTCGTTGAGGCCGAACTGCACCGGCAGGCAGCGCTTGGCTTCCGCGTAGCCGATGGACATCACGTCGCCGACGCGGCCCACGTCCACCTTCAGCGGGTCGATGCGCAGATACGGCAGCTTGGCGCGCACCGCCAGCCATTCGGACAAGGCGTCCACATCCAGCGGCTTACCCGTGCTCAGCCGCACCAGGGCCGCATGGCCCAGGCGCACCAGCGGGTGCAAGGCGCTGTCACCCGCCGCGAAGCGCTGCTCGGTGCGCTGCACCTGCGTCTCGTCGATGAGGCCGTCCTCCTGCAGCCAGTGCAGCAGCTGGCGCCATTCCAGGCGGCCTTCGGTCTTCGTGGGGGCAGCCAAGGGCTTGGACTTGGTCGACATCGAGGGCTCTGCTTCTCAAAGGGCGTTGAGGATGCTCATCGGCAAGGGCCGCACCAGCCTAAGCCATTTGCGGGCCGGCAGTTTGAAGCGCGATTCGATATTAGCCGCGCGCTGCTCGAGAACTTCACGGTGCGGCACCGGCACGCCGCGGGCCGCGACGACGATGGTGTTGCCCTCCTTGGTGGGTGCCAGGCTCCAGACCTGGTCAGAACCGAAGGCGCGGGCGATGCGCAGCGCGCTGCGCGCAAAGCTGGCGCTGCGGCCGAAGAGGTTGACGGTCATCAGCCCGCCATCGGCCAGCACGCCGCGGCAGGCGGCGTAGAAGGCC
Organism: Roseateles sp. P1_C1_2; assembly: GCF_056406535.1. Classification (NCBI taxonomy): domain Bacteria; kingdom Pseudomonadati; phylum Pseudomonadota; class Betaproteobacteria; order Burkholderiales; family Sphaerotilaceae; genus Roseateles; species Roseateles sp. P1_C1_2. The sequence goes on from NZ_JBFUAB010000044.1 coordinate 4,677, forward strand.
TCGTCGTCCAGCACGGGCGCGGCGGCGTCGTGGTCGTAGAGGTCGACATTGAGCACGTCGACCGTCTGCAGATGGGCGTCGTCCATCACCCAACGCGCCGCGTCCTCGTTGACGACATTCAGCCGCGCATCGTTGCCGGGGAGGCGGAACCAATGCCGGCAGGCGGCGATGACCTCGGGGTTGATCTCTACTGCCGTGGTCTGCATCTTCAGCTGGCCATGGCAGAAGCGCGTCAGCGCCGCTGCCCCCAGGCCCAGCTGCAGCGCATGGCCTTCACCCAGCGTGGCCGGTTCGCGCCACAGCATCCAGGCACACATGCGCTGGATGTATTCCAGCTCCAGCTGATCGGGCTTTCTGATGCGCATGGCGCCCTGCACCCAGATCGAATCCAGATGCAGGAAGCGCACGCCATCGAACTCGCTCAGCGTCGCCRGGCCCCAGGTTTGCGGCTTGGATCTCATTGCGTGGCCACCCAGTCGCTGACTTCCTTCAACATCGCGTCCAGGCGCCGGCGGTCCAGCAGCCGGCCGCGGGTGACGACGGCATCGATCTGGCGCGTGGCGGCGATGTCCTCCAGCGGGTTGGCGCGCAAAACGACGATGTCGGCGACCTTGCCTTCGGCCAGCGTCCCATAGCGGTCCAGCTTGCCCAGGAAGCGCGGGCCGGCAACGACGGCCGAGCGCAGGGCCTGGGCCGGCGTCAGGCCCGAGCGCACATAGACGGCCATCTCGTCATGCAGGGCCTGGCCGGGATAGTCGAAGCTGTTCAGGAAGCCGGCATCCGTGCCGGCCACGATCTCGACGCCGGCCTCGGCCAGCAGCGGCAACAGGCGGGCGGTCTTTTCATAGCTGGCATGCCGGTAGGCAATCGCGTCGGGCCCGTCCAGCGCCGCGCGCTTGACGCGCCAGTCATAGGTCTGGCGCAGCTTGGGGCCGATGTACTTCAGATAGGGGTCGCCCGCGTGGTCGTCCTGGTCCAGATAGGCCGTGATGCGGATGACGGACAGCGTCGGCACGACGGCCGTGCCGCGCTCGGCCAGGCGCTTGAAGGCGGCGCGTGCCGTGGCCTCGTCATAGCTGGCCAGGCTTTGCTCGGCAGCCGAACGCGCGGTGATCGTTCCGGCGGCCACCTGGGCCGTCAGCTCGGCCTCGCGCGGCGTGGCGGCACGCAGCAGATAATTCAGGTGCTCCAGCGTGCCCAGGCCGGCCTCGGCCGCCTGGTCCAGCGTCACCGCGCCATGCAGATGCGCCGAGCTCGGCAGGCCGCGCGCCTTGGCCTGGCGGAGCGCGTCGAGATAGATGTCGGCACGCATCGTGTTCTCGGTGATCTTCACGAAGTCGGCACGGTCGTTGCGCAGCTTGTCCAGCGCCTGTCCGACCTCCTCGGGCGTGCCGACCTCCTGCGTGCCCTTCCACAGCGGCTTGTAGCCCTCCAGCTTGGCGCCGGACGCAAAGATCGTCGGGCCAAGCAGCTTCTTGGCGGCAATGTCGTCGCGCCACTGCAGAACCGTGCTGCTGAGGTCGCCGGCGCAGTCCCGCACCGTCGTGATGCCATGGGCGAGGTAGAGCGGCAGCAACTGGTGGTTCTCTTCGATCAGCGCCTCGCCGCCGCCGAAGTGGACATGGCTGTCCCACAGCCCCGAGATCAGGTAGCGGCCCTTGAGGCTCAGCGTCTGCCTGGCCTTGTACCGGCCGAGCTGCTTCACGTCGACAACGGCCAGGATGCGCTCACCGCGGGTGACGACGGCCTGGTTCTTGAGCAGTCGGCCGGCGGCCACGTCGACGACGGTGGCGTCGCGCAGGATCAGGTCGGCGGGAATGGCCGGCGCAGCAGCGGCCCAACCCGCCCAGGCCGCCAACGCGGCCGTCAGCAATCTTTTCATGCGGGGCATCCTAGGCCAGATACGGCGCCAGCCCGGCCCGCCAGGCGGCGATCTTGTCGGCCAAAGCCAGGCCGGCATGGGCCGGGCTGGTGGACGGCAGCCTGACCACCGGCACGCCGGGCTCACCCAGCGCCAGCAGCGTCTGCTTGTGCGCCAGCGCGCCGTTGCAGGCGATGGCACGGAGTTCGGGCAGGCGGGCGACGAGTTCGAGCAGGTCGCTCGGCTCGGCGGCCTCGATAGCGGTGTCGAGACTGCCCTCGCGGCGACAGGCGGCCACCGCGTCCCACAACGCGACGCGATGCGCGCGCAGGGCCTGCAAGCGCGCGTCGTAGGGCATGCCGGCAAGCCCGGCATCACCTAGCAGGGCCGCCATCAGCGGCCAGAAGGCATTGCGCGGATGCGCGTAGTACTGCGCCGCCTGCAGCGAGGCCGCACCGGGGAAGCTGCCAAGCACGAGCAGGCGTGCGCGCGTGTCGAAAACGGGGGCGAGGCCGACAAGGCGCTCGACCGGGGCGTTCGGGGACTTGGCAAACACGGCCGGTGGCTGCGAGGATGCGCGGGTTTTCACAGGGAGCATCACAACATGAACACGGAAGCCATCTGGCTGTTTCTCAGCACTCAAGGTGCGGATTTCGGACTGAAGATACTCGCGGCCATCGCCGCGTGGGTCGTGGGCCGGTGGCTCATTTCAATGGCGCTGCGCGTGTTCTCGGCCGCGCTGCTGCGCGGCAAGCGCATCGACTCGACGCTGGTCACCTATCTGCGCTCCATCCTGAGCGTGCTGCTCAACCTTGTTCTGATCCTGTCCATCCTGGACATCTTCGGCGTCAAGACCACCTCCTTCGCCGCCCTGCTCGCCGGCGCGGGCCTGGCCATCGGCACGGCCTGGGGCGGGCTGCTGACGCACTTTGCGGCCGGCGTCTTCATGCAGGTGCTGCGGCCCTTCAAGGTCGGCGACTTCGTGCAGGCCGGCGGCGTGACCGGCACCGTCACCGAGATCGGCCTGTTCGGCACGACGATCAACACGCCGGACAACGTGCACACCATCGTCGGCAACAACACGGTGTTCGGCGGCGCCATCCAGAACTATTCGGCACAGGCCTTCCGCCGTGTCGACTGCCTGGCCAAGGTCGCCAACAGCGTCGACCCCTTGGACGCCATCGCGCGCCTCAGGCCCGCCATCGCGGCCATTCCGAACGTGCTGGCCACGCCGGCGCCCGACATCGAGATCCTGCAGTTCACGCCCGAGGGCCCGCTGCTCTGCGTCAGGCCCTACTGCCACACCGATCACTACTGGCAGGTCTATTTCGACACCCACAAGGCCGTCGTCGCGACCTTCGGTGCCGCCGGCTACCCGGTGCCCGAGACGCCACTCGCCCCCCGCAACCGTTGACGTCGAGACGCCCCATGGCTGATCTGATCGCCCGCATCGCCGCGCTGTGGCGCTACCCGGTCAAGTCCTGCGCTGGCGAGGCCGTCGACACGCTGGAATTGGGCGCCGACGGCTGGCCCGTGGGCGACCGGGGCTGGGGTGTGGTCGATGCGGGCGGCGAGCTGACCTGGATGGGCGCCCACCCGCGCCTGGCGCTGGTCAGCGCGCGCCTGCTGGCCGGCGGCCTGGAACTGGAAGCCGAGGGGCGGGTGCTGCAGGTGGCCGCCGACGCCGGCAGCGCGGTCGGCGTGCGCGGCTGGAACGGCGAGCGCCAGGACTTCGACACCTTGCAGGCCTGGGATGCCGGCGACGACGTGGCCGCCCTGCTGCGCGCCACGACCGGCGAGCGCCTGCGCCTGGTGCGCCTGAGCCTGGAGGCCCAGCGCCGCCCGATCCTGAACGCGCTGCACCTCGTCGGCGACGGCTCGCTGCGCGCCTGGTCCGAAGCCATGGCCCAGCCGCTGAGCCGCCCGGCCGAGCGGGCCCGGCCCAATCTGCTGCTGCGCGCCGACGACGGGGGCGACGCCCTGCCCGCCTTCATCGAAGACATTCTGACTGAAGCCCGTGTCGGCGACCTCACCTTGAGCCGCACACTGCCTTGCGTTCGCTGCGTCGTGCCGACGGTGGACCCGACCACCGGCCTGCCCCAGCCGCCGGCCCTGGACGCCCTGACGCAGCTGAGTGCCGAGCGCGCACCCGGCGCGCCGGTGCAGTTCGGCATCTATGCACGCGGCAGCGGTGCCGGCGAGTTGCGCGTCGGCGACCGGGTCGAGTTGTCGCTGAATTTTGCTGACGCCTGAAACCTCTCTCAACACCAATGAAATACGTCCTTCTCTTCAGCACTCTTTGCGCCGCACTGGCTTGTCAGGCCGCCGAACCCGACGCAACCGCGGCAACTCCCGCTGCCAGCCCTGCTTCGGCGGCCGCCAACTCCTCCAAAGGGCGCTGCCCGCCGCCACGGGTCGACATGCTGAGAAAGATGCCCGCCGGCGACTTCAAGTTCGTCATTCGCTCTCTGGTCAAGGCCGACGGCAGCATCGAGAACGTTCGCGTGGAGGGCGGTCTCGCATCCAGGGATGCCAAGCGGGTCGCTCGCGACATGTTTGCCGACCGGCGCTGCCTGCCGGCCGAGGCCGATCAGGAGTACGTGGACGAATTCAGCTTGAACACCACCGTTCACTAGCCAGCCGCGGCAAGGCCGCGCGCGCGTTCTCGCTCGTGATCGCCGCCGTCTTTTCCAGTGACCAGCCGCGCAGCTCAGCAAGGCTCTGCGCAATGCGCGGCAGCTCGGACGGCTCGTTGCGTGCCTGCCCCGGGCTGGCTTCGCGGTCCCCGGCCGTCTTGTAGAGCCACTGCGGCGGAATGTCCGGCGCGTCCGTCTCCATGACCAGCGCCGTCTCCGGCACGCTGGCCGCGATGCGGCGGATCTGCAATGAGCGCTCGAAGGTCACCGTGCCGCCGAAGCCGAGCTTGAAGCCGAGATCGATGAAGGCCTGCGCCTGCTGTTCGCTGCCGTTGAAGGCGTGCGCAATGCCACCATGCGCGAAGCCGATGCGGCGAAGGCCCGCCAGCAGTTTGTCGGCACTGCGGCGCACATGCAGCAGCACCGGCAGGCCGGCGCGCTTGGCCAGCTTGAGCTGCTCGACATAGAAATGCTGCTGGACGTCGGGGTCGAGGCCTGCGACGAAGAAGTCCAGCCCGATCTCGCCGACGGCGACGAGGCGTGGGTCGATATGGTGGGTCTGCAGTGCCTCGGCCAGCCTGTCGAGATCACCCTCGGCCGCGCGCATCACGCACAGCGGGTGGATGCCGAGGGCGTAGCGCAGGTCATGCTGGATGGCCAGCATCCGGACCGCATCCAGGTTGCCCGCGTCGACGGCCGGGATGACGATCTGCGTGACGCCCGCGGCCTTCGCACGGGCGACGACGGCGTCACGGTCGGCGTTGAACTCGGCCGCGTCGAGGTGGCAGTGGGTGTCTATCCACATGCCTTCAGTTGTATCTCAGCGGAAGACGACCGTGCGGTTGCCGTTCAACAGCACGCGATGCTCGGCATGCCACTGGATGGCCCGCGCCAGCGCCACGCATTCCATGTCACGACCGATGCCGACGAGCTGTTCGGGCGGCATGCTGTGGTCGATGCGGGCCACTTCCTGCTCAATGATCGGGCCCTCGTCGAGGTCGCTGGTCACGTAATGGGCCGTCGCGCCGATCAGCTTGACGCCGCGCTCATAGGCCTGGTGATAGGGCTTGGCGCCCTTGAAGCTGGGCAGGAAGCTGTGGTGGATGTTGATGGCCTTGCCCGACAGGTCACGGCACAGCTCCGGCGACAGGATCTGCATGTAGCGGGCCAGCACGACGAGGTCGATCTGGTTGTCGGCCACCACCTCGCGGATCTTGTCTTCCTGGGCTGCCTTCTGCGCGTCGGTGGCGCCGAGCAGCGGGAAGTGGTGGAAGGGAATGTTGTGCGAGGCCGCGAGCTGGTAGAAGTCGCGGTGGTTGGACACGATGGCCGGGATCTCGATGGGCAGATGCCCGGTCTTCACCCGGAACAGCAGGTCGTTCAGGCAATGACCGAGCTTGGACACCAGCAGCAGCACCCGGGTCTTGCGGGCGCGGGCGGCCAATTCCCAATCCATGCCGAACTCGTCCGCCAAAGGCTGGAACGCGGCCTGCAGCGCAGCCTCCTCGGCCTGGGCCTCGAACTCGATGCGCATGAAGAAGCGGGCGTGATCCGCATCGCCATGCTGGTGCGACGTCAGGATGTTGCCGCCCTGCTGCAGCAGCACACCGGTGACGGCATGGACGATGCCCGCGCGGTCGGGGCAGGAGAGCTTGAGGACGAAGCGCGGGTTCATGCGGGCGTTGCCTGGAATTGCCCCGCGACCAGGCGCAGCTGCCGGTCGCAGCGCGCCGCGAGATCGCGGTCATGGGTGACGAGGATGAAGGACGTGCCGGATTCGCGGGCGCGTTCCAGCATCAGTTCGAAGACGGCCGACGCGGTGTCGCGGTCGAGGTTGCCGGTGGGCTCGTCGGCGAGCACGCAGGCCGGCCGGGTGACCAGGGCGCGGGCGATGGCCACGCGCTGGCGCTCGCCGCCCGACAACTCGGCGGGGCGGTGCATGACGCGCTCCTTGAGGCCGACGCGGGCCAGCATCTCGGCCGCCGCGGCGCGGGCGTCGGCGGGTGTCTGGCGGCGGATGCGCAGCGGCATGGCGACGTTGTCCAGCGCCGAGAACTCCGGCAGCAGGTGATGGAACTGGTAGACAAAGCCCAGCTGCTGGTTGCGCCAGCGGCCGCGCTCGGCCTCGTCCATGGACGCCAGCGAACGGCCCATCAGCGTGACGGCACCCGAGGTCGGCACATCCAGGCCGCCCAGCAGATGCAGCAGCGTGCTCTTGCCCGAGCCCGAGGCGCCGACGATGGCGAGCGTCTCGCCGCGCGACACATGCAGATCCACGCCCTTGAGCACGGTGACGTCCAGGCCGCCTTCGCTGAAGCGACGGGTCAGGCCAGTGGCTTGCAGGATTTGCTCACTCATAACGCAGCGCCTCCGCCGGCTGCACGCGGCTGGCGCGCCAGCTCGGGTAGAGCGTGGCGAGGAAGGACAGCGCCAGCG
>NZ_JBFUAB010000045.1:0-10319 GCF_056406535.1 Roseateles sp. P1_C1_2
CACCAGGATCGCGCCGTCCATCTGGGCGGCACCGGTGATCATGTTCTTGACGTAGTCGGCGTGGCCGGGGCAGTCAACGTGCGCGTAGTGGCGGTTGGCCGTCTCGTACTCGACGTGCGCGGTGTTGATCGTGATGCCGCGGGCCTTTTCTTCCGGCGCCGCGTCGATCTGGTCGTAGGCCTTGGCCTCGCCGCCGAACTTCTTGGACAGCACCGTCGCGATCGCCGCGGTCAGCGTCGTCTTGCCGTGGTCGACGTGACCAATCGTGCCCACGTTCACGTGAGGCTTCGTACGTTCAAACTTGCCTTTTGCCATCTTGCGCTCCTGAGGCGAACCCGTTGGGACGAGTAGAAGAAAAAGAGAAATTGGTGGTGCCCTTGACGCGGATCGAACGCGTGACCTCTCCCTTACCAAGGGAGTGCTCTACCACTGAGCCACAAGGGCATCGGCACGGGTTTGAAGCCATGGGATTGGCCGGCAAACCGGTGTCGACGCTGGCCGACCAAGCCGCTCTCGATGGAGCGGGAAACGGGAATCGAACCCGTGTCATTAGCTTGGAAGGCTAAGGTTCTACCATTGAACTACTCCCGCCCTGGGAGCCAACAAGCCCTGCCTCGACTGCAAAGTCTTGGTGGAGGAGGCTGGATTCGAACCAGCGTACGCTATGCGGGCAGATTTACAGTCTGCTGCCTTTAACCACTCGGCCACCCCTCCTGAGGCAAGCCCGCAACTATAGCACAGGGCAAAGGGGGCGCAACAGAGCCTCACCAACAAGAACAAAACAGGTGAGAGGGCGGATCTTCATTCCGGCCCACAACGAAGGCCGATGCGGGCCCTGCGCCACGACGCCTCTCGACACCGCCACCCCACGCAGTCACTCGGCAGCGCCGCGCAAGGCGGTTAGCGCGGCACGCGCTTGCCAACAAGGCAAGACGCCACCCGCAGTGGGTAGGCGACCAATTCAGGACCAGATCCAGGCCAGTCCACTACCAGCCGCACGCCTCGCTTCGACCAAGTCGGCGATCAGCGCAAGCCCGTCGTCGCCGAAGCGCAACAGTTCTCTACGCGACAACATACCAATGAAATACCAATAGCCAGCCGCAAACGGCGCCTCCACAGGTGGGGCCACCCCATGGATAGAGGCCTTTGCCGCCACCACTCGGGAAACTCCCCAGTAAAAATTGGTAGCAAAGTGGCGTTATCAATCGTTACAGTGGCATGGCACTGGTTGGAATGCGCTTTTGAGGGCAGACAAGGCGCCAACCGGACCGTAGGTGGTATGCAACGCACCCGAAGCAGGCACCGCCGCCCCAATTCATTGGCCACAACGAGGAACAAACCATGAAGGTCAAGCAGACCCCCATCTCGCAGGCGGTTTTCATCGCGCTGCTCGGCGCCAGCGGTGCCGCCATGGCGCAGCAAGCGCCGGCCCCTCAGCAACTCGATACGGTCACCATCACCGGCATCCGGGCATCGCAGGAAAAGTCGCTGAGCGTCAAGCGCAACGCCGATGCCCACATCGACGTCATCTCGGCCGAAGACATCGGCAAGATGCCTGACAAGAACGTGGCCGACTCGCTGGCCCGCGTGCCTGGCGTCACCATCCTGAACAGCCCGGCCGGCGGCTCCGGCGGCTTTGACGAGCGCGATCGCGTCGGCATCCGCGGCACCAATCCCAGCCTGACGCAGACCCTGCTGGACGGCCACGGCATCGCCAACGGCGACTGGTTCGTGCTGGACCAGACCGGCGCCGGCGTCGGCCGCAGCGTCAGCTACTCGCTGCTGCCCTCCGAACTCGTGAGCCGCGTCGAAGTGCGCAAGAGCGCCGAAGCCTCCCTGGTGGAAGGCGGCACGGCCGGCTCGGTGAACATCATCACGCGCAAGCCGCTGGACTTCTCCAAGGCCCTGACCTTCGAAGCCGGCATCGGCGCCGTCTATGCCAGTCTGCCCAAGAAGACCGATCCGCAACTCAGCGCCCTGCTGAACTTCAAGAACGACGCCAAGACCTTCGGCGTGCTCGTCCAGGCCTTCTCGGAAAAGCGCAGCCTGCGCCGCGACGGCGTGGAAACGCTGGGCTTCATCAACAAGCTGGACAGCAGCAATGCTCCGGCCCTGGTTGCCGCGCATCCCGAGCTGAACGGCGTCTACACGCCCGACCTGATCGGCGCGGCCTACTTCACGCAGGAGCGCGAGCGCAAGGGTGGCCTGGTGCGCGCCGAGTTCAAGCCCACCAAGGACGTGGACCTCGTGCTGACGGGCTTCTCGTCCAAGATGGACGCGGACAACTACAACCGCAACTACCTGATGGCCCCCCGCGCTGGCCTGATCAACAGCGCCACCATCTCCGACTACTCGATCGCGACCGACAACAACGGCAACAAGACCCTGACGAAGGCCACCTTCAATTGGGCGACGCCTTCGACGGCCGGCTACTACGACATGATCTCGCGCAAGGCCGCCGCGGAGAGCAACTTCCTGGGCCTGGAAGGTTCGTTCAAGGTCAATGACTCCCTGTCGCTGTCGGTCAACGCCGGCACGTCCAAAGGCAAGGGTCAGACCGTCAGCCAGGACGTCGTCGAGCCGCACATCGCCACGACGCGCGCCAGCTACCAGCTCAACGGCAACGACACGGCACCGTCCTTCAGCTTCAGCAACCCCTCGATCGGCTTTGACTGGATCTTCGGCGCCGAGCACGTCATCGTGCACGACAAGGAAAGCTGGGCCCAGGTGGACGGCGAGTACATGCTGGATGCCGGCATGCTGAAGAGCCTGAAGTTCGGCGTGCGCAGTGCCCAGCACAAGCGCTACACCGATGCAACGCTGAACCAAGGCCCGGGCTGCGCCACCGGCACGCCCTACCGCGTCGGCCCCTGGGACTGGAGCAAGCCCAGCGCCTGCGCCGACGCCAGCGGCAATGACGCGCCCCAGCTGTCGCCCTACACCCTGCCGGCCTTCAGCCAGTCCTACCCGGGCAACTACGGCAGCGGTCTGGGAAGTGGCTTCCCGACCAATCTGACCTATATCTCGGCCGAGGCCCTGGCCGAGTACAACAGCCGCGTCACCAACCGCGATCCGATCGCCCGCCGCTCGCCCTTCGACGGTGGCGAGTACAGCGTGAAGGAAACCACCACGGCGGCCTATGCCCAGGCCAACCTGGAAGGCAACAACTGGAGCGGCAACGTCGGCCTGCGCGTGGTTCGCACCAAGCAGTCCTCGGGCGCCTTCCGCAACAGCCTGCCCGCCGACAAGGTGGACGTGGCATCCGCGTTCGGCAACTTCACCGCGACCACGTCCGACGTCAGGTACACCGACCTGCTGCCCAGCGCCAGCATTCGCATCGACCTGACCAAGGACATCGTGGCCCGCCTGGCCGCCAGCCGCACGCTGACCCGTGCCGACTACACGGCCCTGTCCGCGTTCACGTCGCTCAGCACGACCGGCATGTTCCTGGACAACAACGCCATCGGCGGCGGCACGGCCGGCAATGCAGCCCTGAAGCCGATCCGTTCGAACAATGTCGATGCCAACGTCGAGTGGTATTTCGCGCCGCGCTCCTTCGTGTCGGCAGGTGCCTTCTACATGCAGATGGGCACCTACATCACGAACGGCACCTTCACCGGCACCTACCCGGTGCTGCTGGGCAACACCAACCAGCAAGGTGGCGTGCAGCAACTCGTGAACCGCCAGTTCGTCATCACCGGCCTGACCAACAAGAAGGCCACGGTCAAGGGTCTGGAGTTCGCGGGTGAAATGCCCGTCGCCGGTAACTTCGGCGTCAGCGCGAACTACACCTACGCCGATGGTTCGGACTCAAGCGGCCACGTGCTGCGCGGCAACACGAAGAACTCGTTCACCGTGGGTGGCTTCTTCGAGAACGACCACTTCTCGGCCCGCGTGAACTACAGCTTCACGGACGACATCTTCATCGGCCAGGACCGCGGCACGGACTACTTCCAGAAGGGCACCGGCGTGCTGTCCGCCTCGCTGGGCTACAAGATCAACGACAGCTTCTCGCTGAGCCTGGACGGCCAGAACCTGAATGACCCGAAGCTGAAGTACTACGCCTCGGACATCCAGCCGCGCGCCATCTACAAGAACGGCCGCCAGTTCTACCTGACCGCCCGCGTCAAGTTCTGACGTGCTGCCCATGCTGGAACCCACGGGTTCCGGCAGGCGCCGCAGGTGAACACAATCAAAGGGGAGCGTGGAGATCACGCTCCCCTTTTTTCATACCCGATTGCCCATGCGCGATACCGCCACCCTCATCGACCAGTACATCGCCGCGCGTCCGCTGGGCGGCAGCACGGATGCGCCGCCACCCGTGAAGCACATCTGCGTCGTCGGCGGCGGCTCGGCCGGCTGGATGACGGCGCTGATGCTGGCCACGACAGCCTATGGCCCGCGCCTGAAGGTCACCGTGCTGGAGAGCCCCCAGGTCGGCATCATCGGCGTCGGCGAGGGCTCGACGCCCTGGCTGCGGCGCTTCTTCGAGATCCTCGGCATCGAGGAGTCCGAGTGGATGCCGGCGTGCAATGCCACCTACAAGAGCGGCATCACCTTCGATGGCTGGTCGACCAAGCCCGGCTTCGAGCGCTACTTCCACCCCTTCGTGTCGATGCTGGACAACATGACCATGCATCCCTTCGTGGACAACGTGCATGCGCGCCTGGACGGCGCGGATGTCTACGCCCACCCGGACCGCTTCTTCGTGTCTGCGGCACTGGCGCGCCAGGCCCGCGGCCCGCGTGCCAAGGCCAACTTCCCCTTCGACGTCTGGTACGGCTATCACTTCGACGCGACGCTGCTGGGGCAGTTCCTCGGCCGCAAGGCAGTGCAGCGTGGCGTGACCCATCTGCAGCGCCACGTCAACCAGGTGGTGCTCGACGAGCGCGGCGACATCAGCGGCCTGCAGCTCGACGACGGCGAGACGCTGGCCGCCGACTTTTTCGTCGACTGCAGCGGCTTTGCGTCGCTGATGATCGGCAAGGCCCTGCAGACGCCCTTCATCGGCTTCGGCGAGAACCTCTTCAACGATGCCGCCGTCGCCATGCCGACGCCACTCGAAGGCCCCATCGAATCGCAGACCGTGTCCACGGCCCTGCGCCATGGCTGGGCCTGGAAGATCCCCCTCACCCAGCGCCAGGGCAACGGCTATGTCTACAGCAGCGCCCACTGCTCGGCGGACGAGGCCGAGACCGAGCTGCGCAGGCACCTCGGCATGCTCGATTCGGACACCCCGGCCCGCCACCTCAAGATGCGCGTGGGCCGCATGGCCAAGGTCTGGAACCGCAACTGCGTGGCCATCGGCCTGTCGCAGGGCTTCATCGAACCCCTGGAAGCCACGGCCCTGCTGTTCGTGCAGGTGACAGCGTCCATGCTGGTGGAAGTGCTGGAGAAGGGCGACCTCGGCAGCTCGGCGCAGGAGCAGTTCAACGCCGCCATGCACAAGCGCTTCGACAACACCCGCGACTACATCGTGGCGCACTACAAGACCAACTCGCGCACCGACACCGACTACTGGCGCGAGAACGCCGAGAACATGCATCTGTCGGACGCGCTGCAAGGCGTGCTGATGACGTGGATGTCGCGCAAGCCGCTGGTGGCCGCCCTCAAGACGGGCCGCTTCGGTGGCGGCTATCCCACCGTGTCCTGGTATGCGTTGCTGGCCGGCATGGGCATCTTCCCCGACCCACAGGACCTGCAGCCGCCCAGCGCTCAACAGGCGCGCCACAACCTGGGCGCGGTCGACGATTTCATCGCCCGCAGCGTCACCAACTTCCCCGACCACCGCGAGCTGCTGGCCGACATCCCGCCCGGTCAGGGCGACAAGGCCATGCAGATCTACACCTGGTAAATGTCCGCCCCTCGGCCGATGGGTACATCGGCCGATCCCCCGAGGGGATGGCCGCTCGCTTGGGGGCGGCCCGGCGCAGCGCGGCTCAGGGCTTCAACCGATCCAGGATGTCCTTGCGCACAGCGGCATCGCCGGCCGCGTCGATGTCGCCGAACAAATGGCGCTGCCCCGCGGGGATGTGCGCCAGGCCCTCACCGCGCGCACCGAACACATAGTGCGCGAACAGCGCGCGCCAGCCTTCGCGCTCGCCGTCGGGCAGATGCCTCAGCGCCAGCATGGCCAGGCGCAGCGCGGCCAGGTGCAGGTCATCCGGCCGCTGCGGCGCGGCCAGCGGCCGCCACCAGTAGTTCATCAGGATGTTCAGATGCGGCGCCAGCGCCTCGACCTGATGGAACCACAGTGGCGGCATATAGATCGCATCGCCCGGCTCCAGGTCGGCCACCACGGCCTGCTCTAGCGCTTCGGCCACAAGCGGGAACTGCTCAGGATCGGCCCGGTGCAGATCCGGCACGACCGACATCGGCGCCGGCGTGGGTGCGTAGTCCGGCGGGCCCAGGTAGAGCAGCGGCGCGCATTGCGGCGGCAGCAGCGTGAAGCGGCGCCGCCCCGCCGCCACGCAGGCGATATTGTGGGAATCGTCGAAATGCGCCGGCACGGTGGCGCGGTTGCCGATCCAGATGCGTGGCGCTATCGAGGCGTCCAGCAGCCGCATCAGGTTGGCCTGCTCCAGGCCCGGTAAGGCGGTCGACACGAGCGCACTCTGCGCGGCCAGGCTGGGCGGCTCGGGGAAATGGCTGTAGCGCCAGAGCTGCTCGAACAGGGCGGCGTAGGGCCGCTTGTCGAGCATGAAGTTGAAGCCGTCCAGGCCCGGCTTGTAGGCAAAGGCGCGCGTGGGCTCGGGCCGGGCGAGCACGGCGTCCACCAACTCGCCCTGGTCGAAACCCATCAGGTATTGCAGGCAGGGCTCCAGGCCCGCACGCCCCTGGGCCACCAGCGGCCAGTGCTGCACGGCGCCGCGCATCACCACCGGCTCATAGGCGTTCAGCACCTCACGCTCGAAGCGCTCGCGCGTGACGCCGTCCAGTTCCTTCATCGGTTGCATGGGCATCCGTTCAAGGTCGCCGCGCCAGCACGCCGCGCCAGGCCTCGGGAATGTGGGCGGCGGGCTCCTGCTCGCGCTGCACCACGTAGTGCTCGAACAGTGCCGCCCAGGCATCGCGCTGCGCCGCCGGCAGCGCGTTCAGCACCTGGATGGCCTGCAGCAGCGCGTGGGCGGGCGCCGGCAGGTCCTTGGCGCCAGAGAGACCGACAACGGGCCACCAGTAGTTGATGAGCAGGTTCACCTTCTCCAGCGCCTCGACCTGGTGGTACCACAGCGGCGGGATGTAGAGGGCGTCGCCCGGCTCCAGGTCGGCCACCCAGCCTGAGGCCAGCGCCTCGCCATAGCGCGGATAGCGCGCCAGATCCGGCGCCTTGGGATGCACGACCGAGATCGGCGCACCCGACGGCGTGTGCTCCAGCGGCCCGATATAGAGATTGCCGACCTGCGCCGGCGCGAACAGCGTGAAGCGACGGCGCCCGGCGGCGACGCAGGCCAGGTTGTACGGGTGGTCATGGTGCGCCGGCACCGTCAGCGCATTGCCCAGCCAGAAGTTGGGCACGACGCCAGGCAAGGCCCGCAGCACGTTCTCGTCGAGGAAGCCTGGAATGACGTCGCCGACCTTGGCGCATTGGGCGGCGATGGCCGGCACGTTGTCGAGCGGCAGATAGGCCGCCAGATTGGCCATGAATTCGGCCAGGCTCATGCGCGCCTTGACGAAGGCGAAGTCGGTGAGCGTCTCGTTGTAGCCCATGACGCCGCGCGCCGCCGCGCGCGTCTTGGTGGCCATCACCTCGACGCCGCGGTCAAAGCGGGCGAGGTAGTCGCAGATGCCCAGTGCGCTGTCGCGCCCGGCCTGCACGGCCGCCCAGTGGCCCACCAGCCCCTTCAGCAGCACCGGTTCGGCGCGCTGCTCCAGGCGGTTCTTGAGTTGCGGATCGTCGACCGCCGTCCAGCTTTCAACCGGCTTCATATCGCTTGGGAGTCACCGCTCATCCGGGGTCAGGGCATCGCGTCCAGGGCTTGCCATTGTCCTGGCTCGCCGCCGCGGCCAAGCCTCCGGCAAACCCTGCATCCGGACAAGTCCAATTGCCGACCAGTTCATCCACCGCAGCAGCAAGTCGCTTCCGCCGGCAAGTTTTTCGTCGTCATCGAGCAACAGGATTTCAGGCACCAATCAGATACCAGTCATCCACCGTCGCGAGGGCAATCAACAGCGAAACAGCCTCGTTTTCATAGAGCATGACCTAAGCCACCCGGGAAACTACTCGGACCAAATTGGTAGCAAAGTGGCGTTATCGATCGCTATAGTGGCCTTGCACTGGTTGCACGCATTGAGAACAAAACAGGGGCGGCAACCGGACTCAAGGTGGTATGCATGGCCCCAGGCAGCCACCCGCCCATCCGAACCAACGGCCACTACGAGGATCAGTTCATGAAGGTCAAACCGACCCCCATCGCGGCAGCCGCCGCCCTGACATTGCTCAGCATGTCGCTCGCCGCCCAGGCACAAGAAGCGGCTGCACCTGCACCGGCCCAGCTCGAGCAGGTGGTCATCACCGGCATCCGCGCCTCGCTGCAGACCGCCGCCACGATCAAGAAGAACGCCAGCGCCGTCGTCGACGCCGTCTCCGCCGAAGACGTGGGCAAGCTGCCCGACTCCGACGTCGGCCAGGCCCTGGGCCGCATCCCCGGCGTGTCCGTCGGCCGTGCCTTCGGCCAGGGCGCCTCGGTGTCCATCCGCGGCTCCGACCCGCAGATGACCTACACGACGCTGAACGGCCAGACCGTCGCGTCCACCGGCTGGTATGACCAGCTCGACATCGACCGCTCCTTCAACTACTCCCTGCTGCCTTCTGAATTGATCGGCGGCATGGAGGTCTACAAGTCCTCCCAGGCCGACCTGACCGAAGGCGGCATCGGTGGCACGGTCATCGTCAAGACCCGCAAGCCCCTGGACATGCCGGCCAACAGCGGCTTCGTCAGCGTCAAGTACGGCAAGGGCACCATCAGCGACCCCGAAAAGGAAGTCTCGGGCCTGTACAGCTGGAAGAACGAGGCCAAGAGCTTCGGCGTGCTGGCGGCCGCGGCTCATTCCGAAGGCGCCTACATCCGCCGCGGCGTCGAGGCCGACAACCGCTGGTCGGGCGACGTGGCGCCCACCGCCTTCGTGCAGGACCGCAAGCGCGACGCCATCAACCTGACGCTGCAGGCCAAGCCGGTGCAGGGCCTGGACCTCGGCCTGAACCTGCTCAAGCTCAAGCTGATTGGCGACAACAGCAACAGCAGCGACTACATCTTCCAGGACCCGAACTGCGACAAGCGCAACACCGACGTGAAGTCGGCCTGGAACCCCACCGGCATGTGCGTGCACAGCACCACGACCGCCGCCAACCCGCTGCCGACGCAGTTCTTCCAGGTCTGGGCCCGCCAGGCGCAGATGACGTCCGACAGCGTCACGTTTGACGGCCACTACAAGCTCGACGGCGCCAAGTTCGACCTCGTCGCCGGCAGCACCAAGGCCAAGGGCGGCACCTCGCTGACGGCCAACTTCCAGTCCGGCAACTGGGACGCCGGCTTCGCGCGACCCAACTGGCAAGGCACCATCGACGCGACCGGCCACCAGATCGTCATCAGCCCGACGTCCAGCCAGTCCTTCACCGCGGCGCAACTGCCCTCGCAGCTGGGCCCCCAGACCTGGGCCACCTCGCAAGGCCCGAACAAGGACCAGGAGAAGTACGCCCAGCTCGACGCCACCATCGACCTGAACTGGGGCGCCATCAACACCTTCAAGACCGGTGTCCGCTTTGCCGACCACACCTTCGAGAAGCGCGCCTACCGTCCGGTCTGGGCCAGCACCATCGCCTCGAGCGCGACCAGCGGCCTGTTCGACGGCACCGTCGGCGTGGCCAGCTGGAGCATCCCGCGTCCCAACATCGACGCCATGGTGGCCGGCACGCTGAAGAACATCAACGGCTGGAACGAAGACCGCTCCGCCTTCAGCGAGCTCAACGAGAAGAACCAGGCCCTGTACGGCATGTTCGACTTCGAGGCCGGCAACCTGCGCGGCAACTTCGGTCTGCGCTACATCTCCACCGACGTGAAGAGCACCGGCTACAAGTTCGACGGCACGCCGCTCGCCGCTGGCGACTACGCCGGCAACGAGAACTGGGGCAAGACCTACGACGTCAAGAAGTCCAAGTACAACGACGTGCTGCCCAGCGTCAACCTGGCCTTCGACCTGCAGAAGGACCTGGTGCTGCGCGCCGCCGCCTCGCAAGCCATCACCCGCCCGAACTTCGCCAACATGTTCGGCGTGACGGTGTCCGGCTACAACGACGACCGCGTCGGCAACGAGACCTGGAC
>NZ_JBFUAB010000046.1:0-6834 GCF_056406535.1 Roseateles sp. P1_C1_2
CTACAAAGCCGAGTTGATCCATCGCCGGGCGCCGTGGAAGACCAAGGAGTCCTTGGAGCTGGCGACGCTGGAATGGGTGTCCTGGTTCAACCACCACAGGCTGCTCGAACCCATCGGCTACATCCCGCCCGCCGAGGCTGAGTCAAACTACTACCGGCAACTTGCCAATCAGGCCGCGATGCCCGCCTGACTTAAACCAACCGGCCTCCATGGAACCCGGGGCGATTCACGCCAAGGTTGAACAGCTTGGCAAGGGCTTCCTGAAGTTTTGGATGGCTCTTTACAACCCAGGTCGCCAGCATCACGTTGGCGAACGCGCCGAACAGAACCAAGTAGAAGGCCTGTGAAGCCCACAGCAGCTCCGGCCGCAGCGTCATCGTCAGCGTGAGCGCCAGGAATACGGTCTGGTAGACCTCCTTGGACACCGAAGCAATGAGCGCGAAGAGGCCCTTGGCGAACAGGGCGATGAAGCCCGAAGCCCACACCAGCAGCAGGACGATGGCCACCAGCTTGAAGAAGTTGGCGAAGGTGACATAGCGCTGGTAGAACGAGGACTCGGCTTTGGCGGCATCATTGACAGTGGCCAGCGGGACGCTGATGTCCTTGGGATCCACGTACTTCAGCTTGGCTTCGTCCGCCAGCTTCTGGCTCAGGTAGCCGTCCTTCTCGAGCTGCTTGAGCAGGTCGAGCTTGACCTGCCCCGCAGTTTGCGGCGCGTCGGCGGCGAATGCCGACGAGAAGAAGAGTCCAAGGCACAAAGCCAGGACACCGAACATGAATTTCATGGTTCTCCTATGTGGGAAAAACACCGGGTTAGTTGCACGTAAGCGCGACTAAAAAGTCCTGCCAGGTTCAGCGCTGATTCAGCGCGGCGGCAGGTCCTGCGGCAGCCAGCGCTTGTAGATGGCCTGGAAGCTGCCATCGCGCTTCATCGCATCGATCTCGCGCTGCCAGGCTGTCACCACGCGCTTGGGCGTGCCCGGCGAGAAGGCGATATAGCCGTCGCTGCTGGCGAAGGTGTAGACCTCCTCCAGCGCGGCCGGGTCGACCCCGGCGGCGGCCAGCGCCCCCTGCATGCTGATGCGCTCGGACGCAAACAGCGGCGCGCGCCCGGCCAGCAGCATGCGCAGGCCCTGTGTCGGGTCAGTGACGTAGCGCAGGTTGTGAAAGCCCTCGGACATGAGCTGCTGGGCGGTGTACCAGTCCCGCACGACCAGCACGTCGCCGGCCTGGCGGGCGTCGTCGAGGCGCTTGAGCCTCTCGGCACCCGCGCGAGCGTAGAAGCTGCTGTAGAAGGTCACGATGGGACCGGCCCACTGGAACAGCCTCTCACGCTCGGGGATGCGCGCCGCCGCAAAGAGCGCCATCGGCTCGCGGCCCTGGGCCTCGCGGTAGGCTCGTGCCCAGGGCTGGAATTCGATGTCCCGCGTCTGGCCCAGGCGCTTCAGCACCGCCTGCACAACCTCCACCGCCAAACCACTGGGCCGGCCCCCTTCGGTGAAATTGATGGGCGGAAATTCCTCGCTCAGCAGCCGCAATGGCGCGTCCGGCGGGGCCGCCAGCGAATCAAACGTCCAGACAAGCCCCAACAGCCCCAGATGACGTCGCTGCACTGTGCTCTCCAGTGTCGTTGCGCCGATGATAGGCGGGCACCCCAGCCTTCAACGCCAGGGTTTACTGAAGGATCTGCCCCCGTCCATGTGCCTCGCCGCCTTCGCGCTGAACGCCCACCCGCGCTTCCCCCTCGCCATTGCCGCCAACCGCGACGAGTTCTTCGCTCGCGAGGCTGCCCCCATGGCCTGGTGGCCCGAACGCCCCGACATCCTGGCCGGCCGCGACCTGTCCGCCGGCGGCACCTGGTTCGGTCTCAGCCGCGCCGGGCGTCTCGCATTGCTGACCAATGTGCGCGATCCCAGCCGGCAGAATCCCGACGCCCCTTCCCGCGGCGCCCTGGTCGTTGACTGGCTGGGCTCGACGGACGGCGCCGACGGCTTCGCGGCCGGGCTCAAGGAGGGCTACAACGGCTTCAACCTCATCACCGGCGACCTGCCAAGCAACACCTGGCACTGGATCAGCAACCGCGCGTCCGCGCCGCTTGAACTGCCGCCCGGCATCCACGCGTTGTCCAACGCGGCCCTCGACACGCCCTGGCCCAAGACGCTGGGCCTGAAGGCAGCCATGGCTCAGGCCCTCGACGGCGCGGTCTCGGCAGAACAGTTGGCCAGCCAACTCCTTGCCGCGCTGGCCGACCCCACGCCGGCGCCCGACGCGGCCCTGCCCGACACCGGCGTCGGCCGGGCGCGCGAACGCCTGCTGTCGCCCCGCTTCATCCGCATGCCCGACCCAACGCGGCCCGGGGTGGCCGTCTACGGCACCCGCTGCGCCACCGTGCTCGTCCGCGAGGCGAGCGGTGCTACCCACGTCGTCGAGCGCAGCATCACGGCCGAGGGCGGCTGGCTGCCGCCCGTCCACCACGAATTGACGCGCTGGCCCTGAGCCACTCGCGCCCCAAGCTGATATACAGACGGGCATCGCTGCTTGCCGCCGCCCGATGATGCTCCTGTCTCGCCTGTCGACCGCCCGCTGGACCGCGCTGGCCTGCATGCTCATCGCCGGCTTCGTCGCCATGCGCTGGAGCCTGCGGCTGGAGGTCGCCAGCTTCCTGCCCGGGCTGGCCGAGATCGGCATCGTGTCTTCCGTGCTGCTGCTGCTGGGCGCCGCCACGGCCTGGGTCATGGCGGGCTGGCCCGGCGGCCAGGCGCCGAGCGCGACCGCGCGACGCGCCGTGCAGGGCCTGGCGCTCCTGATGGCGGCATTGCCGGCGCTGATGCTCGTCGAGGCCGTGGGCGACCTGTCGCTGGGCATAGACATCACGCGCCCCGGCGTGCTGCCGACGGCTGTCAACCCCCACCCGGGCCGCATCTCGCCCAACGGCTGCGTGGCCCTGTTGCTGCTGTTCGGCTGCCAGGGCCTGCTCGCCGGCCTGCCGGGCGCGCTCGCCCGGCGCCTGAGCGCGGCGGGCATCATCGTCGCCGCCCTCATCGCAGTCGTCGGCATCCTCGGCTATCTGCTGAACCTGGAGCAGCTCTACCAATGGGGCTCCTTCAACCGCCTGACGCTGCCAACGGCGGCCGGGCTGGCCCTGCTGGCCCTGTCGCTGTGGGAGATCCGCCTGCGCTGGAGCGGCGTGCGCGAACGTATCGACCTGCACGAGCAGCGCATCACGCGGCGCTCGCTGGCCGTGCTGGCCCTGGTGGCTGTTGCGGCGGGCGCCGGCGGCTTCGCGGCGCTGGAGTCGGAGTTCGAGCGCTCGCGCAAGGAAGACGTGCACTCCACGGCCATCATCACCGGCGAGTCACTGGTCAGTGCCATGGACGGCGGTGTCTGGCTGGCCCAGACCGTCGCCACGCGGCCCATCGTCGTCGAGCAGCTCGCCAACCTGGCAAGCAACCCCGGGGACTCCGCCCGCCGCGAGCGCCTGCGCAGCATCACGCGCAGCCTGCTGACGGCCGGCGTCACCGCGGCCCGTTTTGTCGACGCTGCCGGCGTCCCGCTGGCCGAAGCCGGCGTCTTCGCGGCCCAGGCCGACACGCCGTCGCTGGCGCTGGCACGCGACTACGCCGCGACCAGCCGCCTGGTCTGGGCCAGCGGCTTCATCCTCGCGACGGACCTGCCGGTGACGGACAAGGGCGAGGTCGTGGGCCGTTACCTGAGCGAGCAGCGCCTGGCGCTGATGGATCGCCTCGTCATGCGGGTCCGCGACAGCGACGCTTCCTCCGACGTGCTGATCTGCAGCCGCACCGACAAGGTCGCGTCCTGTGTGCCGTCCAAGCTCTACCCCAAGCCCTTCACCATCCCGATGTTCGACGCGAACGGCAACGTCAACCTGCCGATCAACCGCGCCCTGCTTGGCGAGACGGGCGTCACGCTGACGCCCGACCTGCGCGGCGTGCCCGTCGTCGCGGCCTATGTGCCGCTCGGGCGCACGGGTCTCGCCATGGTCGTCAAGGCCGACATCGAGGCCGTCTTCGCCGTCATCCGCCAGCGCCTGAGCTGGCTGGCGCTGCTGCTGGCGGTGCTGACGCTGCTGGGCACCTGGGTGCTGAGGCAGCATGTGCGGCCCCTCGTCAAGCAACTGGCGGGCGAGCAGGCGCGCTGCCGCGCCATCCTGGACAACTCCGGCGACGCCTTCATCGGCCTGGACGGCGACGGCCACGTCACCGACTGGAACCTGCAGGCTGAAGCGCTGTTCGGCTACACGGCGGCCGAAGCGATGGGCCGGCGCGCGTCCGAACTCATCATCCCGCCCGAGACGCGCGCCGCCCACGATGCCGGCATGGCGCGCTTTCGCCACAGCGGCCAGGGCCGCGTCGTCAACCAGCGCGTCGAGGTCGTGGCCCAGCACCGCGACGGCCGGCGGCTGGACGTCGAGCTGTCCGTCGCCGCCATGGACACGAGCGACGGCTACGCCGCCCACGCCTTCGTGCGCGACGTCAGCCAGCGCAGGGCGGCCGCCCGCGAGCTCGCCGCCAGCGAGCAGCGCATGCGCGACGTGACCAACGCCATTCCCGCCATGGTCGGCGTCTTCGATGCCGAGGAGCGCTGCGTGTTCGCCAACGACCTGGCCCTCAGGGTCCACAGCCTCGGGCGCGACCGCGCCATCGGCATGCCCATGCGCGCCGGCCTCGGCGAAGAGAGCTACGCGCTGCACGAGGCCCATGTGCGGGCGGTGCTGCAGGGGCGGCGCCAGACCTTCGAGGGCGCCCTGCCCTGGCGCGACGGCACCGGCTATTTCCAGATCCACCTCGTGCCCATGCACGACGCGCAGACCAACGACGTCAACGGCTTCTACCTGATGACCTTCGACATCACGGCCCTGCGCAGCGCCCAGTTGAAGCAGGAGCGCAGCGAGCGGCGGCTGCGCTCCATCACCGACAACCTGCCGGCCCTGATCTTCCACCTCGATGGCGACGGCCGCTATCTGTTCGCCAACCGCCAGTTCGAGACCCTGCTCGGCCTGCAGCCGGAGAAACTGCTCGGCCAGCGCATCGCCGAGGTGCGCGATGCCGACTATGTCGAGCAGATCCAACCCTGGCTGGACAAGGCCATGGGGGGTCAGACCGTCGTCTTCGAGTCCGAGACCGGGCCGCGCGACAGCGAGGCACGCCACTACCAGCAGACCTATGTGCCCGAATTCGATGCCGACGGCCGCGTCATCGGTGTCTTCGCCGTCACCTTCGACATCACAGAGCGCCAGCTCGCGGCACAGCGCCTCAGCGACGCGCAGTCCCACCTCAAGGCCATTGCCGACAACCTGCCGGTGCTGATCTCCTACATCGACCGCCATCACCGACTGACCTTCGTCAACAAGACCTTCGAGGAATGGATGGGCGTGGACCCCGAGCTGGCCGTCGGCAGTCATCTGAAGGCGCTGATCGGCCCGGATCTCTACGCCCAGCGCCAGCCGGCGCTGGAGCAGGCCCTGCGCGGCGAACGCATCGAGTTCGAGGTCGTGTCCCAGGCCCTGGGCCTGACCCGCCATCTGCACACCGTCTACATCCCCGACCGGCGCGCCGACGGCAAGATCGCCGGCGTCTACACCTTATCGACCGATGTGACGGCCACCAAGGACGTCGAACGCCGCCTGCAGGAACTGGCCCGCATCGACCCGCTGACCCGCCTGCCCAACCGCCGCGAGTTCGAGGAGAGGCTGACCCTCGCGCTGGCCCGCAGTCGCCGCGCCCAGCGGGCCATGGCCCTGATCTTCCTGGACGTCGACCACTTCAAGAGCATCAACGACGGCCACGGCCACGCCGCCGGCGACGCCGTGCTGAAGGAGTTCGCCACCCGCATCCGCCGCGCCGTGCGCAGCACCGACACCGCGGCGCGCCTGGCCGGCGACGAGTTCGTCGTCATCCTGGAAGGCCTGCAGAGCGACGCCGAGGCCTCCCAGGTGGCCGCCAAGCTCGTCGATGCCATCCGCCCGCCCATCACCCTGCCCGCCGGCAGCGAGATCCTCGTCACGACCAGCGTCGGCATGGCCTGCTGGGGGGGTGTCGGCGAAGGCGCCGAGGACCTGCTGGAGCGCGCCGACCGCGCCCTGTACCGCGCCAAGGCGGCCGGGCGTGACACCTTCGCGCAAACCATCTTCTGAGCGCCGCGCCTGGTAACAAAACGGCCCTGGCGCCGGGCCACAATGCGCCAGCCGTGACTGCCGCCGTCGCCCTCCGCCGCCGCCCGCCGCCCGACCCGCGCCAGCTGCAACGCTGCCTGCTGCTGGCGGTGCTGCTGCACATCTGGCTCGTCCTCGTCTTCGGCAATGCCAGTGGCACGGCCGCGCCGGGCCAGGGCGTCTGGGGCAGCCTGACCGTCAAGCTGCTGGGCCGCAGCGGCGCCGAGGCTGGCGATCCGGCGCCTGTCGATGCACGCGGCGGCGCCGGCGCGCCAGCGCGCCCGACCGACCCGGCCGCCCAGCCCGGTGCCGCCGCTTTGGGCCGCCACAACCCCCAGGAGGTGCCCGCCGAAGCGGCCCGCACCGAGGAGCCCTCGCCGGCGCCCCCCAGCACCGCGACGCTGGACCTGCCCGAGGGCTTCAAGCCCGTGGAACGCGAGAACCTCACCGCCGTCCCCGCCCGGACGGCGCCACTGCCGACGCCCAGCGCCGAACTGCCTCCCGCCGTCGGCCGCCTGGAAGCCAGACCCGAGGCCAGCGTCGCGCCCCTGCCCTCGGCCGCCAGCCTGCGCACGCCGAGCCGGACTGTCGAGCTGCCCACCTTGCCCACCGACCTGCCTTCGGCCGTGCGCCGCCTGGAGGCCGCTCCCGCGGCGGCGGCG
>NZ_JBFUAB010000047.1:0-6615 GCF_056406535.1 Roseateles sp. P1_C1_2
GCAGAGGCTTCATGCGGCCACCTGTTCGGCGGGATCGTTCAACAGGTCCAGCTCGAAAAAGGGGAACTGCAGAGGCTTCATGCGGCCACCTGTTCGGCGGGATCGTTCAACAGGTCCAGCTCGAAAAAGGGGAACTGCTTGGGACCGATGCCGCGCTGCTCCAGCGCGTGCGCCGCGGCGCCGGGCAGGCGCAGCAGCAGGAAGAGCATCTCGCCCTGCTCCGGCGTGAAGCCGAGGTCGGCGAGCGCGGTGGCGGCAACGCCCGTCATCGCCAAGGGCGCGCCGGCGGCAGCTTCCAGTGCGGCCTGTTGCTTCACCAGCCAGGCGCAACGCTGGCTGGCTGCGTTGCTTGCCAGGTGCGCAAGCAGGTGCCGAGCCAGCGGCGCCATGCAATCGGCATGTGCGTCGAAGCCGGGCGGGTGGTCGCATTCGGGCCAGATGCTGGCCACCGAGGCCTCGGTCTGGCCAAGGGTCTGCGTCCATTGCGCCAGGTCGGTTCCGCAGCGCTGCCAGAGCTGCATCGCATGGAAGACCTCGCGAGCGCCGCCCTGCCGGCCGGCGCCTACCGCCAGCGCGGCCATCAGGCTGGCAGCAGCCGTCGAGCCGCCGGTGCCGGCGCACATCGACGCATGCACCGACGGGTCGCGCGGCCCGGGGTTGGCCAGGGCAAGCGCCAGGTCCTCCAGCAAGGCCGCCTGTGCCGGCTCCGGCGCTTCGCCGCGGAACAGCAGGAAAAGCATCTCCACCCAGCGCGCCTGCCCCAGCATCTCGCCGTAGACGTCATAGCCGTGGCAGTAGGCGGCGCGCGTGGCGAAGGCGTTGCCGGGCTCGGGCTCCTCCAGCCAGATGCGGGTGTGGACCTGACTCATTGGTGCACCCTTCGGCCTGCGGCCTGTCCCGCCAGGCGGGAACGAGCTTGCTTGGGGCGGCCCGGCGCGGCGCTCATCGCGCCGTGCCCAGCGTCTTCATGCGCAGGTTCATCGGCGGCACTTCCTCGCCGTCGATGCGGATGTCCAGCAGCGTCGGCCCCTGGCGCGACAGCAGCGCGTCGAAGTCCAGCGCGTCCAGGTCCTGCGGCGAGCGGATCACATGGCCGGGGATGCCCATGGCCGCGGCCATCATGGCGAAGTCGACCTTGGGCAACTGGAAGCCGATGGGCTCGGCGCCCGCCAGGCGCTGGCCATGCTTGACCATGCCGAGCGCACCGTCATTCAGCACCACATAAAGCACCGGCAGGCCCAACTCGGCGGCCACCGTGATTTCCTGGCCATTCATCAGATAGCTGCCGTCGCCGGTCAGGCAGACGACCGGGCAGCGACGATTCGCCATCGCGATGCCGACGGCCGAGCCGATGGCCCAGCCCATGGGGGCGAAGTCCATCGTCACGCGCAGCCAGCTGGAGCTGCGGGTGCGCCTTTCCTTGCCGGAGGGCAGATAGGCGCCGCCGGGCATGCGGGCGCGCTGGTCGTGCGGCGCCAGATAGTGCACCGCCCAGGCGGCGCTGTTGCCGGCGTCAGCCACGAAGCGCGTCTGCGGCGGGCAGCGCTCGGAAAGCGTGGCCAGCAGGCGCTGCGGCTTCACCGGCGCGCTGTCGCTGTGGATGGCTTCGGGGTTGTCGACCATGGCCTCGTAGGCCTGGCGCGCCATCTGCGGGTGCAGGAAGGGCAGCAGCGTCGCGTCCTGCGGCGAGTTGAGCAGCGCGATCAGCTGCTCGCAGACCGACTTGATGTGGCCGCGCACATGCAGCCGCGCCATCTGCGAGCGCATCAGGTTCTCGTCGCTGTCGTCGACGTGGACGAGGCGGCTGTTCAGCAGCGCGGCCGACCAGCCCCCGCTGTTGAACTCGCCAAAGCCCGTACCCAGCGCGATGACGAGGTCGGGCTCGCTCGACAGCAGCTCGGCAGCGCTGGCGTGGCCACCGAAGCCGAAAACGCCACGGAAACGCGGGTGGCGCGGGTTGATGAAGCCCTTGCCGTCGGGCGTCGTGATGAAGCTGCCTTCTGTGCGCTGCACCAGCTGCATCAGCTCGTTGGCGGCATCGCCACAACCATCGCCGATCAGCCATACCGGTTGGCGGGCCGAGAACAGCAGGCGGGCGAGCTGGCGCACGGCGGGCAGGTCCACCATGGCCGGCGCGCGGCGCAGCAGGCCAGCGAAGTCTGGGGTTTCCATGTCGCTGGAAATAGGCTCGCGCAGGATGTCCACCGGGATGGACAGATGGCTGGGGCCACTGGGCGCACGCTGCGCCTGCATCAGCGCGTTGAAGAGCTTGGTGGGCAGCTGCTCGGCGTGCGAAACCAGCGAGTTGTAACGCGTGCAGGGGCGGAACATCGCCATCGTGTTGATGCCCGTGCAGCTCGATTCCTGCAGCGCGCCCTTGCCGAAGTTCTTGATCGGCGGCTGGCCGGTGATGACCAGCATGGGCACGTTGTTGTCATAGGCGCAGGCCACGCCCGTGATCAGGTTGGTGGCACCCGGCCCCGAGGTGGCGATGCAGACGCCGATGCGGCCGGTCTCGCGGGCATAGCCGTCGGCCATATAGGCCGCGCCCTGTTCGTTGCGGGCCACGACGGCCTGCGGGCCGCCGCGGCGGGCGCTGCGCGCCAGCGCGTTGTAGAGGGGTTCGATGGCGCCGCCGGGTACGCCGAAGACATATTCGACACCCAGCGCGGCCAGCGCGTCGACGAGCAGATCGGCCGCATCGCGCACGGCAGGTTCGCGGGCCGCATCAGGAACGTCGGCATAGAACGGAGCGAGAGCAGTATTTGATTCCACGGTGCAGCAGTCGTAGGACACCGCACCGGACGGCTGCATGGCGCTGCCAGAGCGCCTTGCACCTGCTTGTCGGCACGACATCGGGAAGGATTGATCCACCCACGGTGGACCCCGAACGGCCGACGGGCAGACACCCGTACGACCTCGCTCCTCCCTGTGTGCGCTTAGGTGCCCCTGGCGCTGACTACACCTGGCCCTGCAACATCTCGTGCCCGCGCATGAATGCGGTTAGCAACCGCGCAGTGGGGCGAACTGTATCCAATTGATACATTTGCTACATCCCCGCGAATGCGGGCGGCAGGACATCACAGGGTCAGGGCTTGACCCGGCCCCCCGTAAGTTGCGCGACAGCTGCGAGTGTTGTCTGTGCCGCGTTGAGGCCGAGCAGGAAGTCCTTGTCCGAGTAGGTCGCATACAGGTCGGTGGGCTGGTGCCAGTGCGGGTTCCAGCCCGCGCCGATCTGCATGCCACGCTCGTTCTCGCGCACCGAGATGGCCGGCACAACGTCCATGAAGGGCGTCGAGTCGGTATTGGTCATGCGGTTGCCAACAGCGGCCGGATAGTCGGTTGCGTACTTCTCGTTGGCGGCGCGCAGGGCCCAGGCCAGCTTGGCGGCACCGTCCGCCTGTTTCGCGTTGACCTGGAACTCGATGTTGACGTCGGCCTCGGCGCGCTGCTCCTTGGGCGCCGTGTAGACCGGCTGGCCACGGGCGTCCAGTACCGGCTTGCCGGCGGCGTCGAGTTTCGGGACCGGCATGCCGTGGTCGAACATCAGCATGTCGTGCTGGATCATGCCCAGCCACTTCGGCTCCGGGTACTGACCGGAGCCCTTGGGCGACTCGATGCCCTGCAGCGCCTGGCGTTGGGCCACATAGGCATAGGCGCCGTTCAGGCCGGTCTCCTCGTTGTTCCAGAGGATGAAGCGGATAGAGCGCTCCGTCGTCACGCCAGGCGCGCTGAAGATGCGCGCCAGTTCCATGACGAGGGCCGTGCCCGAGCCGTCGTCGTTGGCCGCCTCGCCAAAGCCGATGCCGTCCATGTGGGCGGAGACGATGTACATCTCGTCGGGCCGGGTGGTGCCGACCTTGGTGCAGTAGACGCTCTCGCGCGGCGAGGTGCCGAGCGGCGTCTGCTCGGTGTTCAGTGCGCGCAGCTTCTCGTCGGGCTGGGCCATCGGGTCCATGTTCACGCCGATGGGGGCACGCTTGCCGAACAGCGTGCCGCCGCCCTGCGCCGCCGGGCCGGCTGCGCGCACGGGTTGCAGTTGCACCGGGCCGCGCTTGACCGGCTCGGTGAAGTCATAGCGCAGCCGCTCGGTGTTCGTGCAGCCGTAGCTCTTGAGCTGGGCCTCGATCCAGTCCAGCGCCGCCCGGTTGCGCGCCGTGCCCTGGCGGCGGTCGCCGAACTGGGTCAGGCCCTTGATGGTGGCCTTGTACTTCTCCAGTTCAAGCTGGTTGACGAGCGGGGCGACGGGGTCGGCCGCATCGACGGGCTGCAACTGGGCAAAGGCAGTCAGGCAGGCTGTGGCGAGCGCGGCGGCAACGAATACGTTCTTGGCAGTCATGATGGGAAGCGTGGAGTCGGGTGCCGCGATCCTAGTCAATGGCCAGCGTCGCCGAGAGCAGCAGCGCGGGCTCGTCGCGGTCGTCCGGGTCGGTCACCAGCAGCAGCTGCAGAACACCGTTCTCGACGATCACCGCGATGCCCTCGGCCTTGCATCGCAGGGACAACGGCCACACGCCAAGCAAGCGCCCATCGGCCGCGACGACACCGACCGCCGATCCCCCGCATGGGCCATCCAGATAGCTGTCATCCGTGGCCTCCGCCGCCGCGCAGAACACCCAGCCGCCGCCTGGCAAGGCGGCGCCATCGGTGAAGCACAGTGGCACGCCGTCGATGTCGCCGAGGTCATAGGGCCTGCTGGAGAGCGGCCCCGGCGCGGGCGCGGTGCCGCTCAACCAGGCTTGAACGGCCGGCCAGTCGAAGGCGATCAACACATTGGCCGCGTCGGCCGAATTGCCCCGTTGCAGCAGGCAGAAGCTGCCAGCGCTGACAAAGGCCCCTTCGATGTTGAGTTTTTCGTGCTCTGCGTGCAGCGGCTCGTACAAGGACGCCAGGTCAATCTCGCGGACGGTGGCCTGAAGATCGCCCGCCTCGTCAAGCGCCAGCAACGCGGCGCGATGACGCTGCGGCCGCGACCCCGAGCCCAGCGCCAGCAACGCGCCATGCGGGCAGCCATGAAACGGAGGCAATTGCGCCAGTGCCTCCAGGTCAGGTTTGGCCGCCTTGCGGGCCTTGGGCTTGCCAGGCAATTCGCCGTCGAAGAGCCGGTGCAGCCGGCCGGCGCGGTCGCCCGACAAATCAAACACGGCCAGCGTGTGTTCGTCATCGGCAACGACAAACAGCCGCTGCCCCACCTGAACCAAGCCACTGGCTGCGCTGAGGTGGCTCAGAGCGGCAGCCGTCTCCACGGACAGGGTTCGGACGACTCGGACCTCCAGCATGGCAAAGCTCCCGGCAAACGTGCGGGCGATGCTAGCCGGGCTCTGGCGGCCACTTGCCGACCAGCATGCCGAGGCGTCACGGACGCGGAGAAGCAAGAGCTGAGGGCGGTTGGCGTCTGATCGAGATCGCGAGCGCGGCGCAGGCGATGAGGAAGATCCCGTCCATGATCAGTAACGCGCTCAGTTGCTCGCCCGATGTCCATGGGCGCGGCGAGAGTGGCGCGACCAGCGTCTTCACGGTCGGCGGATCGCAGAGCAGCAGGTCCCGCACCCAGTTCGCCGCCGCATGCACGCCCGCCGCTGCGGGAACGCTGCGCCAGCGCACGAACACGAGCCCGAACAACAGCGAGCCGACCGTGGTACCCAGCAGCGCCACCTGCCAGGGCCACCCGTTCGCGATGTGGAAGACCGCGAACAGGAGCGCGGTGACGAGCTGCGCCTTCCAATGGCCAAGCGCCGCGACGAGCCGCTCTAAGCTGTAGCCACGGAACACGAGTTCTTCGACGGCATTGCCGCATAGCAACCAGAGAAGCGACCAGGCCGCCATCCCCGCGCTGAAGCCCGGATTCCACGCCCAGCGAATGGGGAGCACGAGCCGCATGACGAGGGCGATCGCGGCGATGAGGATCGCCCCGCCTGCGAATCCGGCGGCGAGCTCGCCCAGCCGGCGCCACGACGCGTCGAGACCGAGGATCGCGAGCGAACGCCCCTCGTGCCGCAGAAAAAGGTAGCTCAGCATGACGACGGCCGCGACCAGCACGATCGGATGCCCGACGCCGAGCAGGTTAGGCACCAGCCAGATCGGAGCGCAGATCGACAGGAAGAGCAAAGCCCGGCGAATCGAACTTGATCGGTCCTCGGGCCGAGGACTTCCAGTGAAGATCGGCATTGCGGTCATGGCAGCTGGACCGGGTGGCCTCTTCAAGGCATCGAGAAGCTGACACCTCGGCTGCCGGGGCCCACAGCGGCATCTGTGTCGACGGACAGGGTTCGGACGATTCGGACCTCCAGCATGGCAAAGCTCCCGGCGCATGTGTGGGCGATGCTAGCGGCGCCAAGAGCGCGGCGTTCACGCCAAGTGGGGAGTACTGCCAGGTCCGCTTTGCAGCGATCTCAGCCGATCGCGTGCATCGCGTCCGAGGTCAGGTCTCGGCCGAGACTGTGTGAGAACGCGCGAGCAACGGTGCCAATAGGGCAGCTCGCTCGGTTTTGACTGCCAGTTGTCCGAAGTGGGCCTATAAATCGACTGTGATTGGCATCTGGACGTCTGGAAGGCCGCCGCCACCCTCTAGTGGCGCATCCAGACGGCGCTTACGCGCCCATCGCTCTCATTGCC
>NZ_JBFUAB010000048.1:0-2577 GCF_056406535.1 Roseateles sp. P1_C1_2
GTTGGTTGAACTAAACCGCTGACGCGGTGGTGTGCTGGCTGGGAAGCCAGCAGGTTGAACGGCGTACCTTGACCGATGCGGGCATGTGCCCGAGCGGATCAAGGAGAGCCGTCATGGCTGCCATCACCCCGACCCAGATCAGCCCGCTGCGCCAGCGCATGCTCGACGCACTGCAACTGCGCGGCATGGCGCCGCGCACCCAGGAGACCTACGTCGACGCCGTGTCTCGCCTGGCGCGGCACTACCACCGCAGCCCCGAGCTGCTCAGCGCTGATGAGGTGCAGGCCTACCTGCTGTACCTGCTGCGCGAACGGCACCTTGCCCGCGCCAGCCTGAACTTGTACGGCTGCGCGTTTCGCTTCCTCTACCGCACGGTTCTCGCGCTGGACGGCGAGACCTTCCAGATCCCGCTGGGCCCCGCGCCCCAGGCCCTGCCCGAAGTGCTGGCGCGCGCCGAACTCGCACGGCTGTTTGACTGCGCTTGCCACGCCAAGGCGCGCAGCTTCCTGCAGCTGGCCTATGGCACAGGGCTGCGCGTCTCGGAGCTGTGCAGCCTGCGCGTCGAACACATCGATAGCCACGCCGACCGCATGTGCATCCACGTCGTGCAGGGCAAGGGCGCCAAGGACCGCTTCGTGCCACTGAGCCCCGACACCCTGGCCGTGGCGCGCGCTTGGTGGCGGGTCGGGCGTCCGCGCGGTTGGCTGTTTGCCTCGCAGCGCGATCCCAAGCTGGCGTTGGACATCTGTGTTGCCCAGCGCTGGTACCGCCGCGCCTGCGCCCACGCCGGCATCACCAAGCGCGGCGGCATCCACACCTTGCGCCACTGCTATGCCACGCATCTGCTGGAGGCCGGGGTGGACCTGCACAACCTGCAGCAGTGGCTCGGCCACAGCCACATCAGCACCACGATGCGCTACCTCCATCTGGCCCGCCCGGACGCCCCCGATGCGGCCCGCCGCCAACCCTTGGCGCTGCTGAGCTCGCTGCCGACGCTGCACTGACGGCTCGATCCCCGCAGAGCCGACCATGGCTGCCACGCTGGCTGAGGTGCTGCACCGCTTCGGGGCCGAGTACCTGAGCCACCACACGCTGAGCAGCGCACAGGCCCGCGCCTGGCGCGCCATCGTGGCCTGTCGCACGGCAGCCCTGGGCGGCGAGCGGCTGCGCTGCGAGGGCTGCGGCAACGAGCACTGGCGCTGGCACAGCTGCCGCAACCGCCACTGCCCGCAGTGCCAGACCCGCAGCCGCGACGCCTGGCGCGCCGCAAGGCTGAGTGAGCTGCTCACCGCGCCCTACTGCCACCTTGTCTTCACCTTGCCGCATGAGCTCAACGCGCTGGCCAGTGTGCATGCACGCTGGGTCTACGACACGCTCATGCACGAGGCCGCCGCCACGCTCACCGAGTTCGCGGCCAACCCCCGCTGGCTCGGTGGCACGCCTGCCTTCACGCTGGTGCTGCACACCTGGACGCAGGACCTGCGGCGCCACCTGCACGTGCACGCGCTGATGGCCTGCGGCGCGCTGAAGCCGAGCGCGGAGCCAGGCGCGGGCCCGGCGAGTTGGGTGCTGCCCGCCCGCAGCGAGCGATTCCTGTTCCCGGTGCATGCGCTGAGCCGCGTCTTCAAGGGCAAGTTCATGGCGGCGCTGCAAGCTGCCGAGCAAGCGGGCGAGCTGCCGCGCGACCCGGCCGATGCCAGCGCACGCCGGGCGAGAACGCAAGCGCTGCGCCGCCACGGCTGGGTCGTCTACGCCAAGACCCCACTGGCCGGGCCGGCGGCCGTGCTGGACTACCTCAGCCGCTACACCCACCGCACCGCCATCGGCCACGAGCGGCTGGTGGGCATTGACGCCGACGCGGTGCGACTGCGCGTGCGCGCTGATGACCATGGCCGCAAGCGCACGATCTCGATGCCGGGCGAGCAGTTCATCGCCCGGCTGCTGCAGCACGTGCTGCCCAGCGGCTTCAAGCGTATCCGCCACTACGGGCTGCTGGCACCGTGCGCCAAGACCGAGCGGCTGGCGCAGGCGCGGCGACTGCTGGCCATGCCGGCGGCCAACCCACAGGCGCAGGAAGATGCCCGGGCCTTCATGAAGCGTGTGGCCGGCATCGAGGTCAACACCTGCCCCCACTGCCAGGGCCGCTGGCGCGTGGTGGAGCAGCGCGGGGCGGACTTGCCGGCGCTGCGAGGGCTGCTGCCGGAGCGCGGCGCCCTGTGCCGGGGGCCGCCATGACGGGTGCCACGGGGCCAGGCCAGGCGAAGAGCGCAGCGACCCAGACCGCGTCGCGGCAGCCCTGTTCACGCCGCGCTCGGGGTCGCGCGAAGACGGCCCTGCTCACTGCGTGCCGAGCGAGCCGCCATCGCTTCTTGCGAGCCGTGCGGCGGGCCAAGCAGGAGCGGCTCGTTCACCCGGGTGAATCCGCACTGGTCCGGCGGGGGATTTGAAACTTACATTCCCCATATCGCCGCCGCCTGACGCTACCGTCGGGAGGGCGGTTCAGTCCAACAGGTTTATCCGCCGCCGCCATGCCCAGACTTCTTCCAACCTCGCCTGGGCGGCGGATAAACGCTATTC